>DATHGV010000331.1:0-58636 GCA_035490135.1 Candidatus Methylomirabilota bacterium
GCCGGCGGGAAGGGAATCACCGCCTTCCTCGTCGAACCCAATTTCCCCGGTTTCCGCGCAGGACGTCATGAAGAAAAAATGGGCCAGCGGACTTCGCCCTCTGTCGAAATCATCCTTAACGATTGCGAAGTCCCCGTCGAAAACCGCCTCGGCGAAGAAGGTCAGGGCCTCAAAATCGCGCTCAGCGGGCTCGACGGCGGCCGCATCGGTATCGCCGCTCTAAGCGTTGGCCTCGCTCAGGGCGCAATGGAAGAAGCCGTCAAATACGCCAAGCAACGCCGCGCCTTCGGAAAAAATGTCGCCGACTTCCAGGCCATCCAGTGGATGCTCGCCGACATGCACACGGAAATCGAAGCCGCTCGCGCTCTCCTCTATCAGGCCGCGTGGCTGAAAGACGCGCATCCCACTCGTCTCGGTACCGCCGCCAGCAAAGCAAAACTATATGGGAGCGAAATGGCCAATCGCGTGGCCGCCAAGGCCGTGCAAATCCACGGGAGTGTCGGCTACTCTCGCGAGACTCCGGTGGAGCGCATGTACCGCGACGCCCGCGTCCTGACCATTTACGAAGGCACCAGCGAAATCCAGCGCATGATCATCGCCCGGGACCTCTTGCAACAACGTTCCACCGCCGCATAATGCGGCCAGAACGTTTTGCTTTTGTTTTGATTTTGCTTTTGATTTCTTTTTGCTTTTGACTTTGGGCGTCCCACCCTAGGTTTTTTAGGGTGGGGGTTTAGATTACTGTGTGAGACCCGAACGTCAGCGATCAGGGCCTTTGATTTTGATTTGTTTTTGCTTGAACGCTGGGCCCTTTGTGATTTTCAAAGGGTGCGGGTTTTGATCACTGTGTAGCCTGAGATTTTTTCGATTACGCAGTTCGACCAAATTCACCCGCTCCCTAATAAAGAGGATCGATCTTGGACTCCAGCATCACCTCAAAAAGAAAACGAGTAGTCAGCGGCATGCGCCCCACGGGCCGCCTGCACATCGGCCACTACTTCGGCGCCCTTGAAAATTGGGTCCGCCTCCAAAGCGACCCCGAATACGATTGTTTTTATTTCATCGCCGACTGGCACGCTCTAACCAGCGACTACGCGGACGCCAGCGCCATAGCCCAAAACACCATCGAAATCACCACTGACTATCTCGCCGCCGGCCTCGACCCCGATAAATCCGCAATCTTCCAGCAATCGCTTGTTCGCGAACACGCCGAGCTCCACCTCCTCTTATCCATGGTCACGCCTCTCGGCTGGCTCGAACGCGTCCCCACCTATAAAGAAGCCCTCGAAAACGTAAAAGACAAAGACCTCCACACCTACGGCTTCCTAGGCTACCCCTGCCTCCAAACCGCCGACATCGTCATCTACAGCGCCGAAAACACA
This sequence comes from Candidatus Methylomirabilota bacterium, assembly GCA_035490135.1. GTDB lineage: Bacteria > Acidobacteriota > Terriglobia > Acidiferrales > UBA7541 > Acidiferrum. The sequence continues at coordinate 1,383 of DATHGV010000331.1, forward strand.
GACTTGTTCGTGCCTGTGGGAGAGGACCAAGTATCCCACGTAGAACTAAGCCGCGAAATCGTCCGCCGCTTCGGATTCTTCTATGGGTTTTCAGTTCATCCCAATTTCTGGGATGATCCTGCTACAGCTCGGTACGTGTCCCGTATCTTGGGCTTTCAACCTTGGGCCAGGGAGAAAAGGGCAGAATTCTTGGCTGACATCCGCGGATTGGCTCTTGAGGGGGGCATCAAGAATCTCCACGAAAAGGTCGGGAGCGACGCGAAATATTTTTCTTGGGAACCGCCGCTAATTGAACCGCAAGTGATGCTCACCCAAACCCCGCGCATCCCCGGCCTCGATGGCCGCAAAATGTCCAAAAGCTACGGCAACGCCATCACCTTAAGCGAATCCGACGCCGACATCCGTGCTAAAACAAAAGTTATGGTCACCGATCCCGCCCGTAAACGCCGCATCGACCCCGGCAATCCTGACGTGTGTCCCGTCTACGACTGGCATAAACTGTTCTCGCCGCCGCCCACGCTCGAATGGGCAGCCAACGGCTGCCGCACCGCCGGAATCGGCTGCATCGAATGCAAAAGTGCCATGGCCGACAATTTAATCAAATGGATTGAGCCGGTGCGCGCCCGCCGCCTCGAATTCGAAAAGGATCCCGCGAAAGTTCTGCAAATATTAAATCGCGGCTCCGATCGCGCGCGTGACGTCGCTCAGAAAACCATGTCCCGCGTGCGCGAAGCCGTCTTCGGCTGGGACAGCAAAAGAAAAGAAATCTTCGGCGCAGCAGGGGAATAAAACGATGGCCTCATCCTACAAAATAAATATCCCCATGTACGAAGGTCCGCTCGACCTGCTTCTCGATCTCATCAAGAAGCACGAGATGAACATCCACGACATCCAGATTTCCACCATCACCTCCCAATACCTCGACTACCTCCACAAACTCGAAGAGCTCGACGTCAACGTCTCCGCCGAATTCGTGTACATGGCCGCCACGCTCATCTACATCAAATCCAAAATGCTCCTCCCGCCTGACCCTCTGGCAGGCCCCGAAACCGAATCCAGCGACCCGCGCGCCGAACTGGTTCAGCGTCTCGTCGAACACGAAAAATTCAAAAACGCCGCGCAGCTTCTCTACCAGAAACAACAAATCGAAGAAAACGTCTGGTCTAAACCCGACAAATCCCTCTACAACGACGAAGGCACCGACGCCGACCTCGTCGTCTCCCTCGTCGATCTCGTAAAAGTTTTCCAGCAAGTCCTCGAGCGCCGCAAAGAAGTCTCGCGCATCGATCTACGCCACGAAGAATTCACCGTCGCGCAAATGATCGCCCAGCTACGCGCGCAAATCCTCGCCAGCGAAGACAACACCCTCAATCTCATTCAGTTCTTCGAAGCCTGCCCCTCACGTCACGCCATGATCGTCGCCTTCCTCGCCGTCCTCGAAATGGTCAAGCTCCAGGCCGTTGCCCTCGTGCAGGAGAAGCAGTTTGGCGTTATTCTTCTTCGCAAGCACAAAATGTTCGATGTAGTCTTTGACGAGCAAGGCGGAATCCGTCAAATCGACGAGCAGTATCAATAACACCCAGGTGCTAAAAACTAGATGACCAACGAAGAAAGAAAAGCCGCTCTGGAAGCCATCATTTACGCCGCCGACGATCCCGCCACCATCGATCAGCTCGCCACCGCTCTCGGCGACGAAAAGTTGGCAGTACAATCCTCGCTCGACGAGCTGGTCGCCAGTTACGCCAGCGAAGATCACGGCATCGAAATTCGCGAAGTCGCTGGCGGTTTCAAACTATACACCAAGCCACAGCAGCACGACGTCGTCCGCCGCTTCATAAAAAGTTTGCGCCCTCCGTTGCGCCTCACCATGCCCGCGCTCGAGACGCTGGCCGTCATTTCGTACAAGCAGCCCGTCACCGGCCCTGAAATCGGCGAAATTCGCGGCGTAAACACCAGCGGCGTTCTGAAAACTCTTCTCGATAAGCGCCTCATCACCACCGCTGGCCGCAAAGAAGTCATCGGTCGCCCCATCCTCTACCGCACATCCAAAGAATTTTTGATGCGCTTCGGCCTTAGCGACCTCGGCGAATTACCCAGCCTCAAGGAATTCGAAGCCCTCGCCCGCGAAGCCCTAGGAAGCGACGAAGGCGTGGTGCCCGACGAGTTGCCAACCGACGAACTCGACGAAGTTCTCGATTCCCCGGAAAACGCCGGCGTCCCAGTTGAACCCCCCTCTGATGGCGCCAATCACGACCGCGAGGACCCCTTGGACTCGTTCGGTGACACCTTCGCATCCAACTTGGAGGGAGGAACCATGGCCAACAAGAATATTCCCAGTAATCAATCGGACGAAAACGAAGAAATAGCCGCCGAGGTCAATGCAACGGGCGAGGGCATGCCCGCCGGCGAAATCGACGAAGCCCCCAGAGATCCCGAAGCCGTACAGTCCCCCAACGCCTTCGACGAAGAAAATCGCCGTAAGAATCTTGCCCCAACAGGGAAGAGCACCGACAAACCCAGCGGATCAAAGGGAGCCGCCGCCGGCGAATAAACCCCGCAACCAGGCAAGCCCGCATCGCCGCCCTCTAGGAAATTGCGCGCCCCGGGCAAAACCTGTCATTCCGACCGGAACGGGCCGACGCATTTTCTTCTCGTTCGCTCCTACGAACGAGTCGCCCCGCGAAGTGGAGGAATCTCGCTTCGATGCCGCCGGAGCGCCACCAAACTTAACGGTGCGGTTTCTCCCCAACCCGGTCACAATAGATGGTGATACAAATTCATCTGAACCACCGGACGCACCCAAACTATGCTCGAACGCCTACAAAAAATAATCGCCCGTGCCGGTATCGCCTCTCGCCGCCACGCCGAACAACTCATCCTCAGCGGACAAGTCCGCGTCAACGGCCAAATCATCACCGAACTGGGTTCCAAAGCCGACGCCAAAGAAGACCGCATCGAAGCTGCAGGTAAACTCGTCGAAGCCAACGAACGCCGCGTCTATATCGTTTTGAACAAGCCACCGGAAGTGGTCTCCACGATGGCCGACCCCGAAGGCCGCAAAACGCTAAGAAATTGCCTCAAAGGTTTACCCGAGCGCGTGTACCCCGTCGGCCGTCTGGACTATGACGCCAGCGGCTTGCTTTTTTTAACCAACGACGGCGATCTCGCCGCCGAAATGCTGAAAGACTGGGCCAACCTTCAGCAGCATTACCACGTAAAAATCAAAGGCCGCCTCATGAGGGGAGATCTCGAGCGCCTCGGCCGCAATGCTGCCGCCACCATTCGCACCGTTCGCCAACCCGACGCCACACGCGGCCACGCGGAAAATTTCTGGTATGAAGTCGCCTTGCAGGATTCCAAAAAAGACATTCTCCGCCGCGTCCTCTTCGCCGAAAAACATCCCGTCGAGAAACTAAAGCGCATCGGCCTAGGTCCCCTCACGCTGGAAGGCCTGCCGCAAGGCCGCTACCGCCTGCTAATCGACAAAGAAATCGACGAACTCCGCCGCGCCCTGAAAATAATTCCAAAGCCGCGTCTCTCATACGTACCGCCCCAGGAATCGGTCACGCAAAATACCGCAACGGTTATTCACGCCGCACCGCAACCTCACGCAAATAAATATTTTGAAAAGCGCCGCCCTGAAGAAAAATATCGCCCCGCGGCCACGAATCGTCCCGCGCATCGAAAGCATGGCCCAAGACCGAGTCGACCACCTTCAACCCAGGATCGCGAGGGGTATCCGAATCAGGAGTCCGCTTCAGATCGCCCGCCAACCGATCGACGTCCAAACTGGGGCCAAAATCACCGTCCGAGCAGTCCCGTAAATCGAAGTGAACAGCGCCTTCCCCATCGCTCGGGCTCCAGTCGTCCCTCTAATCCCACTCGCCCGACAAAATGGAACCAGAATCGGCCACCGCAACACACCGGCCCCAGAACTCACGGCTCAGGTCCACGTGGCCCCGCCAATCCAGGCCGCCCGACAAATTCGCGGCAAGGGAAAAATCCCCACAAACCTTTCCGCCCTAATCCCAAGAGAACTCCTCGATAACTTCGCCCCGCGCCAATCACGAACATCGCCATGAAAACATCCATCCCCGATAACTGGCCCCACAGCAATGACCTAATTGCCGGCATCCTCAAAAACTATAAAATCATCGCAGTAGTCGGCCTCTCTTCCAATCCGAGACGCCCCAGTTTTGGCGTTAGTCAATACATGCAGTCCGCCGGCTACCGCATCATCCCCGTGAATCCCAACGAAACAGAAGTCCTTGGCGAAAAATCCTACCCGCGCCTCGAAGACGTTCCAAAATCCCAGCACATCGAAATAGTCGACATCTTTCGCCGCTCCGAACATATCCCTCCGGTCGTCGACAGCGCCATCGCCGTCGGCGCAAAAGTTATCTGGATGCAGCAGGGAATCGAAAACCAAAACGCCGCCGCCAAAGCCCGCGCTGCAGGCCTCTTCGTAGTAGAAGACGCCTGCATCCTCATCGAACATCGCCTCCGCCGCTAAAGGTCGGTTGAGACGGCAGAGTCAGTTGAAAAAATACGAAGGTAGGAATACACGGATGGTGCCCCAGGCTCGATTTTTAGCCTGGGTCTTGGGTTGGGTTTAGTAAGCTCATCCTTGAAGGATCAATTCCGATTTGCCTTGCTCACTGCACCGACAAAGGAAACACAGCCAAACTATGTTTCCCCACCCCTATAATACCAAGCAACTTGCCATCCCCAGAAATCGCAAAATCCCGAAATCCAATCTCCCGCAAAATCGGCTGCGGAGCAGGCTGCGCCACCGCAACCTCTTTGCCGTCCGAAATCTCCGACAGCTCCGGAATGTCGATCCATACCAGCTCCCCAGTCTTTTTTTCCACCGCACGCTTCAGCAACACTCGCCGCTCATCAGGCGCCCAGCGAAAAACTCCCAGCCCCGCACGCACACGCGCCACGCGATGCGCCGAGCTCAAATCCCGAATCTCCAACACCTCCTTGTCCAGGTAATACACCACCTTCTTCCCGCTTGGCGAAACCGAAAGCCCACCCGCAAAATCCTGAAGCGTAGCCAACTCTTTGTCATCTTGCGCCAGCAAATCAAGTCGCATCAATCGCGGCGGCCCCGTTTGCGCACGATCTTGTTCCACCGCAATTGCCACGTTCGTTCCGGGAATCGCGTCCGCATCCAAAAACGTCCGTCCCTCAAACGCCGCGCCCGCCGGCCCGGTCGCTACATTTGTATACTGAAACGAATACAGCGCCCGCGGCTTCACCGCCTCCGTCATATGCACAATAGTCGCGTTATCCTTCAGCCAGAACGCATTCGCCGAATCCCGAATCACGTTATCGCCGCCATTGATGCGCACTTCCTTGCCGTTTTCATCCAATACAACGGTCATGTACGAGTCCTGCGTTTTTCCGCTCTCGTCAATCACCGTAGTCACGAAGAGCCGCGCCAGTATGAACCTCCCATTCGGCGACCACCGAAAGGAATCCACCGCATAGCTGAACGGCGTGTTCCCATATTTAAATTTATCCCCCTGCAGCAGTCGCCGCTTCTTGCCATTCGTCTCCAGCATCCAGATATCGTCGTGCTCCAGGTCGTACAACTTTGTTTTCACGTTGTGCCGAACGGAATAAACAATGCGCCCATCCGTCCCGAATGCAAACGCACTGATGTCCTCATCGATAGTTTGAAGCGGCTTCTCAAAATCCACCACCTGTGCCCTCGCAGGCGGAATCGTGCAGCACCCAAAAAAGACGCACACCAGCGCGCACAGGCCACGCAGCCACCGATGTCGGCTGGAACAAAGGCAAATCACAAGTTGTCTCTGGAATTCACTACCGTTTGAATGTGATCACCACCAAATTAATGTTCCATAAATAGCGGCAAAATTTGTCATTCCGAGCGAAGCCGACCGACTTTTTCTTCCTCCTTCGCTCCTGCCAAGGAGTCGGTCTGCGAAGTTGACGAATCTCTTTCGATCCCTCGCGAAGCCAAGCTCATTCCATCCCACTCCACACTCACCACTCCCTCATTCCTTCGCCGCCGCCCCTCGCGTCTTCAACTTCCGAATCTCCTCTAACCTCTGTCGCAATCGTGCTTCAAACCCTTGATCCGTCGGCTTGTAGTACGTGCGTCCCGCCAGATTCTCCGGCAAACAGGTCATGTCCGTAACTTTTTCCTCGAAGTTGTGCGCGTATTTGTATCCCTCTCCATACCCAACATTTTTCATCAGCCCCGTGACCGCGTTTCGCAAATGTAGCGGCACCGGATCCGCTTCTGTCTTCGCCACATCTTCCAGGGCCTCGCCGTGCGCCGTGTACAGCGCATTTGACTTTGGCGCGAGCGACAAATAAACCGTTGCCTGCGCCAGCGCCAGGTGGCCTTCCGGCGCGCCCAGAAAATCAAACGCATCTTTAGCCGCCAGCGTCACCGCCAGCGCCCCGGGCTCCGCCAGTCCGATATCCTCACTCGCCATGCGCACCAACCGCCGCGCCAGGTACAACGCATCCTCGCCCGACTCCAGCATTCGCGTCAGCCAATACAGCGCCGCGTCCGGATCGGAATTGCGCACCGACTTATGCAGCGCCGAAATTAAATTAAAATGTTCTTCGCCCGCCTTGTCATATCGCAACAACTTCCGCTGCAAGATATCCTCCAGCAGCAGCGGCGTAATCGACAGCACCCCGTTACGATCGCGTATCGCGCTCCGCGCCGCCAGCTCCAGCGTGTTGTACGCCGCCCGTGCGTCGCCATTCGCAAACGAAGCGATGCGCATTAACACATCGTCGCTGGCCTCGAATTGTTCGTTCCCCAGTCCATGTTCTTTATCCAAGAGCGCGCGCCGCAATAGCTCTGCAATCAAGGGCGTCGGCAGCGCCGCCAGAATGTATACCTTCGTCCGCGACAACAGCGGCGAAATCACCTCAAACGAAGGATTCTCCGTCGTCGCGCCTATGAACGTGATGTGTCCCGCTTCCACATACGGCAAAAACGCATCCTGCTGCGCTTTATTAAAGCGGTGCACCTCATCCACAAACACAATCGTGCGGTGCCCTGACCGCGATTTGCGCTCCGCTACAGCCATTACTTCTTTAATTTCTTTAATTCCGGCCAGCACCGCGCTGAACGACACAAATTCCGACCGCGTCAGCCGCGCAATCAATCTCGCCAGCGTGGTCTTCCCACACCCTGGCGGTCCCCACAACAGCATCGACCCAATATCGTCATTTTCAATTTGTGTGCGAAGCGGTTTGCCCGAGCCCAGCAATTTCTCCTGCCCGATGAATTCGTCTAGCGTGCGCGGGCGCATGCGCTCCGCCAACGGCTGGTGCGCCGCGGGCACCTCCGATTCCGACGAGTTACCGCCCGGCCCCAATGGTATTTTGTTGAATAAGCTCACGGCTCTTGGATGTTCCGCATACGCACGGAGTTGCGCTGCCGTGCCGCTTCATAAAACAACACCGCCGCAGCCGCCGCAGCGTTTAGCGATTCCACGCCGCTTGCCATCGGTATGCGTATGCGTGCATCCGCGCTGCGTTCCACTTCTACTGGAAGTCCCGATCCCTCATTACCCACCAGCAACGCCGAAGCCTCGCACCAATCCACCTCCCACGGAGCCAGCAGCGGCTGTTCGCCAGTCTCCGGCTCATGCACACTCGACGCCAGCATTCGAAATCCCGCCACCTTCAATTGCGTCATCAAAATTGGCAGCGGAGTCCCCGACAACACCGCGAGATGCAGCGCCGCTCCCGCCGATGCGCGCAACGCCTTGGGCGAAAATGGACTCGCCGTCCCGCTTTGTCCTGACGCAGAAATCGCCGCTCCCGTCGCTCCAAACGCCGCCGCAGTCCGCAAAATCGTCCCTACATTTCCGGGATCCTGGACGCCCGCCAACACCACCAGCAGCGGGGAACAAACGTCCTCCGGTGCACGAACTAAATCATCAAACGTCGTAACCCGCGGCTCCACCAACGCCGCCACTCCCTGCGGATGCTCAGTGTCCGCCAGTCCCTCAAAGAGTCGGTCCGTCGTCTGCAACACAGAAAAAGCAATCTCCGGTCGCCCGATAAAAGGCGCCAGTCGCTCACGGTATCGCGCTCCCGTCTCGCTGAACAACACCGCATCGATTTTGCATCCCGAACGCAACGCTTCTTCGACCAGCCGCACGCCCTCCACGCCAACGAATCCCGACTCCGTGGGAATCCCTCCGCGCAGTGCCATGCGAAATTGTTTCAGCCATCGATTATCACGGCTAGTAAGCACCGCTCCCGCCTGCCGCACTGCAGGCGCCTGCCCCGTTGACACACGTGCCTCCCGCGCACCGCGCGGCGGGCCCGGTGGCGCTCCCTGCGCTCCTGGAGGTGTTCTCATCGCCCGAAAGCGTAGCATCCTTCTCCAGGGAAACGCACTTCACCCATCAACTGAGACCGACTCCTACATGCAATCGACTTATCTTTCGTTGTTATTTGAGAATTAGCGCCGGGTCAGGATTCAGTGAAGTGTCGGCCAGCAAGCCCGCGCGAAAGCGTGAATACGCCGCTGCGGCAATCATCGCGGCATTGTCAGTAGAAAGAGCGCGGCTAGGAAAAAACACTTCCATGCCAGATGAGGTCACACGTTTTTCAAATGCGGAGCGCAGTTCGCTGTTGGCAGCCACCCCGCCGGAGACCAGTATGGACTCCGCAGAAATAATTTCAGCCGCAGCCATCGTTTGTTCCACCAGAGTCCGCACCACCGATCTCTGAAATTCGCGTATCAATGCCAAGGTTTGCCCGTCGCATAACGGCAGCAATTTTTCAAAGCTATTGTCGCCGCGTTCCAGAGCGGCTTGCCGAACGCGGATGTCTTCGGAATATTCGGTATGCTCACGCAAATGATAGAGCACCGCGGTTTTCAACCCGCTAAAACTGAAATCCAGCGCATTGCCGCTCATCTTGGTTGGACCAAATCTTACCGGAGGCGCCACGCTGTCGCCTGCGCCATTACTTGTAACGGACAAGCGATCGAGAATGGGTCCTCCCGGGTAGCCCAGCGCCAAAAGCTTCGCGACTTTATCGTAAGCTTCGCCGGCGGCATCATCCCGAGTTTGCCCAATCTTGCGATAACTCAAAGGCTTGAAATCATCTGCTTCGTAATTCTGCGTCTCAGTGACTTCGTAAAGAACGGTGTGACCGCCGGAAACAATCAAGCACACGGCGGGGAATTTCATCTTGCGGCCAGCGCGGTGCGCCTCCAGAAAAACCGCATGCACGTGTCCTTCAAGGTGATTGACCGGTATCAACGGCTTCTTGAGCGCCGCAGCCAACGTTTTTCCATAGGTGATGCCCACCAATAATGCTCCCACCAGCCCCGGCCCTTGCGTCACCGCCATGGCATCTACTTCCGAAAGCTGCATGTTTGCTTGCGCAAGCGCTTCGCGAACTACCGGCACGATCTGCCGTAAGTGTTCGCGTGAGGCCAGCTCGGGCACCACGCCCCCATATTTCTTATGAATCTCGATCTGCGACGCCACCACGTTTGACAAAACTTCCAGGCCGTCCGAAACCACGGCCGCCGCCGTCTCGTCGCAGGAAGATTCAATTCCCAGAATTCGCGTGCGCATGCTCATGAATTTGTTCTCTGAAGATGATAATCCATTGTTCTACAGTGACGGTTGGATTGACAAATCCAGACGCCTACAGCTACTTTCATGAAACCTTATGACCATCGATAAGAATTTCACGGCCGCCAACTCTCCAGAGCATACTCGACGAAAACATCAGAAGGTCCGCAAGGCAGTCTTGCCCGCCGCCGGACTTGGCACACGCTTTCTACCGGCAACCAAAGCGCAGCCAAAAGAAATGCTCACCGTGGTCGACAAGCCGCAAATTCAATACGTCGTCGAAGAATGCGTTGCCGCAGGCATCGAGCACATCATCATCGTCACTGGTAGGGGCAAAAGCTCCATTGAAGACCACTTCGACGCCTCGCCACTGCTGGAAAAATTTCTCGAGGATAAGGGCAAGATAGACCAGGTCCAGTTGGTGCGCGGTATCAGCGACATGGTGCAGATCAGTTATACTCGGCAGAAAGAGCCGCTCGGCTTGGGCCACGCCGTCCTGGTCGCGCGGGACCTGGTCGGTGACGAACCTTTCGCCGTTCTCTTGGGGGATGTTCTCATTCCTGGCAAAAATCCGGCGACCAAGCAATTGATCGATGTGTACGAAGCGACCGGCGTAGGCGCGATTGCCGTGGAAGAAGTCCCCAAAAATAAAACGCATCTTTATGGCATCGTAAACGCCGAGCCTGCGCCGCAGCCGCCTTTTGGAGCGCGCTTGCTGCGAATTAAAGATTTGGTGGAGAAGCCCAAGCCGGAGAATGCGCCTTCTAATCTAGCGATCACCGGCCGTTATGTGTTGCCTCCGGACATTTTCGAACACTTGGCACAAACAAAACCCGGCGCCGGTGGAGAGATTCAACTGACCGACGGGCTGCGAATTCTGGCGCAGCAGCAGGGCCTGTGGGCCTACATCTATGAAGGTATTTCTTACGATGCCGGCGATAAATTGGGATTTTTAATCGCTACCGTGGAGTTGGCGCTTCAAAACGAAGAACTGGGCGCCGGCTTTAAACAATATTTGAAGTCATTGAAGCTAAACTAAGAGTACTAAAGTTAGTCCTTTTTCGCGGTCGAAGATTTTTTCTCTTTGGATTCTTTGGAGGAAGATGATTCCTTGGAGCCGCTGTCCTTACCGGACGAATCTTTCGAGGAAGATTCCTTCGAACTCGAATCCTTGGAGCCAGAATCCTTCGACGACGATTCCTTCGAATCGCTCGAATTGCTTCCAGACCCTTCCGCCTTTTTCCCCTCACCCGCATTTGGCTTAGCCGCGTAATCATTCACGTACCAGCCTGCGCCTTTGAACTTAATAGCCGGCGCGGTGATCACCGATTCCACTTTGCCCCCACAATGAGGGCATTTCTTCAGATGTGGACCGGCGACCGGCTCGATTTTGTCCGTGTGGCGGCCACACTTCAGGCAAGCGTATTCGTACAACGGCACAAAAGTCTCCTTACTGAATTAGAAATCAAATTATAACATGCGTGGCAGTACGCTTCCGGAAGCGCATGGTAGACTCGAAGCCATGAGCGGCAAGAAAGTTGTTCGATCTTCACCTTTGAACAAAGTCCACAGAGAAGACCAAGAGTCCTCTGAACTCCCAGTAAACGGTGAAAGACATGCCTCGCCTGCAAGCGCTGCCGGCTGTCTCTACCTCGTCGGTACGCCCATCGGCAATCTTGAGGATATGACCCTGCGCGGTCTGCGGATTTTGAAGGAAGTGGATCAGATCGCCTGCGAAGATACGCGCCACACCTCAAAACTACTGAACCACTACCAAATCAATAAACCGCTTGTCAGTTATCACGAGCATAACGAGATGACCCGTGCCCCCGAGTTAGTTGTTGCGCTTGAGCAGGGCGCCAGGATCGCCCTGGTATCTGACGCCGGAATGCCGCTGGTCTCCGATCCGGGCCACCGCCTCGTAGCCATGTGTTTGCGCCATCACATTCAGGTAGTGCCCATTCCGGGGCCATCTGCGCTGCTGGCCGCGCTGTCCGCGTCCGGCTTGCCGAATGAAGAATTTTTATTCGTGGGTTTTTTGCCGTCGCGCAGCGGAGAACGTCGCCGCGCCCTCGAACGGCTGCGCATCGAAAATCGCACCATCATATTTTACGAGGCCCCTCATCGTGTCGAGGAATGCATCGCCGACGCACGTGAAATTCTGGGCGACCGGCCCGCGTGTCTGGCCCGCGAAGTCACAAAGCTTCACGAAGAATTCAGGCGCGGAAAACTTTCAGACCTCAGCGCTTCTCTCGAGGCCCGTCCGGCGCGAGGCGAGATTACCTTGTTGATTGGCCCGGAAGACCCCGCCGAGGCGCGCGCGAATCTTGACTCGACACAAAGTTTATCGGAGCGCGTGGACGAATTGATACGCCAGGCCAAGCTAGATCGCAAGGACGCCTTGAAACTGGCAGCTAAAGAACGGGGTTTGACGCGCCGAGCTGCTTATGGCCAACTGCTGGAGGCACTGGGCAAAACCGATGTGGAATAAAGAGGCGGAATAAAGAAGCGGAATAAATCAACCGCGCTAGGCGGCCGATTCTGAAAGAAACATCCGCCGGAAGTGCGGCCCAATAAACTGCACGCCGATAATTTTCTCTCCCCGGGATTCAGCACTTGCCACATGAACAACGCGGCCGCGCGTGTTGAAATCGGACTCCGCTTGCTTCCGTCGAACGGAACTCTGCGCAATCGGAATGTGAATTTCCACGTCGCAACCAATCGAGAGATCGAAGCGCGTCACAAATGCCGCCCCGCTGCGACAAAGATTTTCGCTGGAAGTTTCTTCCTGAAAGGTGACTCCGCGGCGGTCCCGCCCGCTCACCGTCAGCGGTAAGCGTACCGCGAGCCTACGATCCGCGCGCTGCTTCGAGGTGGATGTACTGCGCTGGAGCATGGACTGGGTCCTCCCCCGCTGATTTCGACCGGTCCGCAAAGAACCGTTCCACACTGTCCAGTACTTCGCGGGGCGTTCGCGCCGCATGTACGATACGGCGAAGCTCGCTGCCGTTACCCACACCGTGAGTGAACCAGCAAGCGAACTGCTTCATTTTGCCCACCGCATCCGGCAAATTGGCAGAGCTAATCTGTCGGTAGTATCCAGAAAGTAAACGGTGACGGTCATGGTCGCTGGGGAGCTCGTAGCGGCCTGTCTGCGCATACTGCTGCATCTGAGAAAAAATCCATGGATTGGTCGCCGCGGCGCGCCCGATCATCACCGCATCGCAACCGGTTTCTTCCACGATGCGTGCGGCATCCTCCGGCGTGTTGACGTCTCCATTCCCGATCACCGGAATTGTCACCTCCTGCTTGACGCGCGTGATGAGATTCCAATCCGCTCGGCCACTGTAGCCCTGAGCCCGCGTGCGTGGATGAACCGCAACACCCTCCACCCCTAAGGACTCGGCCATTTTGGCGACCTCCACAGCCACCACGGAATTCTCGTCCCAGCCAGCTCGCAGCTTAATAGTCAGAGGAATCCGAACCGCGGCACGCACCGCACGAAAAATTTCGCCCAGTAGATGGAGATCGCGCAACAAACCAGACCCGCCGCATTTCACAACTTTTTTCGCCGGACATCCGAGGTTGATGTCCACAGCGTCGTAACCCAGGTCTTCCACCATTTTCGCCGCGCGCGCCATAACTTCAGGGTTCGCGCCAAAAAGCTGCGCGGTAATGGGATGCTCGTCTTCCTGAAAATGTAAATATCGCAAAGTCTTGGCGGCGCTGCGGGTAATGCCCTCGGACGAAGTGAACTCCGTCATCAGCAGTCCGCAGCCGCCGAGTCCTCGAATTACACGCCGAAAAAGCGTATCGGTGACTCCTGCCATGGGCGCGAGAATGGTGGCGGGCTGGATCAGCAGATCGCGGATTTTGAATGACGCAGGCAGCACGGAGTTATTTGCATTCTTCCGAAAGTTCCGGATCTTGTCTCAAAAATTCTTCCAGCCGTAGGAATTTCCGGCCGAGCGCGGTGCTATAAGCAGACCACTGGTCGTCGCCCGCTCCGCTGCCAAGCGCCGCGCGCACCGCCGCCATTTTCGAGTCCAAATCGTCCATGTAGTGAAAAACCATGGCTTCGCGGATCATCGGCAGTTTCGGTGAACCAAACTCATATTGCCCGTGGTGGCTGATAAGCATGTGCTGCACTACCGTTTTCAGTGGGCCAGGGAAGCCCGCGATGCCGTCCATGGCCCGCGAAACGGTTTCCAGTTCCATGACAATGTGACCCAGAAGTTGCCCTTCGGTCGTATACCCGATGGCCCGTTCGTAACAAAGTTCGTCCAGCTTGCCAACATCGTGCAGCATCGCCGCGGTCAGCAGCAAATCCACATCCAGCTCAACATAGTGCGTCGCCAAAAGTTGTGCCAGCGCGCACAATCCCACCACATGCTCCAGCAGACCACCGACGAACGCGTGATGCATGACTTTAGCGGCCGGCGCACGCTTGTAGCGTGGCGCGATTTTCGGATCGCTGATGATCCCGCTCACCAGTATCTTTAGCCAGGGATTTCGAATCGCTTCGGCGAATTCCAGCATCCGCCCATACAGCTTGTCGACATCCTCTTTTGTATGCGGCAAAAAATCGACGAGATCGATTTCTTCAGGCTTAGCTCGCCGCACCTGTTGCAGCGCCAACTGTGGTTTGTTGCGATAGATTTCTACGCGCGCCTGGACTTTTACAAAATCATCGCGATTGATGTCTTTCGCGATAGTCTCGAACAAGTCCCACATGCGAGCTTCGATCGTCCCGCTGCGGTCCCCAAGCTCAAGACGAAGGTAGGACTTGCCTTCGCGGGTGTTGCGAATTTCTTTTTCGTGTACCAGGAAAAACGTGGTAATTACTTGCTCGTTGCCTAGATCCGTAACAAACGGCGTCTTCATAAACCAGTGTCCGGCTTTTTACCGAACAGACCGTATTTCTTATGGGCCTTCTTGGCCTTCTTGGACGCTTCAGGTGTCGCACTCACTTCTTGGATCTCCGAGTTCCCGCCGCCACCGGCAATATCCTGGAATCCTGGCTTGATCACTACATAGCTCTGTTCGCGCAACGTTTTCACGTACTCGCGCATAGCAGGTTCCATACGCGCGGTGTACAGCTTGTCCGTGATTTCCGGTTCGACTTTGGCGAGCGTTTGTTCGCCTTCATCGTAGTGTTCCAAAACCTGCAGAATCAAAAATCCCTGCTTGGTGTCCATTACATCCGTAATGTCATTTTTCCGCATTTTAAACACGGCATCTTCAAGCTCTTTGGACAACTCGCCGCGTTTGTAAACCCCCAAAAACCCGCCCTGCTTGGCCGTGCTGCCATCGGAAAAGCGCTTGGCCATTTCGCCGAAGTCTTCGCCGTCCTTGATGCGCTTCAGCGTAGTCTCCGCCTTCTTTTTCAGTTCCACGATTTCTTCCGACGATTTCTTTTCCGTATTTACTTCGATAGAACGCAGCGCAACCTGCTCCGGCCGCACAAACTCCCCTTTATGCTCGTTGTAATATTTTTCGATTTCGTCGTGCCCGATAGTGATGTGCGAGCCGACCTCGCTACTGATCACCCGCTGCGTCAAGACTCCATTGCGAATATTATTCTTGAAATCTTCCCAGTTGACTCCCGAGGCTGACACCGCCTTCTCCAAATCTTCCATGCTGTTTATGTTGTTCTGGATGCGGATTTGATCCAGCTTCTTGATCACATCGGGCTCCACACTAATCCCCATGTCTTTCCCGCGTTGCACCAGCAACGACTGATCGATGAGGTCGCGCAGCGCGTTTTTCTGGCGGTCTTCGATCGCAATCTGCAGTTGTTCTGGAGTGCAATGACTCTGGCAATCCTGTTTGGCTTCATCGGCGGCGGCAACCTTCGCCTTCTCATATTCCGACTGGGTGATGATTTCATTGTTTACGCGCGCGATGATCTCTTCGACCACCCGCCCAGAGTTGGGATCGACCTTCGACGCCGGAGGCGGACTTTTCTTCGCAGGCGTAGGCGCCGGCGCGGTCTCCGGAGTTGCCGGAGCTATTCCGGGCTTTTCGAGTGCCGGTGTCGACTTATCTTGCCTGTCCGCAGGCTTAGGCTGTGGAGTATTGGCCGAGTTATCTTGGGCCAGGATCCCTATAGGAAGTGTTCCGCAGAACGTCAAAAATAGAAGTAATTTACGCATTAATACCTCGTCCAGAGTTTAGCACTTTCGATTACTTCTTCGCAGTCTAGCTCTCGCCCTGAAGCCCTATCAATACGTTTCTCACCGATTCGGCGACCGATTCACCGCGGATAACTTCCATCCAAAGTACGCCGCTGGGATCGAGTTTAATCCCTTTGCGAGAGCGCACCACCGACACCAGCCTGGCCGGATCAAGTGTGGTCTCCGGATAGAAGCGAATAGCCACCCGGCTGCCCTGCCGTTCCACGGAAGAAATGCGCAGCCGCTCGCTCATGGATTTGAGAGTGGCATACTCTAATAGGTTTTCCACCGATTTCGGCAGCGCTCCGAAACGATCTTCCAGTTCCTTGCGAACGTCCTGCTTTTCCGCCTCGGTCGAAATAGACGAAATCCGCTTGTATGTACGCAAGCGCAGATTTTCGCTGGGAATATATTCCTGCGGAATGCGCACATCAAATCCCAAGCTTAGAGTCGTGCGCAATTCCGGTGTGACATCCTCGCCCTTCAGCGTGGCAACCGCGCGTTCCAGCATCTGGCAATACAAATCAAAGCCGATCGCCTCAATATGCCCGTGTTGCTGCCGCCCCAGCATGTTGCCCGCTCCCCGCAATTCGAGGTCAAGCGCCGCGATGCGGAACCCCGCCCCCAGTTCGCTGAATTCCTTCATTGCCGCCAGCCTCTTACGCGCGATCTCAGACAAAATTTCTTCCGGCGGAACGAGCAAATACGCGTAAGCCCGCTGGCTCGAGCGCCCCACCCGTCCCCGCAACTGGTACAACTCCGCGAGCCCCAGCCGGTCGGCGCGATTAATAAGGATGGTGTTCGCCCGCGGAATGTCCAGCCCGTTTTCCACGATCGTCGTGGCCACCAGCACATCCGCCTCGTCGCGAATAAATTTCAGCATCACCGCTTCCAGTTCTTTTTCACCCATCTGCCCGTGCGCCACCACCACCCGCGCTTTAGGCACCAGTTTTGAAACCAATGCGGCCAGCGAATAAATCGATTCGACGCGATTGTGAATGAAGTACACCTGGCCTTCGCGCGCTAATTCCGTTTCTATCGCGCGCTGCACCAGGTCCTCTTGAAATGGCGCAACCACCGTCTGGATCGCCAGCCGGTCGCGCGGCGGAGTTTCGATCAGTGACATATCGCGAAGCCCCACGAGCGACATGTGCAAGGTACGCGGGATGGGAGTGGCGGAAAGCGCCAAAGCGTCCACGTTCTTGCTCATTTCTTTCAACCGTTCCTTATGCGCCACACCGAAGCGTTGCTCTTCGTCGACAACCAACAGGCCCAAGTCCTGAAACTTTACGTCTTTGGATAAGAGTCGATGCGTGCCGATGACGATATCCACTTTTCCCGCTTCCAGATCGGCCAGAGTTTTTTTCTGTTCGGCGGTGCTGCGGAATCGGCTCAGCATATCGATCCTCACAGGAAAAGCCGCGAAGCGATGCTTGAATGTTTCGAAATGTTGAAACGCCAGCACCGTGGTGGGCGACAGCACCGCAACTTGCTTGCTGTCAGCCACCGCCTTGAACGCCGCCCGCATGGCTACTTCGGTTTTGCCGTAGCCAACGTCACCGCATAGCAGCCGGTCCATCGGCGCCGCGCGCTCCATGTCCTTTTTAATGTCCGTGAGCGCGGTGTTTTGGTCCGCGGTTTCTTCAAATTCGAACGCATCCTCAAACTCACGCTGAAAATTTGCGTCCGGCGAAAATGCGAACCCGGGAGCCGTCTTGCGCTGCGCGTACAGCGCCAGCAGCTGGTCGGCCATATCTTCAACCGATTTGCGGGCGCGCGTCTTTCGCGTGTTCCACGCCGTCCCGCCCAGCTTATCCAACGGAGGGTGGTCCCCCTCCACGATGCGATAGTTCTGCACCAGGTCCATGCGTTCCAAAGGAACGTAAAGCCGCGCTTCGTCGGAGTACTTGAGCAGCATGAATTCGCCCCGGCGCCCATCGGACTCGATCTGCCGCAGCCCATCAAATTGGCCGATGCCATGATCGACGTGCACTACGAAATCACCAGGCTTCAGTTCCGCAAAATCACTGAAGAAACCAGATGTGCGAATCTTACGGCTGGGCCGCTCGACCGAGGGCGTCACATTAAACAGATCGGCATTTCCGAATAACGTCACGCGCGCGTCAGGAAAAGTTACGCCTTCGGAAAAAGGCGCGCGAATCAGCAACAACGTGGCAGACTCCGTCGCCGCTTCGGCAGTGAACCCCGCTGCGGCGTCTTCGGATTCGCCAAGCACGTAGGGAACTTCGTATTCGCGTGAAACATCCGCGAGACGCTCCAATTCTCCCAGGCTGCCGGCCGTCAGAAAGGCGGTGCCTCCCGCGGCGAGCTGCGATTTCACTTCTGCCATGCAAGCCACCACATCGCCGTGGAAGCGGGCGCTGGGCCGCGAAGAGAGCTCAAACCGTTCGAAAGAATCTGCGCTGAGCCCCAGTTGCTCCAGTCGGATTTGCGAAGTCTTTTCCAGCGCTTGGGTGAGTTGGTCACCGGACCAGAAAAACTCCGAAACCTCCGGCGCATTAGCTTGGCCGTGCCGATCGTAGTTTTCTTTCGCGCTCTCCAGATGTTTCTCCGCCGCGTCACGCAATGTTTGCGGCTCATCTAGAAATACCAGCGGGCGAAGTGAGCTCTCCGCCAGCTCCAACAAAGTAGTTTGCTTTTCCTGGCCCGCGGGGCCGAGGAAAGAATGCGTTTCCCACGGTGCTTCGCGAGTGGGTTCGAATGATTCCGCGCTCGGCACCGCCCATTCCGTCAGCGGCAATAGCGTTGTTCGAACTACCGGCGCAATCGACCGTTGCGTGCGCGCGTCGAATTCGCGCACCGATTCCACCGTATCCCCCAGAAGTTCGATGCGCACCGGGCGCTGCGCTTCCGGAGAGAAAAAATCTACGATGCCGCCCCGCACCGCGAACTGCCCAGGCAGCTCCACCATTTCTGTGCGCGTGTAACCCACAGCGGCAAGATGCCCGACGAGTTCTTCGTGAGGTATTTCCGAATCCTTACTGAGCGTGCGCGCCAGAGATAAATAAAGATACGGGTCGTTGTAACGCCACAGCGCCGCAGTGATAGGCGCCACCACTAGCGAGATCTGCCCATCAGCCAGTCGAAAAAGCGTGGCCGCGCGGCGTTCCAAAATGTCCGGGTGCGGACTCTGCGATTCCCACGGCAACGTGTCAAACGCCGGCAGCGTAGCGACCTCCCCAGCCAGACCGCTTGCCCCACCCGTTCTTCCAGGGAAGATGCTCGAAAAAAAACGCAGCGTTTCGGCGAAAGCCTCCGCGCGCCGGTTCGAACTGGTAATGAAAAATGCGGGCCGCCTCAGCGCGTGAGTGGCATACGCCGCAACCAATGCTTTGGCCACGTCATGCAAGCCCGAAAAGGCCACCTGATTCGCACCCGTGCGCAGCGCGGCAAGCGCGCCCTCCACAGCGGGTTGGCGCAGCACAGCGTCCAAACGTTCGCGAACGGCGGGAAGTATCATGCGGAAACCATCAAAGAACTTCAGGACTCCGCAACAGACGTGGCTGGCAAATCCCGAATGCTCTGGAGAATCGCGGTCGTCGAATAAGAAGGAACTACCGGCACCGAAGCGACCCGCCCACCCGCTGCTTCCACTTCGTCCCGCCCAATGATTTGGTCGCCCGGCCAGTCGCCACCTTTGACCAGCACGTCCGGTAGCAGTGCGGCGATAGTTTCCCGTGGCGTGAGATCATCGAAAATAACCACGGCATCCACACATTCAAGCGCAGCTAGAATTTCGGCACGTTCTTGCTCGCAAACCATCGGTCGCCCATTACCTTTTAATTCGCGAACGCTGGCGTCGCTGTTTATCCCCACGACTAGTGCGTCTCCCAGCCCGCGCGCCGCTTCCAGAGTTTGTATATGACCCGGATGCAGCAGATCAAAGCACCCATTGGTGAAAACAACGCGCTGATCCCCGCGATGCGCACGCCCAAATTTCAATGTCGCGTCATGCAATGAAAGAATACGTGAGGTCAAAAGATCACTCGCGGAACACGATCAAGTGGGTCCGAATCCTTAGTTTAGCACGTGAGTGATGAGCGCTCCGACTCGAGGGCAGAGTACCGGAACAGGTACCGAAACGAACATCCCTCTGGCCGACACCCGGATTTTCAGTGCTATACTTCTTTAAGGTTTCTGCCGGTTGATTGTCCATATTACTAAGGCTCACCAAAGCCACCGAATGCGTCCCGTCCCGATGGATTTGCGGCATGCCAGGAAGATGTAGCAATGGCTGAAATAGCGATTGTCGGTGGTGGTCCTTCGGGCTCTATGTGCGGCGAGCAACTCGCCTGCGCTGGAAATAACGTCACCATTTTTGATGAGCACTTGGCTTGGGAAAAGCCCTGCGGCGGCGGCCTAACCCATAAGGCCATTCAATGTTTTCCTTTTCTCCTCGATAATCCCTACCCCAAAAAATTGGTCAGAGAAATCAACATCATCAGCAGCGAAGAACATCATGCTTCGCTGGAGATGACCCATCCCATCGTCATTTATTCGCGCACCGTACTGAACGGCATGCTGCTCGATCGCGCGCAGGCTGCAGGCTGCACCGTCCAGCGCTCCCATGTTTTCAGCGTCGATACCGCCGGCTCCAAACCGCGCTTCTGCGTGGATGGCGAATGGCGCAGCACGGATTTTCTGGTGCTCGCCGCCGGTGCTCGGAATCAACTCGTGCCCGAGACGCGTGCCTTGCAGCGCAACGAACTCGAAATGACCCAGGGCTATTTCGTTCCGCAAACCGCTGACGCTATCACCATAAAATTTCTCCCCCACTTCGAAGGCTATATCTGGTCATTTCCGCGCTGCGATCATCTCTCGGTCGGTATTTGCGGCAGCATGGAAACGCATACCAGCCCCGAGCTGCGCACTCATTTAAAGACCTTCGTCGAAAAACACAAAATTCCTACCGAAGGCGCAAAATTTTACAGCCACGTATTACCGTCGCCGCAAGAACATACCCTTTCGAAGCGCACCGTCCTCGGAAAGAACTGGGCGCTCATCGGTGATGCCGCCGCGTGGGTCGATCCCCTTACCGGTGAAGGCCTTTTCTACGCCATCCGCTCAGGAGAATTGTTAGGCAAAGCGCTGGCCGAAGGATGCCCGGAAAAATATCCCGCCTGGATTCGCGCCTCCTTTTCCGCGGAATTGGAATTTGCCTCGCGCATCGTCAGGCGTTTTTATCGCGGCTCAGTTTTGGGCACCGCCATCACTACGCGCATGGTGCAACTCATGCGCCGCAGCCCGGTTTTCCGTCAATTAGTTGGCGACCTCTTCAGCGGCAGCCAGGATTACACTAGCCTGAAGCGTCGGCTATGGGGACACCTGGGAATCTCCGTTAGTGAATTTATTTCTACTGTATTGAACCTTGAGAGTCCCATGGCCGTTCCCGCCGCGCGTGCCGGAACTGGCGCCGACTGACGCGGCACATCCGACGCGCCATATAACAAGCCCCCATGCCCGGACATCTAAACACCCGGGGTTCTGAACACCCTCCACTGATGCCCACTGAAAAAGACGCCCGCGCTACTCCCAAACTTAAAAAAACCAAAAACGCGTGGAAAAATCTTCCGCACGTGTGGGCGCTTATCAAGCCTCGCCGTGGAATTTTAGCTGTCGGATTGTTGTTGATGGCCGTGAACCGCGTCTCCGGCTTGATCCTCCCAGCTTCCACAAAATATCTGGTCGATGACGTCATCGGCAAACATCACATTCGTTTGCTGACCCCCATCGTGTTGACAGTGCTGGCCGCCACAGTGATTCAAGGACTCACCTCGTTCACCTTGACCCAACTGCTCTCCAAATCCGCGCAAAAGATGATCGCTGATCTGCGTCGGCAAGTGCAGGCCCACATCGGCAAGTTGTCCATCTCCTTTTACGATTCGAACAAAACCGGAGTTTTGGTTTCGCGGATCATGAGTGACGTGGAAGGCGTGCGCAATTTGATCGGCACCGGCCTGGTCGAATTCGTGGGCGGCCTCATGACTGCAATACTTGCCATGGTGATCTTGCTGCGTATTAGCGTGACCATGACGGTGATTGCCTTCACTGTGCTGCTGGTTTTTGGCATAGGACTCAACAAGGCCTTCACCACCATTCGTCCAATTTTCCGCGCGCGTCCAAAGATTACTGCCGAAGTCACCGGGCGCTTGACCGAATCACTGGGCGGTGTCCGCGTCGTGAAGGGTTATCACGCCGAAGCGCGCGAAGAAAAAATCTTCTCCGCTGGTGTACAGCGCTTGCTCGACAACGTGCTGAAAACCCTGACGGCCACCTCCATCATGAGTTTGTCGGCCGCAGCCTTGATGGGACTGGTAAGCGCGGTAGTCATGTTTATGGGCGCCCACCGAATTCTCGCGGGCACCATGACCCTGGGCACCTTTCTGACCTACTCCATCTTCTTGGGCCTGTTGGTCGCCCCGGTATTTCAGATCGTAGCTATCGGAACGCAAATCACCGAAGCCATCACCGGACTCGAGCGTACGCGAGAAATTCTGGACGAGAAAATCGAAGATGAAATGCCGGGTCGCGCCGTCAAACTGCCGCGCGTCAGCGGACAAGTGGTAATGGAAGATGTGAACTTCGCATACGATTCGCGCAAGGAAGTTTTGCACGATATTAATTTCCGCGCCGAGCCTGGCACGGTCACCGCCTTGGTGGGCCCCTCAGGCGCCGGAAAATCGACCATTATCGGACTGATTGCCGCCTTTTACGTTCCGTCGTCAGGCCGCGTCTTAGTCGACGGTATCGATCTTTCCACCGTCAAACTGGACTCCTATCGCACGCAACTCGGCGTGGTCCTGCAAGAAACTTTTCTTTTCGATGGCACCATCCGTGAAAACGTCGCGTTTGCGCGCCCCGAGGCTGCCGAAGCCGAAATTCTCGCCGCTTGCCGCATCGCGCGCGTCGATGAATTTGCCGAAGCATTTGAAAACAAATACGACACCATCGTCGGCGAGCGCGGCGTGAAACTCTCTGGCGGTCAGAAGCAGCGCGTCTCCATCGCTCGAGCCATTCTCGCTGATCCGCGGATTCTCATCCTGGACGAAGCCACCTCCAGCCTCGACTCCGAGTCCGAAGCCTTGATCCAGGAAGGGTTGCGCTATCTAATGCGCGGCCGCACTACTTTTGTGATTGCGCACCGTCTTTCCACCATCCGCCGCGCCGATCAGATTTTGGTCATCGAAGCAGGAAGGATTATTGAGCGCGGCACACACACTTCGCTTTACGCCGCCGGCGGAAGGTATTACGACCTCTACACCAAGCAGCATTCAGTAGAGGAAAATCTATTTCTGGCCCCTGGCGAAGGATCGCTTGATGTTGAAGACTCCGAGACTGGCACACGAAGCGATGGGACAGGAGATTCCGCCATACCCGATGCGATTCGCCTGATTCGCGATCGAAACACTGCTTAGCCTAGCGGCCTGCGGCTAAGCCCGACCCGCGAAATTTCAGTAGATTTGAACTAAACCGTGGGGCGTCGCGCTAGCGGTTTGCGCGCCACAGTTAATGGCAACAGACTCGCCATTTTGCGAATCATCGCCAGCACCAGTCGCTTGTCTCCATCAGACAGCGTCGTGCTATACCGCTTGATCTCCGCGAGAAAGCGAATTTCGTCCTGCGACAGTTCCCCAAGCATCTTTTGCGTCTCTTTATCGCGCGGCGTTTCCGTCCCCGGAAAAAAGTCCGCCAGAGAAATATCCATGGCTTCCGCAATCTTGGCCAGGGTCTCGAGCGAGGGCACGGTGTGTCCATTCTCGACGCGCGACAGATAGCAGCGCAGCAGTCCAGTGCGCCGTTCAATATCGCCCTGCGAAAGGCCCCGCTGGCTGCGATAGGTCTTGATCACTTCTCCGATGTTTACTCGTGGCTTTTCTTTGGGCACGTTATCTCTCCAGTAGAGGGGGTATCTTATTAACTAACAGTGAGAGTGGCAAGGCCGAACTTTGCCGCCGTGAGTCTAATTAGATAACAGCAAAGTATGTGCGGCAGCGTTTGCAACAAAAGCCGTAATGCTATCCCAACCAGGAATAGACGAACCCGGGGTAAATCACTTCAGAAATCAAAAACCGCACCTCGAAAGGGAAGTGTGCGGTGAAAAACGGAGCTGTAAATAATTGCCAGAAATAAAAAGAGGGCGCCAAAAAGCGCCCTCTTTTCCAAGTTAAATTTCCGTCGGCGCCGCGTACTCCTCAGCGCTGCGTCGGAGTAACCGTGACCGGTTGGTCCAGCCGGAACTCTAGCAACGTTTCGCTGGGCACTCGCACCGCACGCCCGCGCGTCAGTATCTCAGCGCCCGCGCCTGCAGCGCCTCCCACTCCTGCGCCGATGGCCGCTCCGGTGCCACCTCCGGCAACGCCGCCAATGATTGCGCCAACGATCGCCCCACCGCCCACTTTCTTGGCAGTGTCCCCGCCGCGTCCCTTGCCCTTCATGGTGTAATCTCCGCTCACCACAGGAAATTCCCGGCCATCGATGATGATGCGTGTAAGTTCCAGTTGCAGTTCAGAACTTCCAGACAGGCCGCGAGCTTCTTTGGTATAAGCCAGGCGAACGAAAGCGTCACTGCCACGCCGTGCCACTAGAACATTGTTAACCGCCAGGTCCGTTTCCAGGCTGGCTTTAAATACGTCTCCCACCACGTTGTGCTTCGAGTCCACCGGATCAATCATGCGCACCAGAATCGGCTCACCGGCCGGCAACGCTATAGGAGTTCCTGGTGCCGCGTACACATAGTGATGTGATTCGCTATCCCGGTTGCGGTCGTAATCTCGATCGCGATCATGATCGCGGTCTCGATCCGGCGGCGGCGGTGGCGGCGGGTAATCATTGGGCCGCCCTTGATCCTGCGGCGGAGGCCCATCGGACCGTCCGTTATCCGCGTTTGGTGGCGGCCCGCCTGCATCGTTCGGCTGTCCTTGATCTGGAGGTGGCCCCCCGTCAGGACCGTTCGGAGGAGGATTGTCATCCCGGTCACGCCCAGAACGCCTGTCCAATCTCACCGCAGACACTTCCGAAACGCGGAAGGTTTGCACGTCACCTTCGACTTCGAAGCGCACGATCACCCGCGTCCCACCCAGATATCTCCCCTGAATGACGCGTCCATCTTTCAGCTCCAGCGTATCCGCCGACGCACCGGCACAGAAGATCAATGCCAAAGCGGCTACGCCCACTAAATGCTTGAATGTATTCATCGCGGATTTTCCTCTCAAGCCTGGTGGCCGCACCGGCAGCTATAAATCGCCGAAATTGGAGCCCTCCCCCGTTTATCTATTCTATTCGATGTTTGCAAAACGAAGACGGGTTGCGTGTTCTTTTGCGAACTGCCACCAAGGCACACCAACATCATGAACCCACAATCAGTACGGAAGTTGCGCGGCGATTAGTGGTTGCCGCCGGTGGCCGTGTCCGCTTCCAGAGTCTGCTTGGCGATGTTAAAGCCTTTCACTTCGAGCACCGCGGAATCTCCCGCAAGCGCCGAAGTCGGATAAGTCGCTGTCACTTCGCGCTGTTCGCCGGGAAGCAGCGAGAAATAATTATCTTCCCACAGGATCGGCGTTATATCCGTCCCGCCTTTGTTGCGAGTAGCCCGTAGGTGCACCATGAACGCGATGCTGTTATCCAGATTTTTTACTGTCACTCGCGTCGTATTTTTCGTCGCGTCTGTCTTTGAAGACGCCGTTACGTCGAGCTTCACTTCTGGCAGCGTAGCCAGTCCAGTCAGGTCACCGAATTCCGCTTGCGGCGTGTACACCGTATCCTGTTTGTTCTTCCAGTCCAGCACATCCGCCTTGGTCGAGAGCCAGTAAAAATTGTCGCTGACCAATTTTCCCGTGCCATCTTGCAACTGTAACCGCAGGAAATAGGTTTTGCTTAGCCCCTCAACCTTCGGCAGTTCGAACGCGGTAGTCGAACTATCCGGTTCCAGATCAAGAGTCGCCTCTCTCGTGCCCTTATCGGAAGCATCCACGTTGTACATTTTAGCCGTGACTTTCACGCCTTTGAGTGGCTCATAGGTGCTGTTGACCACCGCCACGGAATTATTATCGTAAGAATATTGCACGTGCACCGGCTCACACGCCTTCTTCGTCCCGTAGTAACCGCCCGCGGGCACCATGTAGTAGTCATACAAATGCCAGATCAACGATGGCCACGCGTTATCCAGCATCCATTGAATCACTCCCGTGGAGGTGTACTTATTTCTGGCGTACGCCTCGAACATCGCGCGCTGCCCATCGTAGGTAACCGCCTGGGCCTTTCGTTCGAAGTCGTCCAGCGAAGTTGCCTGGCCGTAGCGGCGATTTAGTCCATCGGCAAAAACATTTATTGTTGTGAAGCGCTCCTTACCTGCGTGAAAATTCCACACTTCATCGATCGGCCAGAGATGATCCTTAGGAATAAACCGCTCCAGCGATTCTCGCGGCGGAATCGCAGGCCCCGGGCTCGTTTCGGTATTGTAACCATGCGCACCTCCCGCATCCTTATCCGTCAGCCAATACACCGGCGGAACATATTCGTAAGGCCCGGTCATTTTTACTCCCGAGCCACCGCTTACCGTTGTAACCGTTTCGCTCGCCGAGGAGAGTGCAGGATTCGGCCATTCCAAATCTTTGAGAATCCCCAGATACATGCTCTCCACCTCCGCCGGCGGCGGTCCGTCGCTGCCATTCAGCCACACGAACACGCTGGGATGCTGCCGCAGAATGTATATCTGGCTCTTCAACGAAGCGGCCGCGACATCGCGCTGATCCGCATGCCAGTCCTTCCAGCGCTCCCACGCGTCGCAACACGTCCAGCCAGGCATCACCAGAATCCCCAGGCGATCCGTCTTTTCGTAAAATTCCTCGCGATCCAGACGCCCTTCCAGGCGAATCGTATTCAGCCCCATATCCCGAACATAAGACAAATCCGCATCAAGTCTGCCCGGCACCCAGCGAAACAATAAATCCGGCGCCCACGCCGCTCCGCGAATCAAAACCTTGCGCCCATTTATCTTGAACAGACGGAAACCCTTGTCCGTTAGCTCCGAGGTGACTTCCCGAATGCCGAAATTTGTTGTCGCCGAGTCGCTCACATGTCCCGCGACCTCAAAAGAAATTTTCGCCGAATACAAAAATGGTTCCCCCATGGTGTACGGCCACCACAGGTGCGGATGCGTTAGTCGCAATGCCACAAATTGTTTTGGCGAGAATCGAACGATTTTTGTTTCACCAGCGGCCAATTGAACTGGCTGGCTGACTTTGATCCCATCGACTTCCGCGCGCAGCATGCCTCGCACCGCATGATCGGAACTGTTCTGTAGATCGGCGGAGACTGTAAGTGCCGCAGCCTTATAATTCGCACCCAATTTCGACGACACGAAAGGATTGCGCACCGATACCGCCGCGCTTTGCGTCAGAAACACTTCCTTCCAGATGCCCATATCCTTATCAGGCGGCGTGGGATTCCAATCCACCCAGGTAATTCCCAGATCATCCTTGCCCGGCGCGAAAACTTCTACCGCCAGAGCATCGCGCTCACCACGTTTCAAAAATTTCGTAACGTTAAATTCGAACGTCCGGTAAGTTCCCGCCACGTCTTTGGCGTCCGCAACCTTCTGACCATTCAGCCAGATGTTGGCGCGATAGTTGATGCCGTTAAAATGCAGCCACTTGGTCTTCCCGGTCCCATCCGACGGAGCTGTAAATTCCGTGCGGAACCACCACGAACAAGAAAAAGGGCTGCCCGCCGGCATATCCACATTTGCGAACAGCTTATTTTCCGCAATATATATCCCCGGAAAGTTCTTCAGATTTGTTCCATAGTTTGGGTCCGGATACGTTTTGTCCGTCACCAGAACACCCACCACCGTCGCAGGGACGTCCGTGTGGTGCCAGCCGTCTGCTCCGAAACCAGCGCTGGAAATCTTGTCGCCCCTCGCTTTGTCATCGCACGATGACTGCACTTGCCAGTCTTTGTGTAAAAATGTTTTAGCGGACCCGTCACGCTGCTCTGTCTTCTTTGTAGAGGAGGAGCGTTTCGATTGAGCTGTAAGCTTAGCGGGGACGGCCAGGGAGGCGGCCGCGAGTGCGAGCAGGCAGTATTTGCTGAAGCCAACCATTCAATCCTCCGAAAACCCTTGCTTGAGTGCGAGCGGCCCGAACAGCGACGATTGCGCGGCTATATTAAACCGATTCAATCCCCCGTGTTCAGATGTTTTTAATTTTTAATGGAGCGAGCAAAAGAGGAGGAACGGACAAAAAAGTTGGTGCCGGAGATAGGAGTCGAACCTACACGGGCGTGAGCCCGGAGGATTTTGAGTCCTCTGCGTCTGCCATTCCGCCACTCCGGCACGTCAATATCTTAGGGCAGGATTCCCTTGTCAGCAACTTCATAAGCGCCATTCGTAAGATTGGCGTTCGCGATGACCAAGATTAACGGCGGACTACTTGCGCGGCTGAGACGGACAGTACCGGCGGGCGCATGGCAAAAAACTTTACCGCGTTTTTGCCGATTGTTTTTGTGGTGCGCTTGTTCCACAGTGCGCCCATGAACATGGAAACCCCCGGCACCACCCCATTCACGAACGAGCGACGCAAAAGCTTGTAACCCAGTTTTTTTGCGAAGCGCTTCAGCACCTCAAACGACTCCCGTTTTGCGTAATAGCGGCCCACCACCGCCGCGGATATTCTCGCGCCGGACTTAGCGGCCTCTTTGCTTAGTCCTTCCGCTGCCGCGCCGCCGAAGGCGAAATTCATAATGGCCAGCAGGTCGTCGGGATTTTTCTCCGGATCAAGAGGCGCGCCATACAAAGCCGCTAGCCGCGCCACTAATTGCAACTGGATCCGCGCTGTAAAAAATACTTCGGAGCAAATTGCCGTAGCCGCAACCGCTATGTTAACCGGCAAACCGATCACGCCTTCTCCAGCGGTGAAGAGTCCCACCAGCTCATCGGCCGATACAGCAGCGCCCGTGATTGCCCCAGCTAGCGCCGCTTTATTGCTCGCTGAAGCAATCAGTTTCTCCGCAATCTCGGCCCGCGTGCGCCCCGGAAATTCAAGAGGAAACGATTCCTTGCCGGCATTCTGCGAATAGTGCCGAAATGTTTTTTCCATCAACTGGAAAAGCCATTCACCACTTTTAAATCCGGACCACCCGCCCATTTGTTTTACTTCTACAGCCACTTCCTCCAACTGCTGCCGAATGGCATCTGTCGCGGCGCTTTTATTCATTGCCCACCCAATTAACTCAACCGTGCGAAAGCAAAACTAATCAATGATCCATCCTCACGCATCAGCCTTAAGGATACGGCTCTTTCCCGCATCGTAGTTGTAGAAATTCGAATGTACTACTGCATCACCACGTTTTGATTCGCGGTACACTTGGTTTGGTTCACTTTTATGGCCACCATCGAACAAACCACTCCGGCAAGCCCTCCCGCCAATAAGAGTTTTTCGTTAGTGAAAGGCATTCTTGCCGGCAGCCTTCTGACCATTGCGTTTATCGGCGCAGCTGTGTGGTTATCTACCGGCGTAGGCCTTCTGCATTTGATGGGATTTATGCGCAACGGCGGTATGCGCATAAATGTGGACCAGCCCACCGTAGTGCGCCAGATCCAGCAATTGCAGAAACTGGAAACGGTCAGCTATACCATGGACAAAATCATCGGCGGCGCCCGTGATAATCCTTACTTGCCAAAGTTTTTGGCTGGTGACCGCATCCTTCTCGTTGTGCACGGGGAAGTAGTTGCCGGCGTGAACCTCGCAAACATCAAAAGCAGCGACGTCAGCGTGCAGGGCCATAACATTTCCTTACGTTTGCCGCCCGCCGAAGTCTTCAGTACACGCATCGACAATGCCAAGAGCCGCGTTTATTCTCGCGATACAGGCCTGTTTTCATCGCCGGACCCCAACCTGGAAAGCGAAGTGCGCGAAGAAGCCGAACGCCAGTTGCAGCAATCAGCGTTGGTGGATGGGATCTTGAAGTCCGCGGACCAGAATGCGCGAAATACCGTTACAGGCATGCTGACCGGGCTGGGATTTACGCAGGTAGCCCTACAGTAGTTTAATTTGCGCCTTTTGCCGCCGCTTTCGATTTTCCCAATTTATTAAAATCCCTTACAAAAATCCGCAACGCGGAGTTTGAGGAAATCTTCGAGTAACCAGCTGCGATCTGATCCTTGTAGCGATCCAGAAAAAAATCGAATGGATCCGCTGGATCCATATCGATCAGAGTCATGTCCACATCCGTCATTGTTAGTTTCCCGAAGCGCAATCGGTTCCCCCGAAAGGACATGTAGTTGCCCGTCTGGCGCGCTTTCGTCGCGCGATTCTTATCCCCAAAGGTCAGCACAATCGTATTGCCTTCGATGCGTGTCGCCGTGACGCGCCCCTCCATATGCGGAGCCGGAAAAACAAGTGAAGGATCCAACACTAAATCGTCACCGCGAGCTTCGACCCCCGGAAGTCTGCCATTTTTTACCAAGTCCGCAATCTCCACTCCAAATAAATTCATAATGCCTTTCACCGGAACATGCAGCGCCTTCACTTTTGCGGTGCGCAGCAAGATTTTCCCGTCGTCCGTAGGGCTCAAAGTGCTTTCCGTTTCAAACGGTATGGTGCCGACATCATGCAACTTGCCCTTGATGTTGAGATGGCCATTCTCGATGCTCATCGAAACGCCCCTGAGCGGGCTGTTGGCGCGTGCAAATACATAGGAGTTAAATATACTTGCGAGGTCTGGAGCACCGATGTCGATTTCCGCATACCCAATGCGCAGACGAAACGAATCTTTATTATCGAAAACGGGAAACTCCGCACTCTCGGTAGGCAGCAGTTCTCCACTCAGCGCCTTGATATATGCCGTCGCTGATTCCGAAAAGTGAAACATCACATTTTGCATTTGAGTCTGCACTGCGGCGTTGCTATCGCCTTGCCTTGAATTTGACTGCGCACCGAGTCGGCCCACCGTGGCCGGCATAAGCGCAAGGAACAAGCAGGCGCGGCAGGCGCCCGTTAACAATCCCGTTAACAAAAATGATGCAACAATGCGCCAGTTCTTCTTAAATCCAATCTCGATATCGGTGTACACGATTCCCCCATCCCCGGTTCTCTTCATTGCCGAATAGCATAGTGCCAATAACTTCGATTCCGTAGCGATACAAATATGAATCTGCTAGACTGGCGCGACTTTGCACAATAAAACGCGAAGACATTTTTTAATCGAAGCGGTTTCGACTCTCGCTGGCGCGGCCCTGCTTCCCAGCATGGCCACCGCATCGGCCGACACCGCACAACCCAGCATGCGCTTTCCGGACCAACCTCGAGAGCGCGTCGCCATCGCTTCGTACCCATTCAGGAACTACCTAGCAGGGCAAAAAGATGCACTCGGCAGCCCTAAACTTGAACTCAAAGATTTTTCAGCGCATGTAGCTGAGGAATTCAATATCAGGAAAATCGAGCCCTGGAGCGAACATTTCCGCTCACTGGACCCAAAATATCTTGAGGAAATTCGAGCCAGCGTCGAGAAAGCCAGCGGCATGATCGTGAATATCGCCGTTGACGGAGAGCACAGCCCCTACTCCGCAGACAAGACCGAGCGCGACAAGTCCGTGGCCTTCAGCAAACAGTGGGTGGATGTCGCGACTGCAGTCGGTTCCCCCAGCATTCGAACGAATATGCCCAAGGCCAGCAATTCAGAACCCAACGCGCAGCGTGCCGCCGACAGTTTGTCTCAGGTAGTAGAGTACGCGGCCAGAAAAAATATCGCCGTAAATATGGAGAACGATAATCCCATCAGCGAGGATCCTTTTTTCATCGTGCAAGTAATCGAGAAAGTGAACAATCCCTGGCTGCACGCCCTTCCCGATTTCGCCAACTCACTGGTAACCGGGCGCGAAGACTATGCGTACCAGGGAGTGCAGGCCATGTTTGAGCACGCCTATAACATCAGTCACGTCAAGGCTCTTGAGACCAATGAGCAGGGCAAGGAATTTCGCGTCGACATGCCCAAAACATTTGGCATCATGCGCGCCGCGCATTATAAAGGTTACTGCTCCATGGAATTCGATAGTCCAGGCGATCCATACAAAGGAACCAGCGAATTAATCGAGACCACGCTAAAATATCTCTCCTAGCCCTAAACCATGCCCACTTCGCGAACGAAACGCCCAACACAGGAGGTCTGTTCATGATTGTAGGCGTGCCCCGAGAAATTTATCCGGGGGAAAGACGAGTTGCTTTGGTCCCCGCCGTCCTTCCGCTCCTGACAAAAGCGGGCATGGAAGTGGTCATCGAGGCGGGCGCCGGTGCCAGCGCCGGTTATCCTGACGCAGATTACGTTGCCAAAGGCGCGCGAGTTGCCGCCGATCGCGCAGAAGTATTTCGCACCGCTAACATAATTGTGCAGGTGTTGTGTTACGGCGCGAACGACAAAACCGGACAAGCAGACGTCCCACTTCTCCGCCGCGACCAAGGCTTAGTCGGATTTTTGCGCCCGCTGGGTTCCATACCGAGCGTGCAAGAAATTGCTGCGCGCGGCGTCAGGGCCTTCGCAGTCGAATTAATGCCCCGCACCACTCGCGCGCAAAGCATGGACGTGCTTTCATCCATGGCCACCATCAGCGGTTATAAAGCCGTGCTCCTCGCCGCTGATACTCTGCCGCGTATTTTTCCAATGCTTTCCACTGCGGCAGGCACCGTCACCCCCGCCCGCGTTTTCGTAATCGGTGCTGGCGTTGCCGGCCTTCAGGCCATCGCCACTTCCCGCAGGCTAGGCGCTGTAACTTCGGCATACGACATGCGACCGATCGCCAAAGAACAGGTTATGAGTTTAGGCGGCCGCTTCGTGGAGTTGCCCATCGAAGCTAAAGACGCGCAGGACGCCAGCGGTTACGCGCGCGCCCAGGATGAAGAATTTTACAGAAAGCAGCGCGAATTGCTCGGCCAGGTGGTCTCGGACAGCGATGTTGTCATTACCACCGCGGTGATCCCAGGAAAAAAAGCGCCCATCCTCGTTACCGCCGAGATGGTGCAGAAGATGGCGCCCGGATCGGTAATTGTCGATCTGGCGGCCGAACGTGGCGGAAATTGCGAACTCACTCATCCCGGAGAAATCGCCGTCGAACATGGCGTCACGATTATCGGCCTCTTCAATCTCGCCAGCACTGTCCCGTATCACGCCAGTCAGATGTACGCCAAAAACTTGACCACCTTCCTCCTGCACATAGTCAAAGACGGAAAACTCAGATTGGATGCCCAGGATGAAATCATTCGCGATACCTTGCTGACTGATGGCGGAGAAATTGTGAACAAACGATTGCGCGAACTTTATTCTTTACCCGCTTTGGCGGCTCCGGTGTCCGTCGGCTTGGAGGGAAATAAATCATGAAACTCGATTTTCCCACCAGTCTCTACGTCTTCACGCTCGCCGGTTTCATTGGCTTTGAAGCGATCCGCCGCGTCTCACCACTCCGCCCCATCCGTCCCGCCCTTCATGATGGCGGTCCTGGGCATGGAAGTAATTCTCGGCTCGCTGACATTCACTGGCAGCTTGATGGCCGCGGGAAAATTGCAGGAAGTCTTACCGCAGCGCCCCATCACCTACAAAGGTCAGAACTTCGTCAACCTCGGGGTCCTGGCCATCGCCGTAATTGTCGCAATAATCCTGGTCTTGCATCCGGAGCGCGTTTATCTCTACCCGCTGATCGTAATTCTGCCGCTGATCTTCGGCGTGCTCATGATCATCCCCATCGGCGGCGCAGATATGCCCACCGTCATCACGCTGTTGAATTCTTACGCTGGATTATCAGCCGCCGCCATGGGCTTCGTGCTCGATAACAAGCTGCTGATCATTGCCGGCGCGCTCGACGGTGCTTCCGGCTTTATCCTGTCCGTAAATATGTCCAAGGCCATGAACCGCTCCTTCTCGAACGTTCTGTTTGGCGCTTTTGGACAGGAACAAGCCAGTGCCGCGGCAGGCACCGAAACCCGTGCCGTGCGCAGTGCCAGCGCCGAAGAAGCCGCCGCAATCCTGGGAGCCGCCAATAAAGTTGTCATCGTGCCCGGTTACGGCATGGCGGTTTCACAAGCGCAGCATAAAGTTCGCGAACTGTACGATGTGCTCACCAAACGCGGCGTTGACGTGCGCTTCGGAATTCACCCCGTCGCCGGTCGCATGCCCGGCCACATGAACGTGCTCCTCGCCGAAGCGAATATTCCCTACGACAAACTGATGGAGATGGACGACGCCAACGGTGACTTTGCCCAGACCGATGTCGGGCTCGTGATCGGCGCCAACGATGTGACCAATCCCGCCGCTCGCACTGATGCCAGCAGCCCGATTTACGGTATGCCCATCCTGGACGTGGACAAGGCTCGCACCGTAATGGTGATCAAGCGCAGCATGAGTGCGGGCTTTGCTGGCATCGATAACCCGCTTTATTATTCTGACAAGACGCTGATGTTGTTCGGCGATGCCAAGTCCTTCGTCGGCTCGATTGTCCGCGAAATTTCGGGCGGCGCTGGGCACTAGCCCGCCCGTTGAGACCGTTTATTTCCCTTATAAAATGTTCACTGCACGCGCAGCAATCAAAACAATAATCGTCAGCGAAATCAGCGACTGGGCCATCATCCCCAGTTTCGCGCCACGTGTCAGCACCGCAGTGTCAGTGGGAGAGAAAGCGGTGCTGGTGTTGAACGCCAGGAAAAGATAGTCCACAAATTCTGGTGACCAATCCGTGTGGGTTTTCCTGCCCTCTGCCTGTTGCAGCATTTGAGGAAACAAAAACGCACTGTTCAGCATTCCTTTAGGACGCGCCCGCTCGTGCGGACCCCCGCCGTCGAGACGCCAGTACCAAAGCGCGAACACCAAAATATTGGTCAGCCACAGCCCCACGGCGGAGCGCAAAAGTGCTTCCGAAGGCTCACGATGTTTTGGCAAACCTTCAATCAGAAACGCCAGCGATGCGATCATCGCCGCTGTAATAACGCCGTTAGCCACCAGCGTAAGCACGCGAGTGATCCCCATATTTCCGCGCCAGTGTGCGATCACTATGGGGATCAGTAGAAAGACAACCACGGCCAACAACAGCCAAGGGGGGCCAACAGAAAGGGCTGGCGGCAGCGCCAGATAAAGACAAGCGTCCGCCAAAATCGCAATGATCGCAGGCCAGTGCGGAACTTTAGGCAGTTCGCTAGGTGTTTTCGGGGTGCCGTGGACTTGAGCCATCGGCAAAAAGTATACGCGGAAAAACAATCTGAAAACCTCGCCCAGCTCAGTTTTGGACCGTGGGTTGGCGACACTTACGAGAAGCCATGACGGCAACTATATTTCAAGAGGGTTGTAGCCACCTCCTCGCGCTGCTCATCCAAGAACCAAGCAGGGAGGCTGGATATGGACGGAACCTTCGGAATCACCACGACGCATTCGCCGAAAGTTAGTGCCGCGCTCTTGGCGATTCGCATCGCCAGCGCACTGGCGTTCTTGTATCACGGCGCTGCTATCACCTTTGGTGTCTTTGGCGGGCCGGGCCCTGAGAAATTCGCAGCTTTCACGCATATGCCTCTCGTCGCAGCTTACCTCGTGGGGCTGGCGCAGCTTGCCGGTGGATTGGCTATGTTGACCGGAGTTTTGATTCGCGTGGGCGCCGTGGGCATCATCATCGTGATGCTGGGCGCGATTTTTCTGGTGCACCTGCCGCATGGTTTCGATATCGGCCACGGCGGGATGGAGTACGCGCTCACTCAACTTCTGGTGGCTTTTGCATTATTGTTGACCGGGCCGGGAGCGTATTCATTGGCCGGGTCATTACCAGCATCGCTGCGGAGACTGTAGTTTGGTCAGGTCCCTTAAACTAGCATCCCGAAATAAAATATTTGGGCCGCAACAGTTTTCAAAAAACGACTTTTTCTATGTCTGCTCCGGGAATGATGCCCTCGCGGACAATTTTCCACTCGTCGCCCCGCAGCACCACGATGGTGGAGGCCAGCGAGGTCCCCAGATCACCAACGTCGAGGATAAGCGGCAGCCGCGTGCCGAGTTGCTCCTCGACTTGTGCCCCGCTGACGCATGAAGGGTGTCCCGAAAGGTTAGCGCTAGTGCCGGTAATAGGCCCGTCGAACTCGTCGATGAGTGCCGCAATTATCGCGCTTCGTGGCAAACGCAACGCCACACGGCCAGTGTTGGCGGTGACTTTTAGCGGCAGACGATGCCCGGCGTCTACAACCAATGTGAGTGCTCCGGGCCAGAATTCATGCGCCAGCCGCAGAAAATTCTCGGGCACGTCACGCGCGAGCAGCAGGGCCTGATCGATCGAATTCACAAGAATCGGCAACGCGCGAGTTTCGGGACGGCCCTTCACGCGATAAATTTCTTCCACCGCGGACAAATTAAAAGGGTCTGCCGCCAGACCATACACCGTGTCCGTGGGCACCGCCACCACCCGACCACACGTCAGAAAATCTGCCGCATAACGCAGCAGGTTAGGTTCCGGGGAATGCGCGTTGACGCGCAACAATTCTGCCGCCAATTTTGGGCCTTTGGCGAAGTTGAAGCTACTTCCGCAGCGCTTCGCGTCGCTGCATTGCTGCGGGGGACGCTACCACAGGGTGTACGCCTGTGCAATAACTACAGGCCGATTAACGGACGATGGTGTAGGCCAGTATCTGTTATCAGCTTCAGAGACACCGTCACGAACAGCGTTCCCTCTAATGTAGAATCACCAACTCATGCGCATCGCTATCGACAGCGGCGGCACCTTCACCGATTGCGTCTTCGTTCGCGACCGCAAATTACAAATCATAAAAGTCGCCTCACGGCCCAATGCCCCCGCGGAAGCCATCGTCGAAGCTGTCCAACTGGCCTCCGCACACGCTTCGTCACACAGCGAAACTCACGATCTTGTCTGCGGTACAACCGTAGGCACCAACGCGTTACTTGAACGTCGCGGTGGACGCGTAGCGCTCATAACCACCGGCGGT
Organism: Candidatus Methylomirabilota bacterium; assembly: GCA_035490135.1. Classification (GTDB taxonomy): domain Bacteria; phylum Acidobacteriota; class Terriglobia; order Acidiferrales; family UBA7541; genus Acidiferrum. Next base: position 38,136 of record DATHGV010000331.1, read on the forward strand.
TTTGAAGATGCTCTCGAAATCGGCAGACAAGCGCGCGCAAAGCTATACGACCTGTTCCTGCAGAAAGCTGAACCACTGGCGCCCTCCTCATGCCGTTTCGGTGCCAGGGAGCGACTGGCGGCTGATGGTTCCGTCGTCCAACCCTTGAATGCTGCTGAAATCCGTCGTCTCTTACGCCAAATCAAAAAACTAAAACCGGACTCCGTCGCCCTATGCTTGCTATTTTCATTTCGCAATCCGCTACACGAAAAACGCATCGCCTCCACACTAAGATCCGCGGGTTGCGCCGTTTCCGTTTCGCACGAAATTCTTCCAGAATTTCGCGAATATGAACGAACCTCCACCACCGTAATCAATGCCTATCTCGTCCCAGTGATGAGCAGCTATCTTCGGGACACCACCGTCCGAATTTCTTCGCTCCTTCCTAGCCAAGCTCAAGAAAAACCTAGAAAAAGTCATTCACAACCTTCGCAAGTCCCTCGCGTGCGCATTATGCAATCTAATGGCGGAATCATTTCCGCGGAACAAGCTTCGCGGGAACCCGTGCGCACCATCCTCTCCGGCCCCGCCGGCGGAGTAATCGGCGCAAGCCACGCCGCCAAATTGGCGCACCTCGACAAATGCGTCAGCTTTGACATGGGCGGCACCTCCACGGATGTAGCATTGCTCACCGGCGAATTGCGCACCACCAGCGAGGCCATCGTAGCGGAACTTCCCGTGGCCGTGCCCATGCTTGAAATTCATACTGTGGGTGCTGGAGGCGGTTCCATCGCGCGATTCGACGAAGGTGGCGCGCTGCGTGTCGGCCCGGAAAGCGCCGGCGCTGTGCCCGGACCAGTCTGTTACGGCCGCGGAACGAATCCTACCGTTACTGATGCTCACGTCGTGCTCGGCCATCTTGGAGACACGGGACTTCTCGGCGGAACTTTTTCACTGGATATCCAGCGCGCTCGCTCGCAAATGCAAAGAGTAGTTAAACAGTCTGGCGAGCGGTTTCACACCGTCGAAGCCTTCGCTCAAGGCATCATCGCCGTTGCAAACGCCATCATGGAGAAAGCCGTTCGCGTGATTTCTGTTGAGCGCGGCCATGACCCCCGCGACTACACGTTGATTGCCTTTGGCGGAGCTGGCGGCCTGCACGCCTGCGATCTCGCCGCGGCGCTCGAAATGCGCAGCGTGCTGATTCCTGTATTTCCTGGTGTTTTGTCAGCGTTGGGAATTCTGCAAGCCAACGTAGTGAAGGAATTGTCCCAGACCATACTGCTTTCTGCAGAGGAACTGCTTAAGGAATGGCAGCGATTCCGAGCTGTTGTGGGATGCCTTGAAGAACAAGCTAAGCGCGTTCTAAATGCAGAAGGATTTGCTCGCGACAAAATGCGCTTCCAGCATAGTCTCGATATGTGCTACCTCGGGCAAGCCTACGAGCTGAATATTCCCCTTGGCACAAAGGACCACGACGTCATCGCTGCGTTTCATCGGGCTCATGAAATGCGTTACGGCTACCACCACGAAAATAAAAAAGTGGAAATTGTAAACTTGCGCTGTCGCGCTACCGGCATAACCGACAGACCTCCAAGGCACAAGCTCGCTCCCCGTTCCCGCACTGTGCCCTTGTTACCAGAGCAAACCATGGAACTTACGTTTTACGACCGCACACGAAAAACCACGTTGTACCGGCGAGATAACCTCCGCGCCGGCGACGTTTTCTCCGGTCCGGCAATCGTGGCCGAGTACAGCGCCACCACCCTCATCCCACCAAACTGGAGCGCGCGTGTGGACCGCTCCGGCCAACTTCTATTGACGCCAAAATAACTGGAGCCCTCCGAAAAACCTTATGCGCAAACCGATTCGCAAACCCGACCCCACGCGGCTGGAAATATTCAAAAATATTTTTCATTCCATCGCCGAAGAAATGGGCGCCGTTCTTCGACGCTCAGCCTTTTCGCCGAATATAAAAGAACGCCGCGATTATTCTTGCGCCGTTTACGATGCCAACGGCGATGTCCTCGCTATGGGCGACCACATGCCCGTGCATCTAGGCTCCATGCCTGCATCCGTTGCAGCCGCTCGCTCCGCATTGGCACTAGAGCCCGGAGACGTCGCGGTGCTGAACGATCCCTTTGCGGGCGGCACGCATCTCCCGGACATAACGATGGTGATGTCCGTCCATTTGCAAAACAAAAAACACCCCTCCTTTTACGTCGCCAATCGCGCCCATCATGCCGATATTGGTGGAGCGCTTGCTGGCTCCATGGGCCCTGCACGCGAAATATTTGAAGAAGGTCTACGAATCCCCCCCGTGCGCCTGTTTCGGCGCGGAGAATTGAATCGCGATGCGATGTCCATCATTCTCGCCAACGTACGCACCCCCGCCGAACGTGAGGGCGATTTGGCCGCGCAGATCGCCGCATGCCGAACCGGCCACCGGCGCCTGCTTGAAATTTCTCAAAAATACCGCGAAAGGGAATTGTACGCCTACGGCAATTTCCTGCTGGAATATTCCGAAAAAATGATGCGTTCCGTCCTTCGCACGCTACGGCCTGGCGTATACACCGCTGAAGATTTCCTCGACGGCGACGGTGTCAGTGCTATCCCGCTCAAAATCAAAGTCCGCATAAAAATAAATCGCGACCGCGCTGAAGTGGATTTTTCTGGCTCCGCACCACAGTGCGCTGGAAACGTAAACGCTGTCGAAGCCATCGCCATCTCCTCCGTCTACTATGTATTCCGTTGTCTCCTCACCGAAGATGTGCCAGCGACGTCAGGCCTCATACGTCCTATCCGGGTGATCGCCCCCGCCGGCACCGTCGTAAACGCCCAGCCGCCCGCAGCAGTCGCCGGAGGAAACGTCGAAACATCGCAACGCATGGTAGACACCTTATTCCGCGCGCTCGCCAAGGCCGTGCCTTCACGCATCCCCGCCGCCAGTCAGGGCACCATGAACAATTTCACTCTCGGAGGCCGCCATCCGGGAAACAACGCTCCGTTTGCCTACTACGAAACTATCGCCGGCGGCATGGGTGCGCGCCCTGGCCTCGATGGCATTTCCGCCACTCACACCCATATGACCAATTCGTGGAACACGCCCATTGAAGTCTTCGAACAAACCTATCCAGTGCGCGTGCGTAGCTATTCCATCCGGCGACATTCCGGCGGCGCTGGAGAATTCCGCGGTGGCGACGGCATCATTCGCGAAATCGAGCTGCTCGCTCCCACGCAGGTGGCAATATTGAGTGATCGCCGGGAGCGCGGCCCATATGGCCTGAACGGCGGGTCGCAAGGTAAGCGCGGCAAAAATGAACTCGTACGTAAAGGGAAAATCATGCCGCTGCCAGGGAAGTGCGCGCTGAACGCCGGCGCTGGCGACGTTCTTCGCATCGAAACGCCGGGCGGCGGAGGCTGGGGAAAAAGCAAAAAGCGCCTGCGTTCCATCAAAAACAAATAGCTCGGCATTTCTGAAACGCTCCGCAGAACGGAAATTGAAATTCGCGTTTAGAAAATAGCGGTCACTGTCCGCTCCGCGGCAAAATTGTGCCAAAAAACAAAAAGCGGGCAGCAAACACGCCGCCCGCGGAAGGAAATAAACAAAAATCTACTCGAATTTTTCGGTCAATACCGGGAATTGCAATTTCGCCTTGGCCAGCGACTTGACGACGGTGGCTTCCGCATTTTCGGCAGAGGTGTTGCGCGCCGTGGCCATTTCGCTTACCAGCAGATACTTAGCGCGTTCTAACATTTTCTTTTCGCGGAAGGAAAGAGGTTTGCTGCAGCTCAGTGATACCAGGCTTTTGAGTACTACGGCTACTTCCAGCAATGCGCCCGTGCGCATACGCTCGGAATTTTCTTTGAAGCGATGTTTCCAATCGTGATGGGAATTCAGTTTGCCCTTTTCGAGGAAGCCCAGCACTTTCATCGAATCCGTGGAACGAATCACGGATCGTAGGCCCACGGTCATCGCGTTTGACTGTGGAACCATAACGCGTAAACCGCTGGAGACGATTCGAATCATGAAGTACCGCTCAGTCCTGCCATTTAATACGCCGTAACTGATTTGCTCGACTATTCCAACGCCGTGGTTTGGGTAAACGACCTTGTCGCCGATTTTGTATTCCATGGATGCGGTTGCCCCCTCCGAGGTACAGGAATAACTGTACGCAGATGTGTCGCAAGAGTCAAGATATATCCTCTGGAATGAGGCAGTTAGAGAAAAAAAGTTACCAATTTGGCACTTCAATTGCATGCGGCGCAAATCTGATGATCCACTTCCACACCTCCAAGCCACCAGGCGCTTCCGGCATTTCGAGCGAGCAAACACGCCAAAATGGAACGAACTTAGTTTCAAGATGTGGTAAAACTGCTCGTATATGATTGTTCTGGCGATAGATACGTGTGAAGTTCGGGGCAGCGTTGCCGTTCTTCATAACGGGGGAGTCCTCCAGGTTGTGACACACACCAGCGCAGAGGAATACTCGTCTTGGCTGCTGCCTGCCGTTGATTTGGCGCTTGAGGCCGCGAAAAGTACCTTAGGAGAAGGCGATGTCTTCGCTGTGGCGTCGGGCCCCGGGTCATTTACCGGTGTGCGAATCGGCCTGACCACGGTCAAAGCCTGGAGTGAAGTCTTTAATAAACCGATCGTGGCGGTGTCCAGACTTGAAGCCGTGGCCGCCCAGTCGGACCGTGACACTCCATACCTGGCATCGTTTATTGACGCCCAACGAGGTCAGGTATTCGGTGCGCTCTACAAAAGAACCGCGAACGGATTATCGCTGATTGATCAGGAAATGGTCGCCTCACCCGGAGTTTTCATCGACTGGGTCGACAGGCGAGCCGCAGGGGTCGAAGTCGCTTGGGTTTCGACCGACCCGGACTCCATAGCAAACCAACCGGCGTGGCAGGGAAGCGCGGCGCGAGGCGAAAAGATCGAGTGTGTTCCATGCGTCTTGGCGCCTCTTATCGGGAAAATGGCCTTTCAGCGAGCATTGAAAGGTAACGTGCAAGACGCCCTGTCTGTCGACGCCAATTATGTCCGGCGGTCCTATGTCGAAGTCTTCCAGAGGGGACCGGCGAATGTGCCCGGAAAATGAACCACAGCCCGGCGCCCTTCAAAGTAAGACCGTACCGACCGGGCGACAGCGAAGCAGTTGCTGACATTTGTCGCCGGTCCCCGCAATCCTCGCAGTGGCCCAGAGAAATCTACGACCAAGCCCATTCCTCCGGACAAATCGTTGTGATAGCAGAACTCAATGGCCAAATCTGCGGCTTCGTGGTTGCGCGCATCACTGGGGACGAAGCGGAAATCCTAAATGCAGCCGTTGATCCCGCGCATCGTCGCAAGGGCATCGGGAGCGCCTTGCTTACCACCGCGATTTCGTCAGCTCAGGCGCAGAATGCCAAAGCAATTTATCTCGAGGTTCGCGAATCCAATTCCGCTGCCGTCTCGTTCTATCAGCGTTACGGCTTTGAAAAAACAGCAGAGCGTCGCGGGTACTACAGTAGTCCTACAGAGAACGCCGTAGTCATGAAAAAACTAACAGTCTAGAACCAAAGTTCCAATGGTTACCCCTTGACGTGGCCGCGCGGAGTGCTATCTTTCGTTTATGTAGTCTTATCTAAAAATCCGGAACGCAGTATTGTGGGAGGAACGCATGGCAAGCATGGCGCGCAGCCCTCGAGACATACTCCTCGAAACAGACGCCGAGTATCAGCGTCTGGCCGAGCAGCACTCGAAATATCAAGCCGAACTAAATCGAATCTCCACAGCTACTTACCTCAGTTCAGAAGACCTCCTCGAAGAGATCAGACTTAAAAAGTTAAAGCTTCACATAAAAGATGAAATGGAACTCCTGGCTGCGCGCCTCCGCTCTACGCCGCCTAAACACACGCAATAGGGGCGCACTCAGTTTAAAACTCCAGCGGAATCTGTCGTAGAATGGCCATGCAACGCGTAGACACTTGAGGTCTACCTCACGCATGGTTAAAGAAGGCTATTATTTCGGACTGCCGCTACTTCTCATCGGGGGTGCGGCTTTCTTTTTGCACTGGCGCATCGCGGGCTACCTGTTCTTATTCCTGGCACTTTTCGTTTTTTCGTTCTTCCGTGATCCAGATCGCGTCATTCCCTCCGACCCTGGCGCCATCGTCTCTCCCGGCGACGGACGCGTCGTAGTCGTCCAGGAAGAAGACTATGCAGGCAAGCCCGGCAAACGCGTCAGCATTTTTCTGGCGGTGTGGAACGTGCACGTCAATCGCTCCCCTGCGGCCGGCTGCATTACAAAATTGGACTACCGCCCCGGCAATTTTGTGGCCGCCATGCGCGCCAGCGCTTCGGCGGAAAACGAGCAAAACATATTTACACTTTCCACCGACGCGGGAGAGTTGGTCTTCAAACAAATCGCGGGCCTGATTGCCCGCCGGGTCGTCAGTTGGAAAAAGGGCGGGGATGTCGTCGTCCGCGGCGAACGGATCGGATTGGTGCGCTTCGGATCGCGGGTGGATTTATGGGTGCCGAAGCAGGCGGAGATCCTGGTAAAGGTCGGACAAAACGTTAAAGGCGGGTCTTCCATTCTCGCCAGCTGGCCGGCCCTAAAGAATAATTCCGCGGCGGACCGAAATGCGGTGGATGATATGAATCCAGTGGCGACCGGAAAACAGTCTTAATGCTCGATCAGCAAACTCAGCAGCAGCAAATCCCGTCGTTTCGCAAGCGTCGCATAAACAACCCGCGCCTGCGACGGGGCATTTTTTTGTTGCCCAGCCTTTTCACTGTGGCCAATCTTCTGTGCGGATATTACGCGGTAATCGCTTCCCTTGTCGGAGGCGCCACCGAATTCGACCGTGCCGCGAAAGCCATCGGCCTGGCAATTTTATTTGATTCCATGGACGGCCGCGTAGCGCGCATGACTGGCACAAACACCGAGTTTGGCGTGCAGCTCGATTCATTGGCAGATGTGTGCAGCTTCGGAATTGCTCCCGCGGTAATGGCCTATGCCTGGGGTGTACATAGCTTGGCCGACCTCGGTGGAACTCGCCTCCGGCAGCTCAGCGAATTTGGTTGGGTTTGCTGCCTGGCATTCTTGATCTGTTGCGCCTGGCGGCTAGCCAGATTCAACGTGCAAGGCATGGCGCCTGGAAGTTCCAAGTATTTCGTAGGGATGCCTACCCCAGCTGCGGCAGCGGTGATCGCCTCAATCGTGCACGGATTTAAAGATCCACTACAAGATTGGCGCTACGCGGTGGCCTGGTTCGTGATGGCCGCGTGCCTGGGCGCACTGATGACCAGCACGGTGCGCTATTACAGTTTCAAAGACATCCCCTGGACACGTAAGCAACCCTCCCTCGCCATTGTTTTGCTGTGCATGACCGTGGCGCTGGTGTGGCTCTATTCTGAATATGTATTGATACTTTTTTCTTGTGCTTACGCTGCTGTCGGCGTGGTCCTTCATGTCGTGCGGCTGTTGCGACACCGGATGGTTTCCCGGACTGCCTGATACATGCCTTCACTTGAGCGACCTTCCAATCGAATCGTTATCGCGGGCGCCTCATCGCTTTTGGGTGCGGAGTTGCGCACGGTGTTAGGCGAAAGCCGCTTTGCCGGTGCAGACTTTTCCCTGGTCGACGAGCCCATCGTTGCGGGCACGCTGACCGAGGCCGGCGGTGAGCCGGCAGTCATTCAGCCAGTTGAGGAAGGCAGCTTCAACCGCGCCCAATGCATTTTTTTCACCGGTTCGAGTGAGTTCACGAAAAGAAACTTACCCGCAGCCCTGCATACCGGCGCAAAGATAATCGATTTGTCGGGTGCCGCCGCCGAACGAGAAGACGCGGTAGCGTGGTTCCCGAAACTTGATTGGCTGCGTAGCCGCGAGTTTGACACGGATGCAAAAGTTTTCGCGGTCCCTTCCGCGTTCGCGACTGCCGCTGCGGGGTTGGCTTTGTCGCTCTCGCGTGTAGGTCTCCGGCGCTTGATGTTGATTGGATTCGAGCCTGTGTCGGAGGCTGGGCCCGCTGGCATTGAGGAACTCGAGAGTCAAACGACGCAGTTGCTTTCCTTTCAAGGCTTGGGACAACCTGTCTTCGACACGCAAGTCGCTTGTAACTTGCTCGACCGCTTTGGCCCCGCCAGCTCGCATAAGCTGTGCGCCACTCGCGAGCGCGTGCGCACCGAAACTAAAGCCTGCATTGACGGAAAATGCGCCATGCCTGCAATCCAGATAGTGCACGCTCCAGTATTTTACGGCTCGGTTTTCTCCGCCACGGGAGTGTTCGACCGCGGCAGCCTGGCGGAAAATATTTCCAACGCTTGCGTGGATGCCGGTTTTTCGATTCCGCCGGATTCCGGCGTCGGGCCAAGTAATGTCAGTGTCTCAGGCTTGAATTCGATACAGCTTTCGTTACCGGAACCAGACGCATCTAATCCGGAGACTTGGTGGTTCTGGGGAGGTGCAGATAACATGCATTTGCCGGCCGCCAACGCCGTGAAGCTAGCGGAGATGCTTTTGTAATGGCTGCAAAACTGGCGCGGCGAGTAGCGCTGCTCATATCGCTCATAGCATTACTGCAAGCCGGATGCGGCTATCACGTTGCGGGCCACAGTAATTCACTGCCGAAAAGCGTCCACGTCATTGCGGTGGTGGCCCTGGAAAACAAGACCACCAGCTATCGCATTGAGCAAAAGCTCACCTCCGCCACGGTCCACGAATTCCTGGCCCGCACGCCGTACAAGATCGTATCGAACGCCGCGGATGGAGACGCGGTGCTGCGCGGTAAAGTCGTTAGCCTCGAAGCTGTCCCGTTGCTTTTTGATACTCAGTCGGGAAGTGCCACGACGATGTTGGTCACGGTGAAATGCGAATTTTCTCTGACGGAAAGCGCCACCGACAGGGTGCTCTACCAGAGCGACAATTTCGTGTTCCGCAACGAATATGAAATCTCCACCAATGTACCCAGTTTTTTCGAAGAGCAGGACCCCGCGTTGGATCGCCTGGCACGAGACTTTGCCAGCAAGCTGGTAGCAGCGGTGATTGAGAATTATTAATCAGGAGCGTTTTTGATGGCGAGGGTTTCCCCACAGGAATTATTGAACCGCCTTGAAAAAGGAAAAATCATTCCGGCAATACTTTTGCTTGGCGACGAGCCATATCTGCGCGACGCTTGCCGCGCGCAGCTGATTGAACAATTTGTGCCGGAAGCGTCCAGGACCTGGGCGATCTCCCGTTATTCCGCCGACCGAGGGGAAACGGAAGTCGCGTTATCGCAAGCGCAGAGTTTGCCGATGCTCTCGCCGCAGCAGGTAGTTTTTCTGGAGGATGCCGAAGCCATCGAGAAACTGGGGGACAATAACCGCGAAGAGACCGTCGCGCAGTTGGAGTTGTACCTCGGCGATCCGGCGCCGTTCACCGTCCTGGTGATTGAAGCGGCCAGGCTCGACGAGCGTATGAAGCTGGCCAAAATACTTACGCAGAAAACCCTGGTGGTGGAAGTTGGTTTGGGCGAAAACCCCGAGCAGCGGCAATCGGCCGCAGTGTTAATGGCGGAAAGCTTTGCAAAAACGATTGGCCTGCAATTCGAAGAGGGCGCGGCCGAAGATTTGGCGGAACGCGTTTCGGCAGATTTGATGCGTCTTAAAACGGAAATAGAAAAGCTGGCAAATTATTTAGGCGATCGAAAAAAGATTACTCGCGACGACGTCAACGTCATGGTCGCTTCGGAAAAGACGACTAACGTTTGGGCGCTGGCAGACTTGCTGGCCTCACGGCAAGGCCAGAAATCCATGGAATTTCTGGACCGCTTGCTGCGGGACGGGGAAGCGCCACTGGAAATGTTGGGCGCACTGACCTGGATGTACCGAAAATTAATCGAAGCCAGCGAAATCCGAGGCGCCATGAATGGTTGGCAAGCAGCGCGCACTCTCGGAATGCGCCCAGAGCAGGCGGATATCGCTTTGCGGGCCGCGCGCAAAACTTCCAAGGCTCAATTACTGTCGGGGCTGCGGGCACTCGAAAAGGCAGACGACCGCTTGAAGAGCAGCAAAGATGCTCGCATGGTTTTGGAATTTTTGGTCACCGAGTTGACCAGCGCGAACGCCCTAGCTACAACCCGCTAATAGAATGGTTTGTAACACGGACTCTGCAGAAAAAGCCAAAGGCGCCACAGTCCGACAACGCGCCAACCCTTTCAGGCGCAATTCTACAATTTAAAGATTGGCGACCAAGGCCATCTTCAAATACTTATTTTGCGGCGTTTGCTTTGAGTCCGTTGTGGGCCAGGGCTAGGCGCGATTTGTAGCGGTTACCCGTATTCTCGTGCAGCACGCCCTTGCTGATGGCGCGGTCGATCGCAGACAGCGTAGGCTGCAGCAAATTGCCGGCGGCTGTGGCATCGCCGGCGGTAACCGCGGTGCGGAGGCGCTTCATTAGTGTGCGCACTCGAGTGCGGTTCGCGCGGTTCACATCAGCGCGCTGTCCTGATTGCGCTGCGCGCTTCAGAACCGACTTTTTCTTCTTCTTTATTTTGGTGCCTTGACCTGCCATTTAAAGTGCTCCTTTTTATTCCTTATGAAATTCTACCATCAAACATCGATCAGCACTTTGCCAAAGTACGGTATTCACTAGGAATGCCTGAATTACCGGCGCCCGTTTACTCGCACGCTTATTTTAGAAACGTGCCGCCAGCAAAAAAATGCCCCACTTTGCGCAAGCGAAGTGGGGGCACTTCCTGGTGAATGAACCCGTATCTAGTTATTGTGGTTGAAAGAAAGAGGAAATTCGTAAACCAGCTCTCCCACCGGAACGCGCAGAATGATCTCCTGCAGCTTACCGTCTCGCTCAAACCATGTGGAACCCGAAATGTGTCCACTTGGCAATATCGCTGCCTCTTTCAATGCCACCGTGTTGATCTCTGAATGCGGGTTGAACTCCGCCTTACTCTCAACATCCACTTGATGTTGTGCGAGGTAATTTTGCGTTCTGTTCAATCCATCGCTATCGGAAGTTCGATAGCCGGCATTCACCAGGAATCCGCTGGCCGACGGCGCCGCATCGGCTTCCGTCCACAGTATCTGGTGGTTGACCGCGGTTCGTAGTTTTCGCGGTTGCTGATAAGGCAACGATTTTCTAACCTGCCCAAGGTTAACAAGAGTGATCTGCGACGGAATGACATTAACGACCTGTAACCCACCGTTGGCCACCGCGATGTTGGCCAGCAGCTTCCAACCGGTGTCCTGCAACGATACCTGTACTGTCACTCCATTCACGGTCAGAGATTCCACCTCCAACCCCTCGCTATAGAATCGCTGCGAGCCTTCGGTTCCCGCGAGCCACCGCACCTTCCCATCTTTTATAACCGCCGGCTGGCGGACACTCTTCGTTGTTGCGATTACCTCGCCTTTAGCAACGTTCATCCATACCACGTAGCCACTTTTGCCATCCTCAGTGCGCACCTTTAGGGTGTACCCTTCGCTGCCGGAACTCCATGAGACCGGCTGACCGCAATTCAAATCCGCCACCACTTGCAGCGGGAGCGCTTGTTGTGCGTCCGCAGTCATGGGCACTTTCGAAGTGCCCCGACAAAGGATGCTGCCACTGACGAGCCCGCCGCCAAGGGTCGACAGAGGTTTGGCAATTTGTTGAGCTGAAACAGTTTGGGCGAGCGCGAGAACCGCCACAATTGGTGAAAATCCAAGTTTATTTGTCATGTTTAATCCCCCAGCGCCTTTCCCTATCCTCAGATTGGTAAGTTCTAATATTCCCTCTCGCACATTCTTGCCGGGACCTCAGTTTGCGTCGATAGGAAGTCAGTCATGTTTGCGCCAGTACTAAAGTCACGTAAGGCTTTGGACACTTCGGTGCGCCACGCCTCAGCTGCTCCACCGCAAACGCGCAGACAAATTTCATCAATGGCACTGAAGGGGAAGAAACAGTCAGTGTCGGTTTAAACTAGGTGTGGGCAATGGCGCTGTCAAAGAAGAACTCCTCTTCTTGACTCGTCCGCGCTTTGAAGTTCAAATGATTTGCTCAAATCCCAGCGGTGACTCGACCCAGGGGATCTAAGAATTGTTGCCGATGGGAATCAGCGTCCTCGACCTCTCCGCTTATATCGGTCTAGTCGCCGTCGCGGCCGTGACGTTGAACATGGTCCTCGGCATACTGATGGCCTTTCGCTACAGTCCTGTTCGTTCCTGGCCTCATCGACGGTTCAATTATTTTCGTCTGCACAATTGGTCGGGATACATCGCGCTCGGTGCATCATTGCTGCATCCCGCGTTGCTGCTACTTAATAAAAAACCGGCCTTCCGCATCCGCGATTTGCTCTTTCCGGTGTATTCACCCAGCCAGCCATTGGAAAATACGGTTGGCGCTGTTGCTCTGTACTTTCTGGCTTTTGTAGTGATCACGTCGTACTTCCGCGTGCGCCTCGGACGCCGCCTGTGGAAAGCGTTTCACTTCGGAATTTATATCACCGCGTTGCCGCTGTTCTTCCATAGTCTGCTGACCGATCCGGACCTGAAAAATTCCGTGGATTGGCTTGATGGAGGAAAAATATTTATTGAGTTGGCTCTTCTAGCGATCGTTGTCCTAACGGTACTTCGCTTTCGCAAAGCGCGCATTCATCTTTGATTTCGTTTTCGTTAGTTACAGCATGATCAAACCGTGGCGGATTCCAGAAGTGACTGCTTCTGTGCGGCTGGACGCGTTCAGCTTACCCATTATGGATGCGACGTGGAATTTGACGGTGTGTTCGGAAATGCCCAGCCGCGTGGAAATTTCTTTATTCCCCCAACCCTCCACCATCATGCCCAGCACTTCAATTTCACGCGGGGTCAACGCTTCAACCAGCGGCGGAGCTATCGCCCTGTGCGATGCCGTGCTTTCTCGCCAAAGAGTTTCGAGACCCTCGGGCAGCAGTACAGCCAGCCCAGCGCCAACAGCTTCCACCGCCGCCACGATTCCGCCTGGACTCATGTTTCGCGGCAGCACGGCTCTGACGCCGTTACGGAAAGCTTCTACATCCCTTTCCGTATTTGCATCCTCCACCAAGAGGATGATCGCGACCGGAGCTTCTTCTGAAAGCTTCAGGATTTCGTCCGGCAGAGTTCGATCTTGACCGGTGATTTCGGCGATGAGCACGTCCGGCTGCAATTCTTCTAGATTCTCGGAAAGCTGAACAAAGTCTGAAAGAACCCGCACAACCTGCAAGGATGTGCTCGCGCGCAGCAAATTTTCTAATCCACTCTGCGAAATGGAAGACGCCGCCACGATCAAGACGCGAATCATGCTGCGACGCGACGGTCCATCCCGAGTATGACGGCAACCCGGCGAATATTTCGTCTATCCCCCCGAACAAAGAGCAGATTTAGAATGCGTTCAACGGTTCCCTGAAGGGCGATCTCCAGGTCGCTGACAGAACGGAACAGAATGCCATCGATGCCCACCAGTATGTCGCCGATCATGAGTGACGCCATGCTGGCCGCTCCTCCAGGAGTGACTCCCATCACCAGCAGTCCAATTCTGTTTTCATCGCGGACAACAATTTGAACCGGCCGGATCTCCACTCCAAGTAGCGAATGCGAAGGCCCGTTGGCAAGAAATCGCGCGACGTCATTACTGGGGATGGCGAGCGCCAGACCACCAGCCACCATCGTATTGATGCCCAAGACTCGACCTTGGGCATTCGCTAGCGGCCCGCCGGAATTTCCGGGTGCAAGTTTTACATCGGCCTGCAGCCATGAACTCATCCCCAAGCCCCGAACTGAGCCGGCAGCATGAATTATCCCCGCGCTCAACGCGCCGACAAACCCCAGCGGGTTGCCTACGGCTAAAACAAGTTCTCCCACGCGTGCCTTGCTTGAGTCCGCCAGCGTCGCCGCCGGCAAGTTAGAAGCGGAAGTAAGCAAGGCAGCCAAATCTCGCGTGAGGTCACGCGACGTTACGGCCGCCTCCAACGTGCGCCCGTCCCAGAGTTTCACCTGGGTGTGCGAAGACCGCACCACATGCGCGTTGGTGACAATCAATCCGTCTGCACTCAGGATAACGCCGGATCCGAATCCTCGCCCGCTGCTGCTCACTTGCACCGTTGTGCGCCGCAGAGCTTCAGCCACTTCGCCGAATCCATCTTGTGCCATGGGGTCAGCTCCTGCGCGGTCGTTCCGCGACCTGGACGGACAAATCGACGAGTTTGCCGCCGCGAATGGCTTGAACTTTCCTGGATTTTCCTACCGCGTCCGCATTCAGGACCGCCTGCAAGTCGTCGGTCTGTTCCAACGCGTGGCCTTCCAGAGTCACCAGGATGTCCCCGATCATCAAGCCTCCGCGTTCCGCGGGACCGCCCGGCTCCACGCTGAGTACAATAATTCCATTGGTGTTGGCCAGCGAGAGTTTGGTCTTCAGCTCTGCGGGAATCGAAACCGGCTGCAAGCCGATCCCCAGATAACCGCGCGGAATGTGCCCTTTTTCCAGCAACGTCGCAGTTACGCGGTTCACTGTCGAGACCGGAACTGTAAGCGGAGCAACGCGTGAAAGTGCCGCCGTGGCCATGCCGATAATTCGTCCTTCGACGTCAACGACGCTGCCTCCAGACGAACCTGGATACAGCGCGACATCCAAGCGGATATAGCGATCAAGAGTTCCGCCCGCCCACGTTCGGCGAGAATCAGCAACCAAACTCACCGCTCCGAGTGAGGCCATCAACCCATTTTCCTGGTGGCGGCCCAGCACCAACGCCAGATTGCCAACGCGAGCTGCTGACGCTTCGCTAAATTGCGCGGGAGATTCACCCAGCCCCTCCACCTTTAGTACTGCGAGATCCGTGCCACCATCGCGGCCTACTAGCGTGGCCTTCAACGAGCGTCCGTCCGCCAACGTCACGGCGATATCTTCATCGCGCTTTACCGTGTGATTCGCGGTAACCACCACATCCCGCCGCCAGTGGATCCCGCTGGAACTTCCGTGCGAACGTCCACCAACATTCACGACTGAAGAACCGGCTCGTTCCGCGGCCGCCGCTAATTGGTTAGAAATCTCTACCAGTGCACTTCCCATTTCTGATTCCTCCAGAAGCCAGTTTGCAGAAATTTTAGGACGCGCACATCAGTCGAATAGCTAGGCTGACGCCCGGAAGAAAGACTGGGCAGCAGGGAAGTAATGCATTAATTCGATGCTCCGATCGAGCGTTTTATGGAGGACCCGCATGACCCGCTCCACCTTCCGTAGTCGCACCAGCTCCCGTATGTTCCCTAGCGCGAACAAGTTCCCACGCTGACGTGGCGGCGATCGCGGTGAGGAGGCAGAGAACCGCATCAAGGGGGTGGCGGTAGCGAAGATCCGCGTGAGTAACGTAATACAAAGCAGGAAAAATCACAGGGAATACCGCCAGCGGAAAAGTCATTACACTTCGCTTCCGCCACAAGGCCACGATCCCAAAAAACCCTGCGATGGCCGTAAGCAAACTGCACAACAATATTCCTCTGATCAAGATGGAATCCGTTTCGCGAAAGGTCTTAAGGGGAGACTCCACGCCGGTCCAAAAAGCGTTGAACTTTCTTCCCGCCAGTCGCAGTTCCAAACTAGCATGCGATGCCATGAAGGAAGTGGCTATTTGCCATTTTTCTTGCATGTAAGCGGTCTCTCCGAGCTGCGCATATCTTCTGGTTTCTTCAGTTCTGGTAATCAACTTCCTGCCGTTGCGGGCATGCTCATCGAAAATGTCGTTGTTCCCAAGCCACAGTTCAAACGACAGGTTCGAACGCAGTGGAATAAATCGATGAAAAGCGGAGTAGTTGCGGATCGTCCAAGGCACGCAACATAGAATGACGGCGCCAGCCGCCAACGCTACGCGCTTCCATCGCGGACGGCTTTCGTCGACGGCGCGGTAGGTAAGCCTGCCGCGGCAGGCAAGCCATCCGAGCAAAAATGGCAGCAACGCGCCGAGCGCTGGATTGGTCATCAGCGCGAGTCCCCACAACAGTCCGTATCCACACCAATCCAGAACGCGGTCTGATTCCGCGAGTTGTAACGTCGCCCACAAAATTGTCCCCGCCAGGAGCGCCGACAGTGAGGTTTCCCAAATCCATTCAAAGGGCATCATGATGGCACTCGGAAAAAGCGCCCATAGCCATGCCGCCACGCTGGCGACGCCCAAACCGCCAACTCGTTTTCCGGCAAAGAAAACAGGCACGCAAGCCGCCGAGGAAAAAAGAATATTCAGAAAGACCGCAGCGAAAAAAGCCCTCGTAGTGAAACTTCCAAAAATCTTAAAGATCCCCGCTACCAGCAACGGATAAACCGGCGCAAGCCAGGCGGTAGGGCCGGTATCCGCGCGGAACACCGAGCCGAATCCTTTGCCTTGCGCCAGCGAATACGCGATGTTTCCCGTTTCCTGCTGGAACGGAACAATCGCCAAAACTCCGGGCGGAATCTTGCGAGCCTGGTCCCACGCGAATGTCATTCGTGCGACCATCGCCACAAGCACGATGAACGCAAGAGAGGTCGCCAACGTTCTAATTGCCTTTTTCATGCGTAATTCCAGGGTTCAGCAATTAGTCTAGCCCAGGTGAAATTCTTATCCTCGTTCCCACGTATCATTAATTGACGCCCAAAATCGTGCCTTCTACCGTCCCCGCCATCCAACTCGATCATATCTCCCGCCACTACACCATGGGCGCGAGCAGTGTGCGTGCTGTTGATGATCTTTCTCTAGTCATCGCCCAGAATGAATTTCTCGCTCTTCTTGGCTCCTCAGGTTCCGGAAAGTCCACGCTGTTGAATTTAATCGGAGGGCTGGATCGCCCGACTTCCGGCTCCATCGTTTCAAATGGGCAGAATATCGCCGAACTTTCCTCTCTGGACCTGGCGCGCTATCGCCGCAATACCGTCGGAATGATTTTTCAATCCTTCAATCTGCTCACACGCATGACCCTGGAAGAAAATGTCGAGTTGCCACTTCGCCTTGCGGAAGTTGATCGCGCGGAACGCGGCGGTCGCGTGCGGGAGGCGTTGGAGCGCGTGCGACTGACCCATCGGTTAGGCCATCGTCCGGTAGAACTTTCCGGTGGGGAGCAGCAGCGCGTGGCCATTGCGCGTGCGCTGGTCAATCGGCCCAAAATTCTTCTCGCCGATGAACCGACTGGGAATCTTGATTCCGCCACCGGTGAAGCTATTCTCACGTTGCTGCAGGAACAAACGAAGTACGGCATGACCATCGTGATGGTCACCCACGAACGCCTCCTGGCGGAAAAATTTGCGGACCGCCTGGCCATTATGGGCGACGGCAAATTGCTCTCCACTTCGGCAGCGAAAGGTCTCGCGCAATGAAAGCCCGTGACCTCACCGATCTGGCGCTGCGCAATCTGCGTGAAGCATTGTTTCGCAACGCTCTTACCACCCTGGGCGTGGCCGTGGGAGTAGCTTCTCTTGTGGCTATGCTTTCACTCGGCGTCGGATTGCAAGAACTCGCGTCCAAGCGGCTGTCGCAGAGCGGACTCTTTGACACCATTTTGGTGACGCCCAAAAACAGTTTTCGTGGAGCGGGCCGGCCGCAACGCGAAGAGCAGCCTGGCAAGCCTGTCCGCGCGCTGGACGAAGACGCCCGGAAAGAAATTGAAAAGTTGCCAAATGTAGCGGAAGTCTATCCGCAGATCCGTTTCTTCACGGAAGTGCGCTTCAACAACAAACCCTTCGCCACAGTGGTTGCAGGCATGCCGGAATCCTCTAAGAATTCCGGTTCCTTCGATGGCATGAAGGGCCATTTCTTTTCTTCGCCTGCCGCCGATGAAGCCATTCTGCAAATTGAATTCGCGAAAGATCTTTCCGAAAACACCGATTCGCTGATTGGGCAGGAATTAATTCTGCGTTATGCAGAGCGTCAAGCGCTGCAAGTGAATGACGCCAAGCCGGGGGAACACACAGCGGAGTCCTCAGGCGGTTTTTCTGTAGTTCCAAAAGAGCTGCGACTGAAGATTATCGGCATCGTGGAAACCGAGCCTGCTGCAGGATATGGCGGCTACGGAAACGCGCGCCTGCTTATACCCCTGGAAACAGCCGCAACGTTGCGCGCCGCGCAGGTGAACGATCTGCGCGACATCGTGCGCGATTCGGCCGCCAACAAGACTACCTATGCATCGCTTTCCGTGCGCGCCAAGTCGCCGTCGCAGGTTGAACCGCTGGAAGCTTCTATCAAGAACCTCGGCTTCAACGCGTTCTCTCTTCTGGATGCTTCCAAATCATTGCGCACTTTTTTCTCTGTCTTTGATTCACTGTTGGGAATATTTGGCGCCTTGGCGCTAGCAGTCGCCACGCTTGGCATCGTCAATACCCTAGTTATGTCCATTCTAGAGCGACGCCGCGAGATCGGCGTGTTGAAAGCTCTTGGAGCCGCCGATTCCGATGTACAGCGGCTTTTTTTTGTCGAAGCCGGGGTCATGGGTTTGCTTGGCGGAATTCTGGGCGTGACCTTTGGCTGGTTATTGGGCCGCGCGGTCACCTACGGCACAAACGTGTATCTGCACCGCCAAAATCTCAATTCCATTGAGCTCTCTTCCGTTCCGTGGTGGCTGGTGTTGGCTGCGCTCGTCTTCGCGGTGCTTGTGAGTCTCGCTGCCGGGCTCTATCCTGCTTCCCGTGCTGCGAAACTCAATCCCGTTGACGCTCTCCGCTATGAGTAGGCTGGCGCGCCGATGCGTCAAATTGGTCTTGATGCTTTGCATCCTGTTTATGGCGCGACCGACTCTGGCAACCGGTCGCGTAGAATGCAATTCTCTGCCCAGCAAAATCCTGGCTCGTGCCGTGCCTTATTGCATCGTACTTCCGCATTCGTTTGACGCCGACAAAGTTCGTACGTTTCCGGTGCTGTATTTCTTCCATGGGCTCGGTGATAACGAACAATTCTTTGTCCATTCCGGCGCCTGGAATCTGCTAGAGGATATGCGCGACAAAGGCGAGCTGAAAGATTTCCTAATTGCCACGCCCGATGCCCGCTCTACTTTTTATATCAATGCCCGCGACGGAAAAGAGCGCTACGAGGATTTCCTGTTGCTGGAATTTCTCCCCTACGTGGAAAAGCATTATCGCGTCGCAGCCGGCCGTGCCAATCGAGCCATCTCCGGAATTTCGATGGGGGGTTACGGTGCTCTGTATCTGGCACTCCGGCATCCACAGCTTTTTTCGTCGGTAAGCGCGCATAGCGCCGCATTGATAGAAAAGCTGCCCACGTTTCTAGCTGGTGCGCTGCCAAATTCGCCCAGGGCTCGCGTGCTGGGTAGCGCGTTTGGGAATCCGCCCGACCCCGTTTTCTGGCAGGCGCACAATCCCATCGTCATTGCACAGACGGCAAATTTAGCGCGTCTGAATATTTATTTTGATTGCGGAGACCGGGACGACTTCGGCTTTGAAGCTGGAGCGACTGCTCTCGATAAAGTGTTGACGTCTCGACAAATTCCTCACGAATTTCACATCTACCCAGGCCGACACGACGCCTCATACTTCGCCGAACATCTTCCTGATTCACTCGCATTTCACTCGCGTCTCTTTCCCAAGTAACGCGAACAGTAACTGAAACTCCCAAAGGCGGCGCATGGAATACGTACAAAGCGACTAACGGTCGATTGGCCTTTTTTTTGATTCCGCTTATCGCGGCGGGGAAGAATGGAGCGGTTCGTCGGGCGTGTTGGGAGGCGTATCCGCACTGCCTTTTGGTTTGCCCACGGTGGATATGCTTTCTACGTTAAATTTCTTGTAGCCCGAGTAGCGAATCAAAGCGTTTACCTTGAAGCCTTTAACCAGCAAGACGCGGACGCCAACGTGAACTTCTGCGTACGTCGGCAGCCATACCTCGTTGTTGGTAAACGCTTGCTCAAAAACGAAGCTCGTTCCTTTCTGCAGATTCGCCAGCATACCGCCGGCTAACTTGAAGTCGCCTACAAAGTAAGCTTCGAGGCGCGCCACATCGTGGCTCTTTTCGTCTATCCAAACAACGCCCGCCAATTTCTGTACCAGCTTTTCTGCAAGCTTGTGAGCCTTGAATTCGGGATTGGGCTCGAAATCGAAAACCAGTACGTCCTGGCCTCGGAATCGCTCACGCCGGGGATTCACGAACTGGCACGCTCGCAAGAAAACCTCGATGCTCGGGTCGTCATCGTCTTTCTTTGCCTTTTCTTTATCTTTGGCCTCCTTTTTCTCGTGCTCGCGAATCTCTTTCTGCGTCTTTTCGTTTTCTTTCTTTTGTTCTTCTTCACCGAGGGGCTTGCCGTCTTTGCTGATCAGCGTTGAAATCTCGTCGCCGTCCAAATAGGAGAAGGTGTACTCCTTGGCCTCGCGTTTTGTGACTTTTCCGGTTTTGTCGTATTCGGTTTCTTCTTCGGCGCGAGTGCCGGCGTAATTCTCCTTGATTTTGTCGATAGCCTTCTGATTGTCGTCGATTTCCTTGAACAGGGCTTTCAGATCAGGTAACTGTACCTGCGACTTCTTAGGAAAATCGAAGACCCTCTCGCCCACCGTGCTGTTCACGATCGCGCG
>DATHGV010000332.1:0-68777 GCA_035490135.1 Candidatus Methylomirabilota bacterium
TGGCAATGGCGACGCGATGTTTATCCTCCAGCGCCTTCCATAGCAACGCGTAGGCTTTCTCGCTGTCTTTTTCCGGCAACGCAAAATACGAAGAATCAAAATAAATCGGATCGATTTGCTCTTCTTTCACGAAGGCCACTATTTCCAACCATGGTTGCTCCCGGCTACCTTCGGCGGCGTCAGACTAGCCATGCTACGACGTAAATTTCGGCGCACAAATAAGGTAAATCATTGATGCACCAACGATGCGCGCATGAAAGAGGCGCGGACTCGGATAAGCTCGACTCCTCCGAGGAGAGTGCTTATTCTGAGTGAAGATTCCACTGCGGGTTTGCTGACCGCATTCGTGACACATACCGGATGAAAGAACTCGCAGAGTACCGGCAGAAAAGGCATTTTGATAAAACCGCCGAACCGGCCGGCAGCGTCGCCCGCGAGGCGAAGGCGCGGTTCGTGATCCAAAAGCACGCGGCGACCAGGCTGCACTACGATCTGCGCCTGGAAGTTGGCGGCGTTTTGAAGTCATGGGCGGTGCCCAAGGGGCCTTCGTTGAATCCGGGGGATAAACGGCTGGCCGTTCACGTGGAAGATCATCCGCTCGAATACCGCAAATTCGAAGGAGTGATTCCGAAGGGGCAATACGGCGGCGGAGAAGTGATCGTCTGGGATCAGGGCATCTATGAACTGGAAGGCCATTTGGATGGCGATGCGCAACTGGCGCGCGGCGAGCTGAAATTTATTCTGCACGGAAAAAAAGTGCGTGGCAGTTTTGTTTTGGTGGAGCTGAAAAACTCCAAAGTAAAAAACGAATGGCTGTTGATCAAGCATCGCGATGAATTTGCCGATCCGCTTTGGGACGCGGAAAAGCATGCACAATCGATTGTTTCTGGGCGAACGCTGGAAGACGTGAAGCTTGGCCGACCGGCACGCGCGCCGCTGGAGACCAATAAGATTAGTTCCCTTGCGGGTGCGCGCAAAACGGCAATGCCGCGTTCTATTCCACTGACGCTGGCGTCGCTAAGCGAGAGACCATTCTCAAATCCAGATTGGCTCTTCGAAGTGAAATGGGACGGCGTGCGCGGCCTCGCGTATATGGCGAACAGAGAAGTATCGGTGCGCTCACGTGCCGGCAGAGAGATTTCTCTCGAATACCCAGAAGTTCGAGACCTGGCCAATCAGCTGGACGCAAACGAAGCGATTGTCGATGGCGAAATAGTGGCACTGGATTCGGCGGGCCGAAGTAATTTTCAAAAGTTGCAGAATCGCGCAGGCGTTCGAAATCCTTCGCGGCAGCTGCTGGAATCCACTCCAGCTACGTACTATGCGTTTGACTTGTTGTACTGCGATGGCTATGACTTGCGAAAAGTTCCGCTGGAAAAACGGAAAGAACTGCTCAAGCAAATCCTGCGGCCCAATAACCACATCCGTTACTCGGAACACGAAATCGCGAAAGGCACAGAACTATACGAAGCAGCCAGACAGCAATCGCTCGAAGGAATTATTGGAAAAAAACGAGGCAGCGCGTATGTAGGACAGAGAACTTCGTTGTGGCTGAAATTTAAAATTGTGAATGAACTGGATGCTGTGATTTGCGGCTGGACGGCACCGAGACGCACCCGTGAATTTTTTGGCGCCCTGGTGCTGGGCCTTTACGACGGACCGGAGCTTGAATTTATCGGCAGCGTAGGAACAGGCTTTGATTACGCCAAGCAAAAAGAAATATACGAGCAATTGCAAAACCTTAGACAGGCAAAAAGTGTTTTTAGCGACGCACCGAAATTAAAAGAAAAAATTGAGTGGGTGAAACCAGACCTGGTGGCTCGCGTGAAGTACGGGAATTGGACTGACGGCCGTCGCTTGCGCGCGCCAGTGTTTCTGGCCACGCGTACGGATGTGGCGCCCAGGGATTGTACGCTGCAAGCAGATGAAGATCGCGGTCGAGAAGATTCGCCCGATCGCTCACCACAATCGGAAACTGATCGGCCCGTGCCAGCAGATCCGCAGGCGAAACAAGGCAAGCGCCTGACAAAATCACGATCAACAACTAATTCACCGCGTTCCGGAAAACAGACGTCGCTTCCAACCAAGCCGGGCGAGACCGTTTTGACCGACGGCATTGAAAACGAAATTCGCAAAGGTGCCTCGGAGAACCTGAATGTCGAAATAGGCGGCCATGTTCTGCGGCTTACTCATCTAAACAAAATCTATTTCCCCGAAAGCGGCATACGGAAGCGGGATTTGCTGACCTATTACTTTCGCGTGGGGCAGCTCATGCTTCCATTTCTGAAAGATCGCCCCATGGTGTTGCGGCGGTATCCAAACGGAATTCGGGAAAAAGCATTTTTCCAGAAGGAGGCGCCGGAATCCGTTCCCGATTGGATAGAGCGGGCCCCGGTTCATTCCGAAGAACGCGGCGGGGATATGCCTTACCTGATGGCCAATAACCTCGCGTCGCTCATCTACCTGACCAATTTGGGATGTATTGACCACAACCCATGGTCAAGCCGCAGCAAAACGCAGGATTTCCCGGACTATGTTTTCTTTGATTTGGATCCCACGCCGGGAACGCCGTTTTCCACGGTGCTTAAAATTGCGCGGACCATTTACGCGATTTTGCATTCCATAAAGCTTTCCAGTTTCCTCAAAACTTCCGGAGCCTCCGGTTTTCATATTTTTGTACCTCTCGAACCTCAATACACCTACGCGCAGACTAGAGGCTTCGCCGAACTTGTGGGGCGCATCGCCGATAACGAGCTGCCCGGGTTGATTACCTTTGAACGCACGGTGCACAAAAGGCCGCGCGGGAAAGTGCTGATGGATGCGTTGCAAAATGCGCGCGGAAAGCCCCTCGCGACAGTCTATTCGGCTCGCGCCTATCCAGGCGCACCGGTGTCAACCCCGGTGACCCCGGTGGAATTGAAAACAGAGTTCACCGCTGACCGCTGGAATCTGAACAACGTGGAGCAACGAATCAAGAAAGTTGGAAATTTGTGGGGAGATTTCTGGAACAAGCGACAATCGCTATCAGAAGCTTTGGAATTGTTAGACCAGCGACTATCGCCGGTTAAAAATAAAACCGGCAAAACCCGCTAGACTCGCGGTGCACCTTTTTAAGCGAGATCGCTTACAAAAGCCGGACGTTTCAAGAAATCCAAGGCTCGCAAAAAACTGATTCCGCGATTAGTGTCATCTTTCGCCGGCGAATTCTTTTTGTCCCCGTTGGGCCCAAAATAGGTTCCGTTTTGCAACAGAACGTCCAAAGCATGGATCAAATCGTGAGCCGCGCGCGACTTAAATACAAACCCACGTGCCCCCGTCTCGCGGACAGAGTCCGCAAGACTTCGGGATTCATGCATGGTGAAAATGAGAATGGGGGCGCTGTTCTTATTCTTGGTAATTTGGCGCGTCGCTTCCAGTCCGCTCATCACCGGCATGGTTATGTCCATAATGATGGCGTCAGGGCGTAGCTCTTCGGCAAGCTTGATAGCTTCCTGGCCATTAACCCCCTCGCCGCAAATTTCCCATTCGGGACGCGCCGAGAGAATAGTGCGTATTCCCTGACGCACCACTTCATGATCGTCGACAACAAGAATTCTAACTGGCATAAACATTTGCTCCCTACAAAAATTATCGCGGCCAGTCGCTACAAACCTAGAACAGCATCAGATTGTTTGGAACATTTACCCGAGATGTATATTCTCAGGCCGCGGCACCGGACAGCCTAAATGATTTATATACAGGATTTCAGTTCCTTGCAAGCCTGGCATCTATCGTGACCGTAATTACTGTCATCGCTGGGGGATTCAAAGCGCTGGCAGTCACAAAGTCATTGAGTATTTCTGGGCAAGGTAATCTGCCTGAAATAAAGCTGAGCGACGCGCTCGAGTGTATCGATCTCCGTCACGGGCTTATCGGGGCGTAACCGCAAAATGCGCGGAAATCTGAGGGCATAGCCGCTTTCGTGGCGCTGTGACTTCTGAATGTTATTGAAGGCCACCTCCATGACTACGGTCGGCTCAACAAGTCTACGTGCGCCCAAATCTTCGACGGTGTGTTGCAAAAAATATTCTGTACCAGCCTTGATTTCCGCGTCAGTGAGTCCCGAATACGCTTTGCCAATGGTCAAAAGTTGGTGGCCGTCGCGCACCGAAAAGGTGTAATCGGAAAACAGTCCATGCCTCTTGCCATGTCCATATTCGACTGCTGTCACTACCACATCGAGAGTTGCGAAAGGCTCCTTTAGTTTGAACCATGACCGACCTCGTCGCCCCGGCGTGTACAGCGATTCTGGGCGTTTTACGACGATGCCTTCGTGCCCGGCGGCCAGCGAATCCTGGAAGGCTTGTTGAATGGCCGGAACGGACTCACAACGAAGTGCAGGCGCGGTATAGATTGGCGATGCATCGCCCGGCGGCAGAATTTTTTCCAGCCGTCCACGCCGCTGCTCGAGCGGTTCGTCAAGCAACAGAGTTCCGTCCTGATAGAGCAAATCGAAGGCCGCAAAGCGCACCGGAATTTCGTGTTGCAACCAAAGATCCAGTTGTTTTCTGCCTAGCCGTTTCTGCAACTCCGTGAATGGAAGCGGCCGCGAACCGTGCCAAGCCAACATCTCTCCGTCCAGGATCAACTCGCCGGGCAACTTGCCGAAGAACACGTTGAGCTCGGGAAACTCGACGATTTCGTCGAGGGTGCGAGAAAAAACTCTTACTCCATCGGCGGTTTTATGTACCTGCGCGCGAATGCCGTCGTACTTTTCCTCGACCAAGACTGAACCTCGCCCGTCTGGAAGTATGTCGCCGGCGGTTTCCACTGGAGTGGCCAGCATGAAACCAATGGGATGGAAAAGGCGCATTCGAACGGAGGCTAAAGCGTCAGAAGCGGCAGCGCGCAGCGTTTCGCCAATGTCGCCGGTCAGCATGTTGCCGCGGCGAACTGCATCCACAGGACGATCGAAAGCTTTGGCGATGGCCTCTTCGACAAGGCTCTCCTTCAATCCGATGCGTAAGTCGCCGGTCATTATTTTTATGGCGTACTTCACTTCACCGGCGCTCATGTGCTCGAATAAATTTTTTATCAACGCCATCTTTTTTGCTGCGGTGCGAACATCTGAAAGCTGGCAGAATGTTTTTGCTACTTGTTGCAGTGAGACTTCGGCGGTGCTTGGGCGTTTGAGCAGGAGATGTTCGGCCATGTCACCGAGGTCACCGTGTGCGCGATAGCTTTTTCCGAGGTCGGAAGCATCGGCGCCGGCAAGTTCGATGACAATTTTCGCTAGTTGCGAGCCGCCTACGCCGAGGACACGTTCATCGCGACGCGGAAATGGCCGACCGGTCAGGAAAATCGCGGCGCTGGCGGCATCTTCAAGTGGCAGCGATTTGAAAAGTTCGCTTACAAGCGTGACTTTGGCGGTTTTTTTGGTGGTTGCGGCTACGGCTTCGCAGGTCTGCACGAACCGGCGCATGAAGTTAAGCGCTTGCGCGCTTCATCCCCATTGGCTGGCAACGTGGACACCAGAAGGAAGTGCGCGGCTCGAATCCTTGTTTGCGTGAAACGATGGGGCTGCCGCAATGACGGCAAGGTTCGCCGGTCCGCTTGTAGACCCACAAACGTTCCGAAAGGTTTGCACGGCCGGTGGTTCGGCGCATTGGAACATAGGTAGAAATTTTATCGCCGGACCCTGACGTTACGTTGGCAAGCATGAATTTGCGCGCTTTAGAGACAAGGGACTTCAGGTCATCGTCGGTAAGGTCCGAGACCGTTCGAAACGGGTTAATGCCACACGCGAAACAAATCTCTGACCTAAAAACATTGCCGATTCCTGAGAGCAGCGATTGCGTAAGCAGGCTGACACCGATTTCCAAGTCCGGCCGGGCGCGCAATCGCGCTATAACTTCCGATTCATCAAAGTTTTCCGCTAGCGGGGATGGCCCGGCGGATTTGAAGCCTTCGCGACGGGTGAGCGAATCGGCGGTGTGGAATTCCGCAATTGGGACGTTGAAGGCTACCGCCAGAATTTTGGGTGTGCCAATTACTACGCGCATATCGTAACGCCGACGTTGCCATGTTTCGCCCGGCCGGTAGATATGCCAACTGCCACTCATGAGCATGTGGGAGAGAAGAATAAGGTCGTCCGATAAGTATATGAGCAGCCACTTCCCTCGCGCTTCTACTTTCTCGACGGTTCTTCCGACAACTCCATGGTCGACTTCCACGCGGGAAAGATGCGGCAAAACTGATTCGAAAGATGTGATGGTTTGCCCGGCAAGCGCAAGATTCAAGGTGCGAGCCGCACGATAAATGGTGTCGCCTTCGGGCATCTCAAGCGGTTTCCTGAATATCGGGGGTGTCTTCGTCTTCGGCATCCGCGACCGGATCGGAGCTAACGACGAGAGGCTTGGTGCGGCGCATTTGATAACCGAGCACGGTATTCACGAAACGAGCGACTTCTAAATAGGTGGCAAGAAAATGTTCGCGTGCTGGAGCATTGTTGATTTCGCCGATCAAAAGACCTTGCCGAAGGTTGAGGCGCCGGACGGCCAGCTCCGCCAGTTTCTTGGCGAGCTCACGCGCGAATAGGCTGCGTTCCGGTTCAGACTCCGGAAGAAAAACACGCAAAGCGGGATTGCGGCGGCGCAAAAAAGCGGCGAGCTGTCCATTTATTAAAATGACCGATGCCCCAGCTGTTCGCGCCATGGAATGATGAGTGAGCGGCTCATCGGATTCGCCTTCAATCTTCGGCCAAGAAATCAAAGTGCCGTAGGGGTTGGCGGGATCGGTGGCGGCAAGATGCAAAACTTCCGGAGTAACAGGATCGATTCGCAGGCTGCGCAACATATCCACCGCGGCAGGCATGGCGAATTGCGCTGCGCCCAGCCCGGAAACAAACATGCCGCGGCGGACCCAGCCACTGTCTTCCATAGTTTTCAGCGCCGGGTAAATAGTGTTATAGCCGCCAGGAATATTTTCTGCGATGGCCGTCTCGCGCATGACGATGCCGTGCCGCTGCAGAATTTGCTGCGAGATGTTGGCGCTCCATTGCGTGGGGGTCAGCGCTACGGTGATGCGTTGCCCGATTAGCGACCAACGGCCATGCGCTTGGCCCGTAATAGTGCGCGAGCGCAGACGCCGCAAATATCCAGGGGAACCTGGGCGCTCATCATCGAACGACCCATGTTTGCGTTTGCGATCGTCCGGCCGCAAAAGCTTGCGAAGTGGATAAAAAGTATCGTTAGTGATTCTGCCGGCCCACACGAGCTGCCACAGCGCCTCCACGGTGTCACCGGGGAAACCTCCGCCGCACGCAGTGTGAATTTCGGAAAAGAAGGATGCCCCTTGCCGAGCGAGAAATTCAGCAATTTTTTCGGCGCGCTCCGAATGAGGAATCTGTTCGGGGATGGCGTGGCCCGCCGCCATTACGCCCGCTACCGTTGCGCCTTCGGGCAAACGTAAAAGCGGCAAAGACTCCGTCAGGTACAACGCGATACGGCCGTTGCGATCGCCAATTTGTTCGACGCCTACCCAAGTCACTTCCCCAGCTGCCATGAGGGTGTCGAGATTGCCGGGTTGATAATCGGCAACACGCGCGGGCAAAATTTCTGTCTCCAGCTCCGAAACGAGGAGCGCGGCACCCTGCAAGGCCTCAATGATGTCGAGCAATGCGTCCAGCCCGCGGCGCGGAACGGTAACTCCTTGCCATCGCGTCGAGAATCTAACGAATGTAGATTGCTCGACCGGCTCGATCTCCCGGCGTAAACGCGCGAGACTTTTCCTGCGGATGTGCCGCAACACTTCCGGATCGCACCATTCGCGGTGATGACCGTTGGGCCTAAACTCGCCTTCCAACAATTTGCCTTGAGAATTTAATTTGTTCAGCACGAACTCGACCGCGGGCAGTTGCAACTGATAGCGCGTTGCTATATCGGCGGTCGTGAATGGACCGTGAGTGCGCGCGTAGCGGCGAATTATTTCCGTCAAAGGGTCGGTTGGAGCTTGGAGGAACACCTCCGCCAGGCCGGGAGGCAGCGGTGTGCCCAATGCGTCGCGGTACCGGCCTGCATATTCGGCGGGGATGGTGCGTGTTTCGCCGGTAATGCGTACACGCACGGCGCGGCGGGCGTTGCTCAATTCCGCAGCCATGGCGGCAACTTCCGGAGAAGCGCAGCGCGCGGCAATTTCGGCGTCGGACAAATCGCCAAGCTTCAACAACAAGTCGTGGAGGCCATCAGCGTGACGAGCTTGATAGTCGGACTCCAAGGCCTGAAGTTTCGCCTCCACTTCATCCAGCGCGGCTGGATCAAGCAACTCACGCAAATCGGTGTCGCCGAGTAATTCTTCCAGTTGGGATTGATCGATGGATAGTGCCTGGGCGCGGCGTTCTGCCAGCGGGGCATCACCTTCATAGATGTAATTCGCGATGTAGGAAAAGAGCAGCGCACCCGCGAACGGAGAAGGCTTGTCGGATTCCACGCGGGTCAATCGAATTTCGCCCCGTTGAATCTTGCTGAGAATCCCTGCGGCGGCAGGCAAATCAAAAACGTCGCGGATGCATTCGCGATACGTTTCGAGAATTATGGGAAACGAAGAGAATCGGGAGGCCACGGCCAACAAATCCGCGGCACGCTTGCGTTGTTGCCATAAAGGCGCGCGCATACCGGGCCGACGCTTTGGCAAAAGCAGCGCGCGGGAGGCTGCTTCGCGAAATTTGGCGGCAAATAAGGAAGTGGAGCCCAGTTGGCGCAACACCAATTCTCTAAATTCCGCGGGAGACAAGACAAAATCTTCAATTTCTACAGCAGCGTCGGTGTCCGGCAGGCGCAAAACGAAACCGTCGTCGGACCACATGGATTCGACTTCTATTCCACGCTCAGCGCGCAGTTTTGCGGTCACCGCCATGCACCACGGGGCGTGCACGCGGCTGCCAAAAGGAGTCAGGACGCATACGCGACGATCGCCAAGCTCGTCGCGGCAAATTTCCATTACTACGTCTTCGTCGCTGGGCACGCGTTGCGTGGCCGCAACTTGGTCTTGCAGATAGCGAAGAAGATTCTCGGCGGCGTTAACATCCAGGCTATGTTCTTCAACGAGTTTCGAAAATGCCACGGAGCGCGGCAAGGCAAGCAACTCGCGAGTCATGCGCCCAATTTTTTCTCCGAATTCGGCAGGCCTGCTAGCGGTATCACCATGCCAGAAGGGCATCTTCCCGGGTTCGCCGGGCGCGGGAGAAACGAGCACGCGATCATGAGAAATATTTTCGATACGCCAGGTGGAGGCCCCGAGAATAATGGTGTCGCCGGCCCTGCTTTCGAACACCATCTCTTCGTCAAGTTCACCGACACGCGCGCCTTTGGTAGCTCCGGACAGAAATACGCCGTACAAGCCGCGATCTGGAATGGTGCCGCCGTTGATGATGGAAACCTGCCGCGCGCCCTGCCGTGTCGTTAATTTATTGGCAAGCCGATCCCAGGTAAGCCGAGGGCGAAGTTCCGCGAACTCCTCCGAGGGATAGCGCCCTGAAAGCATATCCAGCAGACTCTCGAAGACTCCCAAGGTTAAGCCCGCATAGGGTGCCGCGGATTGAACGACTTTAAAAATGTCGCCTACTTCCCACGGCTCCACTGAGACCATGGCAACGATTTGCTGCGCCAACACATCGAGCGGGTTGCGCGGGTAGTGCACGGACTCGACATTGCCTTCATACATGGCGCGGGTGATGGCCGCGCAGGCGACCAGGTCGGCGCGATACTTGGGATAAATGATCGCGGAGCTGACCGCACCGACGTGATGGCTGGCGCGCCCAACCCTTTGCATGCCGCTGGCGACCGAGGATGGCGATTCGATTTGCACCACCAGATCGATGGCGCCCATATCGATGCCCAATTCAAGAGAAGAAGTAGCTACCAGCCCGCGCAAAGTTCCAAGTTTCAAGCGATCTTCAATTTCTTTACGTTGCGCCACGGCCACGCTGCCGTGATGCGCACGCACCAGGATTTCACCGGCTAATTCATTTACCGCTGCGGAAATTCTTTCCGCGAGGCGCCTGCTATTCACAAAAATCAGCGTTGAACGGTGAGAGCGCACCAGTTCAAGAAGCTTTGGGTGGATGGCACTCCAGATCGAGGGTCGCGTCGGTCCTTGTGACGCCGGGCCACTTGGCAAACGATCGACTTCGTCGAGGCGTGTCATATCCTCAACAGGAATCTCCACGCGGAGATCAAGACGCTTTGGCTCGCTGGCATCAATTATCGTAACGGGACGATAGACCACCGAAAGAGTGTCGCTCTCCTGCTCAGGCAAAATTTCCGATCCATTGGTGGCGGTAACGGACGGCGATTCTTTTGCACGACTCGTGTCGACGCCGCCTAAATAGCGAGCTACCTCTTCCAAAGGCCGCTGCGTGGCGGAAAGACCAATCCTTTGTAATCGCCGCCCACACAGATGCTCGAGTCGCTCCATCGACAACGCCAGATGCGAACCGCGCTTGCTGGGTACCAACGCATGGATCTCATCGATGACTACCGTTTCGATAGAGCGGAGTGACTCACGTGCGTTGGAAGTCAGCAACAGATAAAGAGACTCGGGTGTGGTGATGAGAATGTCCGCGGGTTGGCGCAGGAAACGTGCACGCTCGGCCGGTGGCGTGTCACCCGTTCGAATGGCAACCTGTGGCTCATGAAATTCAATTCCCATTCGCTTGGCGGCTTGCGCAATACCCACTAGCGGCGCCCTTAAATTCCTCTCCACGTCGACGGCCAGGGCCTTGATCGGTGAAATATAAAGGGCGCGGCAACGCTGCTGCTTGTCCGGCACGGGCGTGAACATGAGCCGGTTGATGCACCAGAGAAAGGCCGCTAAAGTCTTGCCCGTTCCGGTGGGGGCAAGAATTAAAGTCGATTGGCCGCGCGCAATCGCCGGCCAGCCCTGCAGTTGTGGCCTGGTCGGAGCAGCGAAAACGGCCTCGAACCACTCGCGAATCGGGGGACGAAACAGAGCAGCATCGAGTGCTGCCGGACCGTACGAGGGAAGGTTGTTAGGATCGGACATAGACAAGTCGCTATTTAGATGCGGAAACCAAGGGAATTGTTAAGAGACTAAGCGACGTCTCAGGCGGCGTTTTCTTTGCGTTTATGTAGCAGCGTGATCGCCATATCCAGTTCTGTCCCGATCAGGATAATCACGATGGCGGCGTAAATCCAGGTCATCAAAATCACAAATCCAGCCAACACGGTGTACACCTGAGGAACCGTAGGGCTGTAAAGCAAGAAAAGATTGAACGCCACCGATACGACCATGATGGCTGTCACTGAAAAGATGTTGCCGATGGTAAACCATCGCCAAGACCGCTTCATGTCAGGAAGAAAATGATTGATCAAAGTTAGTGCCACGAACATGAGGAACAACGTTCCCAGCCACCAGGCGACCACGCTCCATCGAAAGTGGATGGTGCCCACAAATTTGAGTTCACTATATATTTCGCGCGTGGCCCAGTGACCGAGGGTCCAAAGTCCGAAAGCCATCAGGCAAAACAAAGAAGCTATGAGCGTAGTCACCGTCGCAATGGCGCGCTTTTTCCAGTAACCACGGGTATCGGTCCCGCAGCACGCAATGCTCAGAGCTTCCATCAGACTCATAAAGCCCGAAGAAGCGCTCCACACCGATGCCAACAATCCGAAGGAAAGATATCCGGTGTACCCGCGCGTCAGATCCAGGATGGTGGCAAAAACCGCTTGCCTGGAACGATTAGGGAAATAATCGGTGATCCATTGAGCGAACGATTGCCATAACGTCGTTGATGGAAGCCACCCTACAATGGCAGCCAGCACAATCAGGAAAGGCACCAGTGACAGCACGAAATAAAACGAAACCTGGGCCGCGAGATCCAAAATATTGTCTTCCCTCACCCGCGAAAAGGTGAGCTCAATAACTTCGGATAAACCACGTCGTAATGCGGTGCTGCGCCTGAAAAAACGGTACCAAAGGCGACCCGCGGACCTCTTAGATGTTACCGGCGCTCCGGACTGGAGCTCGCCGGAATGCAATCGACGGCTTGGGCTAGAGTATCGCATTTCAAAATTACGGACCGCTGATGCGGAGTTGCGCACACGCGTACATAGAACCGCCAAAATAGATGATAATGCAGAAGAAGGGTAAAAACTCAGGAATCGGACAGCACCCTCCCAAAAGCATTTTGGAGTTGTTATCGAAAATCGATCACAGGTATACTCCGTGTGCTTTATCTGACGGTCCCCGACAGTGCATTGAACGAAGCGCCTCTCCCCAGCAGGCGTAGCAAGACCAAACAAACTTTATAAAAATTTCAAAACGCGTCCAGGCCCTGCCCGGGCGCTCGTTCCATCCTGGAGAGTCAGATGAAGTACCGTGCGATGTCCTCGTTCGCAATTCGCTCCCTTGCGAGTTGCTCAGCGAAAAAACTTCTTAGCGTGAGCGCTCTTCTTTTCAAATCCACAGGTACTTGCCGGTTGCGGTTTGCAATGCTGCTCCCGTTGTTGTCGTTTTTCGTGCTGGGGGCCCAAGCACAAACCAACGTGGTGACCCAGCACAACGATAATTCCCGTACGGGCCAGAACAACTACGAAACGATCCTCACTCCCTCCAATGTCAATAGCAACACCTTTGGAAGGCTGTTTTCCTATCAGCTGGACGGCCAGCCTTATGCCCAACCACTTTATGTGGCGGGCGTGACGATGGGCTCAGGTACCGTGCAGGCCGGCACTACGCACAATGTTGTATTTGTTGCCACCGAGCACGATAGCGTTTATGCCTTCGACGCCGACAGCAATGCGGGCTCCAACGCTTCACCACTTTGGAAAATTACTCTGCTGGATTCATCGCATGGAGCGGGTTGGGGAGCCACTACGGTCCCCAGCGGTGATGTCGGCACCGACGACATAAATCCCGAAATTGGAATCACCGCTACTCCAGTGATCGACACCACTACAAATACTCTTTATGTGGTGGGCAAAACCAAGGAAAACAGCAATTATTTCCAGCGCCTGCATGCTCTCGACATCACCACCGGCGCGGAAAAATCTGGTTCTCCCGTTACCCTGTCGGCACAAGTGAATGGAAATGGTAACGGCAGTTCGGGCGGCGTGTTGCGCTGGGATGCCAAGCTGGAAAACAACCGTCCCGGGCTGCTTTTGCTCAACGGAACCGTGTACATCGCTTTTGCGGCCCATGGCGACCAGGGGCCCTATCACGGCTGGATCCTGGCCTACAACGCAGCAACCTTACAGCAGACCAGCGTTTTCTGCCCAACCGCGAACGGAACAGCCTCTGGCATTTGGATGTCGGGTGCCGGCTTGGCCGCCGACAATGTTAATTCCGGCCGCCTGTTCGTGGCTACCGGTAACGGAGCGTTTAACGCAGCGCCTCCGTACAGCAACAGTATGAGCTATGGCGACGACCTGATTCGCATCGAGACCAGCAGCGGCGCTATGAGGGTCAGCGACCAATTTACCGCGTTCAATCAAAATTTTCTCAGCAACAACGACTTAGATCTGGGCTCTGGCGGCGTGTTGTTGCTTCCGGATCAATTCTCTGGTGGCCCCACCCATCTCATGGTGCAAGCGAGCAAGGAGGGGCGAATTTACCTGGTAGACCGCGATAATCTCGGCGGATACAACTCCAGCGGGGACAACATCGTTCAGGAAGTTACCGGGAAGATCGGCGGGGTCTGGGGATCTCCCGCCTATTGGAACGGACATTTATATTTCTGGGCTAGTAACGACAATTTGAAGTCGTTTTCGTTTTTAAACGGCAGCATTGGCAACTATACGGCCGACCCCACTGAAAATGGCGGCTATCCGGGACCAACCCCGTCGATTTCTTCTAATGGTAATAGCAATGGAATTGTCTGGGATGTCTTGACCAATGCATATACTTCCGGTGGCCCAGCGGTCCTTATGGCGCACAGCGCGGCCAATGTGGTCAACATGTTGTACAGCAGCAGTCAAAATCTCAGCCGCGATAATCCCGGCGCGGCTGTCAAGTTTGTCGTGCCTACGATCACCAATGGAAAAGTGTATGTCGGCACTTCTAACTTTTTGAGTGTTTATGGGCTCTTGGGTGCGGCTCCGCAAGCCTCCGCCCCGGTGTTAAATCCGGGAGGTGAGAATTTCACCGGGTCAGTTTCCGTCGCGATCACCGACAGTACTCCAGGCGCGTCCATTTTCTACACCACGAACGGCAGCACCCCTACAACGTCCTCCGCGAAATACAGTGGACCAATCAACGTTACTGCAAGCGAGACGATCAAGGCCATCGCGAGCGCTTCGGGATATGGGCCCAGCGCAGTTGCATCCGAAACTTATAATCTGCAATCCCAGTCGGGCGGATCATCGACGATCAACTTTGGCAGCGGCTTCGGTTCAGCACAAAACTCCAT
The DNA here is from genome assembly GCA_035490135.1 of Candidatus Methylomirabilota bacterium. Classification (GTDB taxonomy): domain Bacteria; phylum Acidobacteriota; class Terriglobia; order Acidiferrales; family UBA7541; genus Acidiferrum. The sequence continues at coordinate 14,405 of DATHGV010000332.1, forward strand.
GAGGTTTAACGGAAGTGCTGTGTTAAGTAATGGAGTCCTGCAACTGACAAATGGCGGTTCGGCTGAAGCCGGGAGCGCCTGGTTCAACACCACCGTAAACATCACTCAATTCACGAATGATTTTGCTTTTCAATTGGTGAATCCCAATGCCGATGGCATTACCTTCACGATTCAGAATGCTGGTTTGGCCGCGCTAGGTAACACCGGAGGTAGCTTAGGGTACGCCGGAATCGCCAAGAGCGTCGCCGTGAAATTCGATTTGTATAACAACGGTGGAGAGGGGATAGATTCGACTGGCCTGTACCAAAACAGCGCGGTGCCGATCACACCAGCCAGCGATCTATCGAGCTCGGGCATTAATTTGCACAGCGGGGATAAGTTCTCCGTACATATGACCTATAACGGCGCCACCCTTGCGATGACCATCACCGATGGGACCACGGGTGCTGTGTACAATACCAGTTGGTCGATTAACATTCCGCAGGTCATCGGAAGCAACATCGCTTTCGTAGGGTTCACTGGCGGGACTGGCGGGTTGACAGCCACCCAAAACATTCAGACCTGGACCTTCGTGAGCGGCACGCAGCAGGCTACCGCCCCGATCTTCTCACCCGCTCCCGGCAGCTACGCTACGGTCCAGTCGGTAGCGCTCTCGACGCCAACCCCGGGCGCCTCGATCCACTACACGACGGACGGTTCAACGCCCTCGGTTTCATCAGCACTTTACTCGCAGTCGATTCCGGTCGGTGCCACTGAGACTATTAAGGCCCTGACAGTCGCCAGTGGCTACTCGAACAGTTCAGTCTCCGCTGGCACCTATACCATTAGCTCCGGCGGAAGTGGCTCCGGGGGAGGCGGTGGAGTAGGTTTGGGAGGCGGCTTTACCGCGGGGGCGATGGCGCTCAATGGCAGCGCTACGTTGAATGGAACAAGATTGCGTCTAACGGATGGTGGTGGAAGTGAAGCCGCGGCAGCGTGGTACAACTCGCCGGTAAACATTCAACAATTCACAACCAATTTCAGTTTCCAGGTCGCGTCTGGCACCAATCCAACAGCGGACGGATTTACGTTCGCGATTCAGGGCAACAATACCGCTGCCTTAGGTCCCCCTGGCGGGGCCTTGGGATACGCCAATGGTCCGAGCGAGGCGCTGTCGCAGAAAAGCGTCGCGATCAAGTTCGACCTTTATGACAATGCCGGCGAGGGAGTGAATTCAACCGGCCTGTTTACCAATGGTGCGACGCCCACAACGCCGTCCGTCGATCTGACCGGCAGCGGCATCGATCTACACAGTGGTGATGTCCTGAACGTTAAGATCAGCTATGACGGAACGAATCTGTCCATGACCATCACCGATCCCACTGCAAATGCTACTTTCACGCACGCGTGGCCGGTGAATATCTCGTCAGTGGTCGGCGCAAGTACCGCCTTTGCCGGGTTTACTGCGGGTACCGGCGGTTTGACCGCTGTCCAAGACATTATCAATTGGACGTTCACGCCTGGAACAAGCGCGCCCGGCGGTGGCGGCTCGAGCGCAGTAAATTTTGGATCTGGCTTCTCGGCCACCGGAATGCAGTTCAATGGGAATGCCGTTTTAGCCGGCAACCGTCTCCAGCTGAGCGATACTTCTACGACCTTTGAAGACAGCAGCGCATTCTGGAATCAAAAGGTAAATGTTCAGAGTTTCACGAATGATTTCACGTTTCAAATAGCGAATCCTGGCGCCGATGGGATCACCTTCGCAATTCAAGGGGCAGCGCCAACGGCTCTAGGTGTTGGGGGGGGAAGTCTGGGATACGGAGGGATGACCAACAGCGTTGCCGTGAAATTTGATATCTACGACAACGCGGGGGAACGGACCAATTCGACAGGCCTCTATCTTAATGGCGCAGTTCCGACCGTTCCAGCAACCACGATAGGAGGTGGAGTTAACCTTCAATCTGGCGACGTCATGGCGGTGCATATGACTTACGACGGCACTACCCTGACGATGACTATTAAGGACGCTTCCAACCCGACGCAGACGTTTACCACGAGTTGGCCTGTTAACATTCCCGCCACAGTAGGCTCGACCGCTTACGTGGGCTTCACCGGCGCTACCGGCGGTTTGGTATCCACAGCACAGATATTGACGTGGTCATACTCTATAGGTACCTCATTGGTAGTTCAAACAGCGGCTCTGGCAGCCGCCGCACAGACATCTGGGCCAGCTGTTCAAGTATTCAGTTACCAGAACTTCCCCGACGGTTTAGGCACCATGTTCTATTCCACCAGCGTGGGAGACAATGTGACCTTTATGGTTAACGTTCCTGCCGCTGGGACGTATGACGTGAAGATTTCCTACAAACAGTATCAGCCTCGCGGCATACTGCAAACGGCCATCAACAATGCCAGCGTTGGTCCTCCTGTTGACCAATTCATAGCCAACGCTGATGCATACGCCGTAACGGATCTGGGAGCTGTTAATTTTTCCAGCGCCGGAAATTATCCATTTACTTTTAAGGTGGTTGGAAAGAATCCTGCTAGTACGGGTTACAGCCTGGCGTTCGACGATATTACTCTGACGCCACAATAACCCTGACCAGGGAATTGAGCGCGAAAAAAATGGCGCTGCTGTTTGTTGACAGCGGCGCCCTTTTTTATCCACTAAGATCTTTCCTGTTCCACTTTGGTGTCTTGAGCACCTGGGTTATTAACCCGGGGGCCATCGCATGCTTCTTCCGCCTAATAAATGAAGATGCAGGTGCGGCACTGACTGGCCCGCGTTCTGGCCAGTATTGATTACGGTGCGAAAACCTTGCTTCAAATCTCTCTGACGGGCTAGCTTTGCCGCCACTGTCTGCAAATGACCAAGCATCAATTCATCCTCGTCGGTAACGTCTTCCAGCGAGACGATGTGTTTACGCGGGCATATCAGCAAATGTGTGGGCGCTTGCGGGCCAATATCTTCAAAAGCAAAAACGTCAGGATCTTCGTACACGATTTTCGCGGGAATTTGTTTCGCTGCGATTTTGCAGAAAAGACAGTCGGCGCTCACTGATTTTCCCCCGCCTCCGAAAAAGTATCATCGAGCCGAATGACCATGGGCGTCACTCCCTCGCGCGTGCGCAGCCGCTCGCCGAATTCCTTGGCGGCTTCTTCGCCGGATACCTTGCCCACGTGCACTCGGTAAAAAGAACCGCCGCTGGTGTCGTAGCGCTTAACAAAAGTGGGAGAGTACGCCGCGCTCAGGCGTTCTCGCAATCGCTCGGCATTGGCGCGCTCGCGAAACGATCCGACCTGAATGGTAAAAAATCCCGCCTCAGGATTTATCCCCGTTGATAGAACTTCCAGGCGCACCGGCACGACTCCCGGACCGATGGAATCGATCTCGCGCGCCGCGGCATAAGAAAGATCGATGATGCGGTTATTCACGAAGGGACCACGATCGGTGATGCGCACCACGGTGGATTTTCCATTTCTCTCGTTGGTGACCCGCACCATGGTTTCGAACGGCAGGGTGCGATGAGCGGCGGTCAGTTTGTTCATGTCATAGATTTCGCCGTTGGAGGCCTGCCGTCCATGGAAGGGCACTCCGTACCACGAGGCTTCGCCCGTTTCCTCGTAGCCCGCAGGCACAGGAATGGAAGCATCCCTGCGGCGCTTCGCAGCGGACCCCGGACGCGGGGAAACAGGCGAGGTTGAGTTCTTGGCGGATTCCGACACCGTTTCAGGCGTGGAGGGTTCAGGCGGTTGACTGGCCGCTAGCGGCCTACGCGAGGCGCATCCTGAGACCACGGTAAGCACAGAGACTAACAAAATTATTAAGAGTGCGAATTTGAAGGAGCCAATTTCTAGAGTGGGCCACGCGGTAGGAAGAATCTCTGAATTACGCTGTTGGCTGAATTTCTGTCGCGGTATCGCTGCGTTCACTGGCGGCCCATAGATGCGTGCGTCGCTCCAGCCTTGTTAGGAATGAGCGTCTTTCGCAGATCCCGTCTCGCGACCCGCAGTGCGCGCTTCCAGCTTTCTCGCAGCATCGGTCAACAATTCTGACACCTCGCGAAGGAATCGTGCAGTGCGCTTCTCGGTGCCGGGCGCAACTTCTTCTTCTACGTATTTGCGCAAACGCGCCAGTTCTTTGTCGAGTCGTTGCCCAATTTCCTCAAATTTATCCATTTGTCCCGCCCTCGTACTTCGCAAGTCAGACAAGTTCGCCGACTTGGGTATTATAGGAACGCGGTGTGCGGGTCGCAAGGAGGAGAATGGCGCTTCCCTATCAGTGGCAGATGCGCGTGAATCGCTGGCGAAGCGCGATAAGCGGATTTTTTGGAGGTGGCGGCGATCAACAGCCGCGCCCTAAGATTTGTCCTGCGTGCGGAACTTTGGTGGGCATCAACGCGACGCGTTGCCATCAGTGCGGCACCAATCTTACTTTTTCAATGGCGGCCATAAACCGGCGCTTCTCGGGATTTTTTGGAGGACGCGCGCCGGTCACTACCGCGTTATTGATCGCGAACATCCTGATCTTCGGTATCAGCGTGGTTCTCACGCTGCAAGCTGGCCAAGGCGGCGGTTTGCGCATCCTATTCGGCCTTGATGGCGAGGTTCTTTACCGGCTTGGCGCCTTGTGGGTACCAGCCATTGTGCATGGCGAGCCGTATCGCCTGGTAACTGCCATGTTTCTTCATGGCGGTTTAATTCACATCGGTTTCAACATGATGGTGCTGATGGATATTGGACCCGTAGTGGAAGAAGTATATGGCTCGGCGCGCTTTCTGTTTCTTTATACCGCCTCGGGAATTGCAGGTTACATTCTCAGCGCCTTTACTCCGTTCCGCCCCCACCCCGCGCTCGGCGTAGGAGCAAGCGGCGCGATATTAGGACTGATCGGGGTGATGATTGCCATCACCACTCGCCGTGGCGGCTCGTCCATGCAAGCGTTGCGTTCGCGCCTCATTTCCTGGGTAGTCTCGATCTTCGTCTTCGGCTTTATTATGTCCGGCATCGATAATTGGGCGCACTTTGGCGGATTAGCCGCCGGTTTTGGGCTGGGAAAAGTCTTTGCCGATCGCGAACCAATGAATCCTGATGAATTGAAACGCGCTCATGCGCTTGGGTGGAGCGCAGCAATTGTCCTGCTGGCCAGCTTTGCTTTTATGATCCTGCACTTCCGCGATCCCTTGCGGTGAACTTTTCCCGGCCACGGTTTAACCACACAACACGGGAGCTCGACTCAGCTGTTTCCCGCATTGCGAAATGCGCTACTCTCAGTATCGTCGGCGTGTAACGGGCTCGCCATGGGCCCAATCAAATTCGCACCATGAATATACATTCAATTATTGTCGTGAGCTTGCACTCTCCAAAGGAGAAATTCTGGGGCGAATTGCTGGTCCTCAATCAGGCCGGCATCACTGTGCGTGGCATTGACCTCAACTCTTTTGACCACTTTGTGCGCGCCATCAACGAGCCCGACGGCGAGCGCGTGGGATTCCCCACCATTTTCTTTCCCATGAATCGCGTGGAGCGTATTTCTCTGGACGAATCTAGTGGTTCTATTCCGTCCATGGCGGAACTTTTCCAACGCAAAATAGGCCGCTCACTCAGTGACTATCTCGCGCAATTTGCGTGAACTGCGCTATTCTCATCGCAATGCAAGGCCCCATCTGGACAGTACCTAATCAAATCACCTTGTTGCGGCTGGGCTTCCTGCCGTTTTTTCTGATACTTATTTTTTATGAGCAGTACCGATGGGCGCTTCTGGTTTTGGTCGTCGCGGGACTTTCTGACGGTATCGACGGATTATTGGCGCGCAAGCTGAATCAGCGTTCCCCGCTGGGCGCCTATCTGGATCCCATCGCGGACAAGTTGCTGCTCTCTTCTTCTTTCATCATTCTGGCGTTCAAACAAAAACTGGCGTGGTGGCTGACCATCATTGTGCTCAGCCGCGATGTGCTGATACTGATGGTCGCTGTGGTAATTCTTCTCATTTCCGGCTACCGCCCCTTTCCGCCCAGCATTTATGGAAAGCTGACCACCGCTTTACAGATTCTTCTGGTGTTCATGGTGGTTTTGTCGGCGGCTTATCCGTATCCCGGATTCACTCCCGTAAATCGTTTTCTAATTTATGCGGTGACAGGCTTGACGGTATTCTCCGCTTTTCATTACTCGTTCAGTACTTCGAGGCGGCTTAGTTCTTCCTGAGGGCCTAGCCCAAGCGGGAATCAAATAGAAAATCAAACAGGCATCGTTCGCGGGCCACCGGGAGGCAGCAAGAGTCTTGGCTCAGTGAGCGATTGAACTTCTTCAACGGTAACCCCAGGCGCCAATTCTCGAAGCAGCAAGCCTTCCGGCGTCACGTCGATTAACGCCAGTTCCGTGACAATATGATCCACGACTTCCACACCGGTAAGAGGCAGCGTGCACTTTTTCAGAATTTTTGGGCGCTTGTCGCGTGTGGCGTGTTCCATGGCGATGTACACCTGCTTAGCGCCGGCCACCAAATCCATCGCGCCGCCCATGCCCTTCAACATCTTTCCGGGAATTGCCCAGTTCGCGAGCGTCCCTCGTTCATCCACCTGCAGCGCTCCCAAAACCGTAAGGTCGACGTGTCCTCCGCGAATCATGGCGAAGGAATCTGCGGACGAAAAATAACAAGTGCCGGGTAGTTCGGTGACGGTTTCTTTTCCGGCATTGATCAAATCTGGATCGACTTGAGATTCCAACGGGTACGGTCCCACACCCAGCATGCCGTTCTCGGATTGCAACACCACCTCCATCCCTTGCGGCACATAGTTCGCAACTGCGGTCGGCATGCCAATGCCAAGATTCACGTAGAAGCCGTCGCGTAACTCCAGCGCGATACGCCGTGCAATGCGTTCACGTTTTTGTTCCTCGGTTAGAAGCATGTACGCCTTTCACTTCTGTGGCCCAGCTTGCCCGAACTATTCTTTCCTGATACAGCGTTTTTCAATGCGCTTTTCGTATACCGTTCCCTGAAAGATGGCATTCACAAAGATTCCCGGCGTGTGAATGGAGTCAGGATCCAGTTGCCCGAGATCCACTAGTTGCTCCACTTCCGCGATCACGTAGTCCGCGGCCGTCGCCATCATGGGATTAAAATTTCGGGCCGCCTTGCGATAAATGAGGTTTCCCCAGCGATCGCCTTTCCACGCTTTCACAAATGCGAACTGGCCGCGCAGTCCGCGCTCCATCACGTATTGCCGTCCATCAAATTCGCGCGTCTCTTTCCCTTCGGCAACCATGGTGCCCACTCCAGTGGGGGTAAAGAAAGCGGGTACTCCGGCGCCGCCAGCGCGCAAGCGTTCCGCCAAGGTGCCCTGCGGATTCAACTCCACTTCCAGTTCCCCGCTGAGCACCTGCTGTTCGAACAATTTATTCTCGCCGACATAGGTGGAGATCATTTTTTTGACTTGCCGGCTTTGCAGCAGAATTCCGATGCCAAAATCATCAATGCCCGCGTTGTTACTGACGATGGTGAGATTTTTTGTGCCTTTACGGCGCACCGCGGCAATCAAATTCTCTGGAATGCCGCACAAACCGAAGCCGCCCATCAATATGGTGACGCCATCGGTCACTTTTTCGATGGCGGCATCAGCCGAAGAAATCCGTTTGTCCATGAGAGCTCTCGCGAATAGCGCCTAGTGTAATGTAACCTGTGCCGGCGTGGACAAGATGATCGCGCCCGATTTTGTTAGAAGCTGCGCAGCAATTTGTACAGTTCGTTTGCAGCATCGAAGTCGGCTTCCAGTTCGCGGGAAGCGAGCTTGTCGCGCAATTCGTCCAGCCGGCGAGCGAACAAATCGAGTCCTGCCGAAAGAACTTCCCTGTTGGTCAACACAATGTCTCGCCAGGTGCTGTACGGACTGCCTGCCAGCCGCAGTGTGTCGCGCAGCCCGGGGCCGGCGAGCGCGATGGGCAAGCCATTTTCGTCCAGATGATCGTAAAGAAAGGAAGCCAACGCGACCGCTGCGAGTTGCGGAAGATGCGATGCGAGACCCACGGCGTAATCGTGTTGTTGCGCTCCAAGCCAAAGTGGCCGCGCGCCAATTTTGCCGATGATCTTTAAGAAAGCGACCACACGTGGGTCTTCTTTAGATGTGCCCAACTTACGAGTCGCAGGCGATGGGACCGGACCGCCTTCAGGCGACGAGTGCGGCACCGCTTCATCATCGACGTTGGACGAAGATTCTCCGATAAGCGCGTAAGCGGTGTCGCGAAATAAATTTGCGTCCGCGTTCGAAATTCCGGAAGATTCCTTCCCCGCCATCGGGTGTCCGCCGAGAAAAAGTTTCTCAGCACTTCCCCTGAACAATTCTTCCGCAGCGTGCGCAATGCGCACCTTGGTGCTGCAGGCATCGGTGACTAGTGCGTGTTGCGGACTGTGGCGTGCAATCTCCGGCAGAATATCCAACGTGGTACTGATCGGCAGCGCCACGTATATCAGGTCGGCATTGTGTATGGCAGGCTTCAGTTCACCCGAAAAAATCTCGTCCGCTGCGCCCAGATCTTTTGCACGGGTCACGGTATCCGGACGATCCCAGGCGGTAATGTGAATCCCGTCCGTATATTTGCGAAGTGCCAACGCAAAAGAACCACCGATCAAGCCGGTGCCAAGAATGCTGACGCGATTGATGAGGTGCGGTGGTGACATGAATTCAGGCTAAGAATTAGGCCATAGTCAGGCTACGCGCCGCCCAATAGCTGGCGCGATGATACGCAACTCGCCCATCAATTGCTCGAACTGCCCAGGATCGAGCGATTGCGCTCCATCGGACAGCGCGTGATCAGGATCGTTGTGCACTTCAATCAACAAACCGTCGGCTCCGGCGGCCACGGCGGCGCGCGCCATGGGTGCCACTTTATCGCGACGCCCGGTGCCGTGAGAAGGGTCGCCCATCATGGGCAGGTGCGACAACTTCTTGATCACCGGAATGGCGGCAATATCAAAAGTATTGCGCGTGTAGGTTTCAAAGGTGCGGATGCCCCGCTCACATAAAATGACGTCCGGGTTTCCGCCGGCGAGGATGTACTCAGCGCTGAGTAACAGCTCTTCCATGGTCGCGGACATTCCTCGCTTGAGCAGGATCGGCTTGCGCACTTCACCCAATGCGCGCAGTAAATGGTAGTTCTGCATATTGCGCGCGCCGACCTGCAGAATATCCACGTAGCCGATCATCATTTGAATCTGCGAAGCATCCATAACTTCGCTCACGCTAAAGAGGCCGAATTTTTCAGCGGCCTCACGCATAAATTCCAAACCCTTTTCGCCCATGCCCTGGAATGCATATGGTGACGTGCGGGGCTTAAATGCCCCAGCGCGCAGAATTTTAGCTCCGGACTTCGCTACGCTTTCCGCGATGATGTGAATCTGCTCACGCGATTCCACGGAGCAAGGTCCAGCGGCAACGACCACTTCATTACCGCCGACGGTCACACCGCGGCCCAGATTGATAATCGTTCCTTGCGGATTAAATTGGCGGCTGGCGAGCTTGAAAGGTTGCGTGACGCGCATGACCTCGCGCACGCCATCGAGCAATTCGAAATCGCGGTGATCGAAATCGCGGTGCACGCCTACGGCGCCAAGCACAGTGTGCGATTCTCCGGTGGAGCGATGCACGTTAAATCCGCTTCCAACCAGCCGGTCGATCACATGTTGAATCTGGGCGTCTGTGGCGCCCTCTTGCATCACAATAACCATGAGCGCTCTTTGTTCCCTTCTTCGATTTGCATGGGTTCCATCTCTTTTTTTAGCCGAATTATTCTTTAGAACTTTTCGCTTCCGGCTCCATGGCCGCGCGTTCCGCCGACCGCGCTTCATCGATAATGCGTTCAAATAGACGCCGAATCGCGCCATCTGTTAGCGGGCCCGGATTCGATCGCTCGGCGTTTTCCAACACTTCTTTCTCGCGTTCTGGCTGATAAAGCGGCAAATTTGCCGCTTGTTTGAGTTTGCCGATTTCCAGAGCGCAACGCGAACGCTCATTCAGCAAGTCCACCAGTTTGCGGTCGATCTCATCGATGCGGCTTCGCCAGTCGTGGAGATTCATGGCGCCGCCTCGCGCTTGGAAAGCCCGTGGCGAGCCGCTTCTTTCAAGGTATCGATCCGGTCGCGCAGAGCCTTCGCGGCCTGTTGAGGTGTTTTGGCGTGTTCAATTTCAGCAACCAAAGAGGACCCCACTACCGCAGCGTCGGCAAGCCCGCCCAGCAAAGTAACGTGTCCCGGAAGCGAAATTCCGAACCCTACAGCGATAGGCAGCGTCGTAAAATTTCGCACTCTTCGTAACAACGCCGGCAAATCATCGGGCAACGTATCTTTCGCTCCGGTAACGCCAGTACGCGACACCAGATACAGGAACCCACTCGAACATGCCGCGATGCTAGCCAGCCGCTCGTCTGTGGAAGTCGGCGCGCACAGAAAAATTGTGTCCAAATGATACGCCGCGAGGATGCGCCGGTATTCTACGGATTCTTCCGGCGATAGATCCGTGGCGAGCACACCATCAACTCCTGCTTGGGAAGCGGCGGCGGCGAACTTTTCCAGCCCCATTTGCAAAATTGGATTGTAATAGCTAAACAGCACCAGCGGAATTTGCGAAGATTTCCTGATGCGGCCCACAAGTTCCAGAATCTTGGGCAAGCTGGCGCCGGATTTCAAGGCGCGTTCCGATGCGCGTTGAATGGTCGGGCCATCCGCCAACGGATCGCTGAACGGCACTCCCAGCTCGATGACGTCCGTGCCGGCCTCTTCAAGCGCCAGCACAAATTCCAGCGTGGCATCCAACGAAGGGTCGCCGGCGGTGATGTACGCGACAATGCCCATCTCGCCGGCCGCACGGAGCGTGGCAAAACAGTTTTCGATACGGTTTGGTTGCGCGGCGATAATGCTCATTATTTATCGGGAAAGCTTAGAGCAGGCGCGAGTAAGTGTCCATGTCCTTGTCGCCGCGCCCGGATAAATTGAGTATGACTAGATCGTCTTTCTGTAACGACGAAACGCGTTCCATCAGGCCTGCAAGAGCATGCGCTGATTCCAGCGCCGGAATAATTCCTTCGCAGCGGCACAGCAAACGCGCGGCATCCAGCGCCGCATTGTCTGACATAGCAAAATACTCAGCGCGCTTTTCATCCGCGAGCCACGCGTGTTCCGGACCGATTGCCGGGTAATCGAGCCCGGCGGAAATCGAATGCGTGGCGGAAATCTGCCCGTCTTCATTTTGCAGCACGTAGGTGTAGGTGCCGTGAAGGACACCGGGACGCGCGCCGATAAATCCTTGTGCGGCGCCGAGCCTCGCGGCGTGTTCACCGGAACAGGTGCCGCGGCCGCCAGCCTCAATGCCAATCATCTTCACGTCTTTGTCACGCAGGAAATGATGGAAGAGTCCAATGGCATTCGAACCGCCACCCACACAGGCGAACAGGTGCGTCGGTAAACGCTTTTCCGCGGCCAGGATTTGCTCGCGCGCTTCACGGCCGATCACCGACTGAAAATCGCGCACCATGGTGGGATAGGGATGCGCGCCCAGCACAGAGCCCAGAAGATAATGCGTGCTTCGCACATTGGTGACCCAGTCGCGCATCGCTTCGTTGATGGCGTCTTTTAGGGTGCGGCTGCCGGACTCCACGCCAACAACCTTCGCACCCAGAATGCGCATGCGCGAAACGTTGGGCGACTGCCGGGCCATATCATCGGTGCCCATGTACACCGTGCATTCGAGACCAAGATGCGCGGCTACGGTGGCGGACGCTACCCCGTGTTGTCCCGCGCCCGTTTCTGCCACGATGCGCGGCTTGCCCATTTTTACCGCCAACAATCCCTGGCCGATGGCGTTGTTAATTTTATGTGCGCCGGTATGCAACAAATCCTCGCGCTTCAGATAAATCCTGGGGCCGCCCAACTTGGACGTGAGCCGCTCCGCAAATTGCAAAGGCGTGGGGCGGCCGGCGAAATTCTTGAGCAGATCCGCTAGCCGGGCCTGAAAGCTGACATCCGATTTTGCCAATTCGTAGGCGCGTTCCAGTTCGAAGAGCGGCACCATCAATGTTTCAGGAACGTACCGGCCGCCGTATGGGCCAAAACGCCCAGGTGAAAAGCTTAGAGATTTAAGAATGGAGCTCATCTGGCGCGCAATTTCGCCACCGGTGAATTGAGTTCCTGGTCGGCCCGACGCGCTTCACGAACAAATTCGTGCAACTGAGCATGATCTTTTGCACCGGGCGAGGCTTCCACGCCGCTGGCCACGTCCACACCATAAGGGCGCACTCGCAGGATCGCGGCGGCGACATTCTCGGCATTCAACCCGCCAGCAAGGATCACCCGGTGGGTGCGGGCCGCCTCCTGAGCGACGCCCCAATCCGCCAGCCGCCCGGTTCCACCATATTGACCAGGCATGACATCTGCGGCATCGAACAAGAATCCTGAAACATCCGGATAATTTTCCAACGTAGCGGCGGAAAAATCGGGGCCGACCCGTAGCGCCTTAAAGACCGGGGCTATGCGAGCCAACTGCGCAACCGTTGTGGGCGACTCATCACCGTGTAATTGCAGTGCATCGAGGCGTGCGTCCCGAAATATCTTCATGACTTCACCGACTTCGGGGTTTACAAAAACCCCAAACACCTGCACCACCGGGGGAATTACTGCTCGCAGTTCGACGGCCTTTTCGAGAGACAGCGCGCGAGGGCTTTGCGAATAAAAGTTTAGACCAATGGCATCGACACCAGCCTCACAAGCCACTCGCGCGTCCTCGGCGTTGGTAATTCCGCAAATTTTTACCCGGGTCATGATTTAATTTTGCCAATTACCATTCTTCGCGTCCGTGGCCGCGGAGGCCGCATCGAATTGCTCTCTGGTCACGCGTGGCTGTCCAAGCAATTCGAACAGTGCCGCTCCTGGATCGGCCGCCTTCATTAGATGCTCACCGATGAGAAACGCATCGAAGCCGGCTTGACTCATTTTTACAAGGTCCTGGTGATTGCGAATGCCGGACTCGCTGACGGCCACGCAATTTTCCGGAATCTGCTCGATCAATTCCAGCGATGTTTCGATGCGCACCACCATGGTTTTCAAATCGCGATTGTTCACCCCGATGATTTTCGCCGAAGCAGCTAGAGCTCGTTCCAGCTCTGTGGCAGTGTGCACCTCGATCAACGGCTCCATACCGATCTCGCGCCCAAGGGCAAGCAGATCGCGTAAAAGAGAATCGCTTAACACCGCGACAATGAGAAGAAAGCTGTCCGCGTCATTGGCCCGCGCCTCCCACACTTGCCAGGGGTCAAAGATAAAATCCTTACGTAGCACCGGCAGGCCCATAGCTTTTCGCGCATCCCGAAGATTTTTTAGCGAACCACGAAAATATTCGCCTTCGGTAAGCACAGAGAGAGCGGCCGCTCCGGCTTGCGAAAGACTCTTGGCCAGTTCAGGCGCGTCAAATGGCTCGCGAATAATCCCGCGTGAAGGAGATGCGGGCTTTAGTTCTGCGATAATGTTTAGACCATCGCGTGATAGCGCGGAATAAAAATCGCGCACCGGCGACGCCGCCTTAGCGCCGTATTTCAGCGCGGTCTCGGGCAGCACGCATTTCCGATGCTCCACCTCGGCTCGACGAGACTCGAGAATGCGGTCCAGCACCGTTCCGGAGTTGGTTTGAGCGTTCAAATGGGTAAGTTTGTATGCTAGGTAGCTGCGGCGGGCGTGTCAAATCGGAAGCGTCAGGGAAGCCGCCAGCAATGCATAAGGCTGTTAGAACCAACGGAGAAATGATGGGATACCGCGAACAATACGGCCCGCTGCTCGATTCTATCGTGCAGGAGGCTGACCTGATCGCCAGGAGATATTTTCGCGCCGTGGAAATGCGGGTGGACCGCAAAGGCGATGGCTCAGCGGTGACCCAAGCGGACCGTGGCGTCGAAGAAATGGCTCGCGGGAAAGTAGCCGCCAGCGGATTGGCTCTCGACGTTTTGGGCGAGGAAATGGGTGGCCGCGACACGGAAGCGGCCAGCTCCAGCGACCGCCCAAGATTGATCATTGACCCAATCGATGGCACCGAAGAATTTTCGCGCGGTATTCCTACTTTCGGAACGCTGCTGGGCATTGAACACAGGGGCGAAATTGTCGCGGGCATGGTGAGCGCTCCGGCACTCGGCACACGTTGGTTCGCGTATCGCGGCGAGGGCGCTTTTCGCGATGGCAAAAAGATTCATGTATCGAGCGTGTCGAAGCTCAGTGAAGCTATGATTTTCACCACCGGCACCGGTCCCAAGAAAAACGCAGCCGACCGCGCGAAATTACGTCGATTGCAGGATGCAGCGCGAAACAGCCGCGCTCTGGGCGGCTTCTGGCAACACATGCTGGTGGCGGAAGGCGCGATCGACGCCGCCGTCGACTGGACCTCCATGCCGTGGGATTTGGCTCCGTTGGGTTTAATCGTGGAGGAAGCCGGCGGAAAAGCCACAAATCTTCTGGGAAAGCGAACTATTTATAGCGGCCAATTCGTCAGCACGAACGCGCAAATTCACGATGAGGTTCTGGGCCTTCTCGCGTGAATCGCCAGGCTGCGCTGAAGCGCCTTGCGCGCGAGGTGGTGACGTGCCGCTTGTGCCCGCGCCTGGTGGATTATCGCGAGCGTGTTGCCAGAGAAAAGCGGCGCGCTTATCTCGACTGGGAATATTGGGGCAAACCGGTGCCGGGATTCGGCGATCCTGACGCAAAGTTACTGATCGTCGGGCTTGCTCCCGCCGCACACGGAGGAAATCGCACTGGCCGTGTTTTTACAGGCGACCGCTCCGGCGATTTTCTTTTCGCCGCGCTTTACGAAGCTGGATTCGCGAGCCAGCCCACTTCTGTGCGCCGCGATGACGGTCTGCAGCTGATCGATAGTTACATCACCGCCACGGCCCGCTGTGCCCCGCCAGATAACAAACCGTTGCCAAGCGAAATCCTGAACTGTCGCGGCTACCTGGAGCGCGAAATCCGCATTCTGGAACCGAAAGCAGTTCTGGCTCTAGGCCGCATCGCCTGGGACGCTTACCTGGAAGTACTGAAGCACAGTGGCCTCATCGTTTCGCGCACGCCTTACCGCTTCGCGCATGGAGCTGAAATTCAATTGCCTTCACCCGCGCCCCGATTGTTCGGCGTATATCATCCCAGCCAACAAAACACGCAAACCGGCAAAGTCACACCGGCTATGTATGCGGAGGTTTTACGAAGGATTCGAAAGTTTCTTGGGGAGTAAGCTCGACCAGTCTGCTAATAAACACCCCTCTTGCATTGCCGCAAATGAACAAATACCCTTGAAACACGCGTTGGCACCCAGGCCGCATCTGATACTCTGCGCATCAAAATTGATAACCGGCGGAAATAAAATCTGGGGAGAAAAGCATGACCCGAAACTTTTTGACTTACGCGACATTCAATGGCGTCCTGTTCGCCATATTGCTCGCGGCCATGGTTTTTCCTGCGGCTGCGAAGGAAATTCCGCAAAACAATCTACAGGATAACGGGCAATCTGCGCCCGAGCCTCGGCAGGCCGACGGACGCAGACATGGTTTGCCGCCGGAGACTTTTGCGGTCGCTCCCGGAACGAAATTCCTGGTGGTTCTCGAACAAGATCTGACTTCCAAAGGCACGGAAGAAAACGCCAAATTCATAGTAAGGACTGTCGAGCCGCTGGAAGCCGGCCGAGGCATCTATCTGCCACCCGGTGCGGAGATTCACGGCCACGTCAGCCGTATTGAGCCCGCCGGCGTAACCGGACGCGCAAAAATTTGGCTGACTTTTGACGACATCTATACAAAATTCGGCAAACTGCCCATCGTCGCGGAGGTGGCCAGTGTTCCCGGCGATCACAGCGTTAAGCCCGTGGGAGCCAATCAAGAGGGGTTGATCGAAGGACGCAGCAGCACACAACAGGACGCCGCCCAAGCTGCTGCCGCCGGCGCTGCGGGTGGTGCGGTTCAAGGCGTGAAGGACAAAAACAAAAAAGAAGCCGCGGAAGGCGCAGCTCTCGGAGCCCTGACGGCTTATCTCGTGGAGTCTGGGCGCGGACACGAGCTGAATTTGCCGAAGGGCGCAAAACTCGAATTAGAGTTGGGAAGAGCGCTGTACTTGTTGAAGGAATAACGCCAGTCCGGGCTGCGGTGGCGCATTGATCAATCACCTTGATTAAGCTGGATCATGACACCGTGAATTTCACGGATGGTCTAACAAAAAAGTTACCAAAAACTTGGCAAGCACCCATGGGCTTGTTAGAGTCGAGATTGCCCAGTCAAGCGGCTTTCTAATAGCCAAAACCACGATAGGCGGAGAGGTTTTTACACATGGCGGAAGAAGCGAAGGGCGCGGTTCGCGCTCTCGAAGCGTCCGAGCGCCGCGACCGCGTTCTGATCGTCGAAGATGAAGACAACGCACGCAAAGGCTACGAACAGTTGTTGCAACGCTGGGGATGCGAAGTTCTGGGCGTGAGCAACGCAGAAGATGCGCTGGCAAAATTCGCCACTTTTCAGCCCGATGCGCTGATTGCCGACGTGGAATTGCCGGGCATGAATGGATTGGATCTGCTCAGGCAGCTCGGTCCCGAGCTTCACGATGTTCCGGCGATCATTATTACCGGACGAGGCAGCGAGGAGCGCGCGGTCGCGGCCATCGAAGCCGGCGCTTTCTGGTACATTGAAAAACCGCTGAAAGGCCCGGTGCTGCACGCATTATTAGATCGCGCATTGAGGCGCGCACGTGACGCCCGCCAACTGGTGGTATTGCAAAGGCAACTGCGCGAATCGGGAAGATTGGGCGACCTGGTCGGCGGTTCCAAGCCCATGCAGGACGTGATGCGCCTGGTGGAAATGGCCGCACCCAGTTCTGCTTCCGTGCTCATCACCGGCGAAACCGGGTCGGGCAAGGAGATCGTAGCGCGAACGATTCACAAATTGTCGCCGCGCGCCGGTGGCCCATTTGTGGCCATCAATTGCTCGGCGATTCCCGAAACGCTCATGGAAAGCGAAATCTTTGGCCACGAGCGCGGCGCGTTTACCGGCGCGGCTGAACGACGCATCGGCTGTTTCGAATTGGCAGACGCCGGCACCTTGCTGCTCGATGAAATCGGCGAAATGCCCGCGCCGACGCAAGCCAAGTTATTACGTGTGCTGGAAGATCGCAAAGTTCGCCGCCTCGGCAGCAAAAGCGAAACACCTGTGGACGTCCGTGTGCTCGCCGCTACGAATAAAGACGCCGAGCAAGCCGTGGCCAGCGGAGATTTGCGACAGGATTTATTTTTCCGTTTGAACGTTTTCCATATTAATTTGCCGCCGCTTCGCGAACACAAAGAAGACATCCCTTTGCTCGTCGACCACATCCTGCGCGATGTTAACTCCAAACATGGCAAACATGTTCGCGGCATCGGAGCGGAAGTGCTCGACATTTTCATGAGTCACACCTGGCCAGGAAATATTCGTGAGTTGCGCAATATCCTGGAACGCGCCTGCATTATGTGCGAGAAGGAATTGATCACTCGTTCGTGCCTGCCCGAGGAGTTCGGCCGCACCGCCGCCAAGGGCCCCAACGATCTATCCAGCATCAAGTTCCCCGTGGGCACCACCGTTGACGCCATGGAGCGCGAGCTGATTCTGCAAACCCTCAGTGCTACTGGCAACAATAAGACACGCGCCGCGGACCTTCTCGCAATAAGCCTCAAAACTCTGCACAATAAACTCAAAGAATATGGCGCTGACCGCGCTGGCGCGGAATAGGGACTTTCATGCAGCTACGGCTGCGCACAAAATTAACCATCGTTATGACCGGGCTGGTGTTGCTGGTGGTTGCCGTTTTATCCGGCGTTTTTCTCGCGCAGCTTCTCGAGCAAACTCTACTTGAAACTGACAAACGCGCCAGCGATCTCGCGCACCAGGTATTCGTCCAGGCTCAACACGCACTGTCCGACGCTGCCAATCAGGGACTTCGTCCTTCCTCCGATGATCCAGACGATATCCATGATTACGTTCGCCGGGCCTTTGAAATTAACGCCGGCTTGCAGGCGCAATTGGAAGCGGCCATCAGCTCTCCATCGGTGTATGAAGTTTCCATTACGGATGACCAAGGGCTGGTATTGATCTCCAACGACCAGTCTCTGCCAGGCAAAACCCGGCCGCGCCGTCCTCCGCTCTCGCAACTGGTGCAGAGCGGTTTCGTGAACCAGGTGAAAGTCCTGCGCGGACCATCTAAAATTTTTGAGTACGATTATCCCTTCAATATGGCCAGCAAACCATTCGGCGAAGTTCGGGTGGTGTTGTCTACCGGCTTGCTGCTGAATGAAATTGCCCCAAGTCTTAAAACTTCCGGAACTATTGTCCTGCTGGCTCTGGGGATCTGTACACTCCTGGCGGCGGTCGTTAGCCGAGCGACACTGGCGCCCTTGCGCGACATTTCGGCACAACTCGACAGAATTTCCGCCGGTCAATACGACACGCCGACGGGGAGTCTGCGCGTCTTTGGCGGCAGCGGCGACGAGCTTGGACAAGTCAGCAGAAAAATTACGCAAGTCGGTCAGCAACTTCGCGGTGTGCACGAAATTTTCAGCACCTTGCGCGAAAACATGAATTCCGTCATGGCCGGTCTCGAAGATGGCCTGCTGTTATTCACACGAGATTCACGCGCTGTGATGGTCAGTCCCGCGGCAGAAAAGTTTCTCGGTGCGCCCTCGGGGGAATTTCTGGGCCGTCGCGTGGAGGACATTTTCCCCGAGGGGCATCCGTTGCGCGCGGTGCTGCATCTGGAAGGCGACGAACTCAGCGAAGTCGCCGCGGAAACAGAACTGCTTACCGCCGGGGTCGCCCGGCGCGTTGGCGTGAGCGTGCAGGCGATTCAGGAAGGCGGTGAGCGTATCGGCGCGCTCGTTACCCTGCGTGATCTCGATTCCCTGGAAAGCATTAATACCCAGCTGCAGGTTAGCGAACGTCTGGCCGCGCTCGGCCGTATCACTGCCGGTGTCGCGCACGAAGTAAAAAATCCACTGAACTCCATGCGCCTTTGGCTGGAAAATCTGAAAGAGTCTTTGCCAGCGGATCAGGAAAGCGGCGCGCAGCAAGCCGTTAACGTGCTCGACAAAGAAATCGATCGCCTCGACGCGGTGGTCAAGAGATTCCTCGATTTCACCCGGCCGATGGATATTCGCCTGGAGGCCACACAGCTTTCTCAGTTGCTGCCGGAGGTGCTTGAAATAGCGCAACCTCAACTACAAAAGGCCGGTATCCAACTCGCACAACTTTTGCCAATTGACGTTCCTGAAGTATACGTAGACCGTGCTTTACTGAAGCAAGCGGTGCTGAATCTGGTACTCAACGCGGCGGAAGCAATGCCTAATGGTGGGCAGTTGCGCCTGGTTCTTAGCCGAAGGGGCGAAATGGCGGAAATCACGGTGCAAGACACCGGCAGAGGCATTCCTCCGGAAAATAAGCAGAAAATTTTTCAATTATTTTTCACCACCCGGCCGGGAGGCAGCGGTATCGGTCTGGCAAGCGCTTTCAGAATTGTGCAACTTCACAACGGTTCGATAGACTTTACTTCGGAAGTAGGTCGTGGCACGACCTTCCGCATAGAGTTGCCTCTTGCGGCCTAGTTAACTAATGACGACGAACAAATCCCAGCAATGTTCCGTCAAGTCGCGCAGTCACGCGTGCGCTGGTCTTGTGTTTTGTTTGTGCGCTGCGCTATTGATCTCCGGATGCGCAGCGCGCAAGCCAACGCCGGTCTCATGGCGCGGAGCAGGGCTCTCGAAGCCCGTTGTGCCTGCCACGGTTACCGCTCCCAAGCCTCGCCCATTACCCGATGAGAGCGTCGATCCTGTTCCTGAACTGCAGCTGGAACTTCCGCCACCTCCTCCACTGCTTGCCGTTCATACTGCTCCTGCACGGCCACGAGTCGCGCCCGCGCCCGCGGCTGAGAACACCGCTGAGAGACCCGAAGCTCCGGTGATTGCGCCGCAAATGTCCGATGCGGAAGCGGCCGCGGCTCGACAACAAATGACCTCCAGCATCACTGAGGCGAAGAAAAATCTGGCCCGTTCGCAGGGCAAAAAACTGAACGCCAATCAATCTGATTTGGCAGCCAAGATCAAACAATTTATCGGCGATGCGCAGTCGGCTAGTCGCGAGGGCGATTGGACGCGCGCGCGCAGCCTGGCTACCAAGGCTCAAGTTCTCTCGGAAGAGTTGGCTTCCTCGCTGTAACTGCGAGTTTGCATCGACAGTTTGCCTCCGAAAATCGATACATGAACCGCCAGCAAGGACTTGTCCGCAGCGCCATGCGCTATGATTAATTTATGAAGACGTTTGATGTCGCTATTGCGGGCGGTGGGCTGATTGGTGCCACAATCGCGTTCGAATTGGCACGTGCCGGTCTTCAAGTAGGCCTCTTCGAGCGCCAACAACCCGGCGAAGGCTCATCGTGGGCGGCCGCCGGAATATTGTCTCCGGCTCCCGAAAACGCCGGAATGATTTCAACTGTTCCGCTAGGCCGCGCGAGCTTGCAGCTTTATCCTGAATTTGTCGCTGCTGTCGAAGAAATTTCTGGCCAAAACGTCGGCTATCGAGCGCGAGGAACTCTCGAAGCACTTTTTTCCACCGACGCTCAGGAAAAACTCAGCACCATCATTGCCTTGCATCATGGGCTGGGATTGAAAGCAGAGGCAGTGAGCGCGGACGATGCCCGCGAATGGGAACCCGCCTTAAGTCCCGAGGTGGAGGCCGCAGTACTACGGCCCGACGAAGCCTGTGTCGATAATCGCGCGCTCACAAAAGCTGTTTTGGCCGCGGCAGAGGTTTTTGGAGCAAAAATATTTATCGCGTCTAACGTGCAAGCGATTGTAAAGAACGGAGGGCGCTGCGAGGGATTCCTCGTGGACGGTGAAAAAGTTCAATCTCGATGGACAGCCATTGCAGCTGGCTGCTGCTCTGCAGAAATCGAAGGCGCTTCTCAGTTCGCACCCGTCCGCCCTGCCAAAGGACAAATGATCGCCTTGCGCGCAAAGGATTTCGGCATCGAACGCGTACTGTGGTCCGATTACGTGTACCTGGTGCCAAGAAATGACCGAAGAATTCTTGCTGGCGCGACGGTCGAGTATGTCGGATTCGAGAAGAAAGTAACTGCCGGCGGCGTGCAAAAAATCATCGCCGCAGCATTGCAGCTCGCGCCGACGTTGGCCGAGGCGCAACTCGAAGAAACTTGGGCGGGGTTGCGGCCGGACGCGCCCGATCATCTCCCAATCATTGGTCCCACGGATCTGGATGGGCTACTGATCGCGACTGGACATTTTCGAAGTGGAATTCTGCTCGCGCCCATTACGGCGCAATTAATCCGGGAATGGATTACAACGCAAAATGTCAGCGTGGATTGGGCGCGCTTCAGCCCAATGCGTTTCGGCGAGGTCGCTAGAGCGACAAATTCCTGAGAAAGTTGCACTCGAATATCTAAAAAATGAATCTTTACTGCTCGCGCGCCGGTGGCGGCGTTATCGGCGAGAATTGGCCCACGTCCGTATAACGAAGCTGATCGCCCTCCAGAGATAAATCGCGTTCCAGAACTATGTCCAGTGTCGAGCCTCGCGGCAAATGCGCTTCCGGTCCGCGAGTTAGCAACACCGCCGCCAACCCTGCAGCACCCCCGATCCCAGCTCCGATACCTAAGCCTTTCGCACCTGAAGCAATCGCGCCGATACCCGCGCCAGTAGCGGTGGTTGTAGCTATCGTTTCCGCATCTTTACCTTTACCGCCCGGTCCGGTCACTTTGCCTTCTGAATCCATCGTTTCATTTCCACCACTGTCCGCGCTTCGTGGCGCGCCGAGCAGATCCACCGTGTATCCATTTGGAAAAATCAAGGTGGTAAGCCGCATGCGGAATTCTCCACGTCCCTTAATTCGCCCTGGCCGCTTTGAATCCAGGAGTTCGCCGCGAACATAAGATCCGATGGGGATCACGATGCGATTATTCTGGGTGATAGGAAACGACGTGCGTAGATAAACGGAATCGCCGGCTTTCGCATCTCGCGTGGAAATGCCATTCTCCAGCACCACCGCCAGCCGGGTTCCCGCTGGAACCGTAATTCTTTCTGTAGTCCCACTGTGGCGAGAAATGCTTGACCTCGCAATCGGGCCGACCGCGGGTGGCGCCGAAGTTTGCGGGCCATCGGGCTGCTGCGCAGACATTTTCGGAGCGGATAACATCATCACGCCCGCTAAGGTCGCACCGACGTATTTTAATATGGCAATTGGGCTGCCGAGCGTTCGCTTCATAGGCACCATCCCGTAACTTGTGGCGATGCTGTCGCTGGAATCGAGGATGCCCAAAGTATCACGTTATTCAAACCTCCGTCCTGCCTAATTCAACCTGCGACGGGAACGCTCATTGACCTGCCTGGCCGCGCAAGCTAGGCTGTCGTGACACTGGGAGGCCGTGATGGCAAAACTAGCGCTGATTTACGGGATGCGTCTTCTGCCCGAAGACGATCTTGGCGAGGTGCGCGACGCTACCGTGGTTTTGAAAAACGGGCGCAGCGCACGCGTGACCATGCACTTGATCGAAGGCAGCAAGGAAGAAATAGAGGCCACCTTCCGCCAATCCATGGAAGCGTTTTTTGAAATGTATCCTGAGATTTGATCCAAGGCCGTCAGACCTCTCCCTGCGGGACGCGCTGCTGTAGGTCTTCTACCGGTTTCCGAAATTTTCTGGATCGGCGTTGGGATCGCCGAGGGTATCGTTAATCAACACCGTGGACTGCCCGGTGAGCTCAAATCTTTTGCGGCACTTGTAACAGGCCACCAGATCGTCGAGCCTGACCATGTAAGAACTGGCCTTGGCGAAACGCTTCTTATCTTCCTCGCCGGCTCCGCGCGGCAATTCTCTTTTCTTACGGGCCACTTTCCAGCGTACCGGAGCCTCAAATTCGCCACGGCAGCTGGGGCAAATCAACTTCACCTTTCGTACTTCTTCTTTCTCGTTATAAAAAGAGCGCTCATCCATGGTTATAGAGCGGGAGGGCTCACCGCTTCATCGATTGTAACAAATTCAAGCCCCAGGTCACGCCAGCGCGGAAGCCAGCATTCTAGAGCTTGCACCGTGGCGCGGCGGTCCGCATTCAAAAAACGGTAGTCTCCGTCGTGCAGGCAAAGCACGTCGCCGCAGCCTGCGTCTGAATTATTACCAGGGACGCTCGAGACCTGCGCTCGTTCTGCAATGGGCTCCATTCGCTTGATCAACCAGGACGCCGGTTTGACCCGCCAATCGCCGGGCAAGAGCGTCCACAACACCGTGCGCATACCCATGCCTGTGGCGCTGGAAATCACCCACGGATTGCGCATCCCCCAAGGCGGACGAAACCATTTAGGTGTCATGCCAGTGATAGTTCCGATCGCTTCGTTACACCTCCGCATCTGCTCTCTTATTTGCGCCGGAGTACTCCAGAAAAGATTTGCATGCGTGGCGGTGTGATTCCCGATGGCATGCCCGCGAACTACAATTTCACGAACCAGCTCCGGGCATTCCTGCGCGAATCGCCCCACCATAAAAAAAGTAACGCGCGCCTCGTATCGTTCCAATAGCTTCAATAGTTCGGGAGTGATTTTGGGGTTGGGTCCATCGTCAAATGTAATCGCCAACTTTCGCGGTGAATTTGTTCGCCACACCGTCGGGCCAAACAGTTCGGAACGTGGATGGACAGCGCCGTAAGCCGTGGCCGCTGCCGCCGTGAGAGCGATTGGGGTGGCGATAAGCCATGGATTCACGAATTCATTCTCACATGCAAGGAATTTTTGCCGTATATGCAGGCCGTTGAGCCCTCATGCAGGCTTGCGAATGGCCTGTAGGTCGATCCCCAGTTGCTGGCACTTCTTGTACAAATGGCTGCGCTCCAATCCCAGAGCGCGCGCCACGTTCGTCATATGAAAATTCTGCCGTCGAATCTCGGAGATAAGCGTCTCACGTTCGAACACTTCACTGCGCTCCGCAAGGGTGCCGCCGGTTTCATGATGGTTTGCGCCGCCAGCATTACTATCGCCGGGTTTGCCCCCGTAACTGGGAAGCACTAACTTCACGTCGCCCCCACTGACAGACTCTCCTTCGGAGAGCAGGATCAGCCGCTCCACGACATTCCGCAGCTCGCGGACGTTTCCCGGCCAGCTATATTGCCGCAATTCTCCAACAGCTTCCTCATCAAAAGATTTCTGTTTCCAACCGTTCTGCGCAGCAACTTGACTCGCGAAATACGCAATCAATTCCGCCATGTCTTCTTTTCGTTCGCGCAACGGCGGCACGCGTAATGGGAAGACGTAAACCCGGTGGAACAAATCCTGGCGAAATCCATTTTCTTTAACGAGATTCTCCAGATTTCTGTGGGTGGCCACCAATACCCGCACGTTTACGCGGATGGGCTTGTCTCCGCCTACGCGTTCCACTTCTCCTTCTTCAAGCACACGCAAAAGTTTTGCCTGCATCGCCAGCGGCATATCACCAATCTCATCCAGAAACAGCGTGCCGCCTTCTGCTTGTTCGAATTTTCCGAGATGTTTCGCCGCCGCTCCGGTAAACGAGCCTTTTTCATGGCCGAAGAGTGCTGACTCGATCAGCTCCGCGGGCACCGCGGCGCAATTCAAGGTAACGAACGCGTTTTCTCTCCGCGCAGATTTTTCGTGAATCGCTCGCGCCACCAGCTCTTTGCCCGTCCCCGTTTCTCCCAATATGCACACGCGCGTCTCACTGGCCGCTACACGCTCAATTTCGGTCAAAAGTTTTTTCATCGCCGCGCCGCCGCCCACCAGCTCATGCTTCCCGATGCGGCGCCGCAAATCCTGATTTTCACTTTCGAGCCGCGTGATGCGTAGCGCATTCTCGATGGTCAACAATAATTTGTCGGTAGAGAGCGGTTTTTCCAGAAAATCCAGCGCGCCAAGCTTTGTAGCGCGGACCGCCATTTCGATGTTGGCCTGTCCGGAGATCATGATGACCGGCGTTTTTATGCCCAGGCTCTTCATCTCTTCGAGTAAATCCAGTCCCGTCTTACCCGGCATCACCACGTCGGAAAAAACCAGATCAAATGCCTCATTGCGAAGAGTTTCCACCGCGCGCGTAGCGTTGTCGCAAACCGTTACTTCGTGGCCGGCCATGCGAAAGGCGCGCGAAAGCGAAGCCAGCGTGTTGAGATCGTCATCTACCAGAAGCAGGTGGGCCTTGCGCGGCAAGCGGGCTCCTTGAAGTCTTAGTCCGACGCGGCGGCCAGTGTGGTCGGAGTGGTCGGCTCAGATTTTGCGATCACGAGTTCATCATGGGGAGTTTCTGTGCGCTCTGACTGACGCTGCGGTAAATCAATTCGAATGGCGGTGCCGCGGCCCTCTTCACTGGAAATAGAAACCGTGCCATGGTGATCGCTCACCACGGACTGCACAATCGCCAGGCCGAGCCCTGTTCCCTGTGGTTTTGTGGTGTAGTACGGCGTGAACAGCCGCGCCGATTCTTCGGCCGTCAACCCGTTGCCGGTATCGGCGATTTCCACGCGAATCTTTCCGTCCAAATCCGAGGTTCGCAATGTAAGCGTCCCGCCGGCAGGCATGGCATCCAGCGCGTTCAACACCACATTCTGAAACGCGCGATGCAGCAATTCAGGATCACCATCAATCTCTGGCAAGCCCTCTTTCAGAAACAGTTCGCGCGTGATGGCTGGCTTCCCAACTTCATTAAATTGCGCGTCAAAAAGCCTCAACACTTCATGAAGCGATCCATTTACGTTCATCCGTTCGAATCTTGGCGCCGGCATCTTCGAGAAATCACTGAAGCGCGCCACAATGGAATTCAAATTAGCCAATTCCGTTTTTAGTGTGGCGGTCGATTCAGTAAAAACTTCCATGAATTGTTCATGGTCCAACTGCCGCGCGCGTTGCAGATTCTCCACGGTGATTTGCAGCGGAAACAGCGGGTTCCGCAGCTCGTGCGCTAATCTCCGCGCCAATTCCCGCCAGGCGGCAACCCGTTCTGTTTGCAGCAACCGCTCCTTCTGTACTCCCAGCGTGCGGGTCATGTCGTTAAACGCGGTCGCCAGTTGTCCCACTTCGTCGTAGGTGCGCACATCAATCCGCGCATCCCATCTTCCGGATGCCACTTCGCGCGCCGCGACCGCCAATTCTTCCACCGGATGCGTAATTCGCGCCGAAAACCACCATATCAGCAGTAAGGCGATCAGCAGCGCGCCGGCTCCCACCGATGCGGCGATCCACCCAATGCGCTGCGTTAACAGCACCAATTCCCGCCGCGAGCTGCCCACCAGCAATATGCCCAACAACTCATCGTTCCGGCCGGCGAGAGGAATGGCGCGAAATGTTTCCGCGCTCGCCGGATCCGCGCTCCAGTTGATCGTGCTAATAACCGGCCGCTGCGGCTGCTTCTTACTTTGTTCGATCAGCGACGCATATCGCTCCGCCTGCGGCACTGCGCCGCTTACATCCGTTAATTCCGCGGGAGCAAAATCAGGCTCCAGGTTCTGATATAAAAGCGTCCGCATCCCAGCGGGCAGCACCAAGGAAGCAAGAAAATTCTGATCCAGCCGGCGCCCGCCGATGATGTAAAAATTCTTATCCCCCACCGGCAATGTTCGCACTACCGTCAACGAAAGCGCCACGCTGTCCGGTAACTCCTCTTTGGTCAGGAATGCGTGCGAGTCCCGCCAATTCTTGTTGGCGATGACCCACTCGTTCTTATATCCAACCCGCGAAGGAAACTGCGCCGAGGAGATCAGCGTCCCGTCGAAATTGACGAACTGCACAAAATCCAGCCCATGATCCTGGGCCGCGCCAGTGCCATCATGCATATACAAAGATTGGTCGGCATTGGGCCGCGCCAGATCCAGGGCCATGCGCAAGGTGATTTCCGCATTAGCGATATTCTCCACCTGGTGCACCACCTCTTCGCCGCGTTGCGCAAATTCCTTCTGGAATTGCGCCACCAGCGCCTCGGTGCGCTGTCCATCCATCTCCTCAAACGCCGCCCGCGTGTAATGCGTCACGCCGTAAGCCACCACGGCGACCGACGCCACCACGGTCAGCATAAAAATCAGCAGCAGCTTGGTGCGGAGGCTCACCGAAATACCTCAGAAATTCTTTTTAGGTCGTTTGCGCTAATTGGCTTTGCCCTTCGCGAACAAGAAAGCATATCCCGATTAACCGTCGTGGTAAAAGAGCCAGCAACGAGATGGGCAAATCAGTTAGCCCAACCACGCTGCCCGTTGCGTCTCCGGATCGCCCTCTGGCATCAAGGTTGTCGGGGAGCTTTACGTGGCACGGCGGCGCTCGTCGTCGCTTGGCTGGACGGATCTGCCTCGTCCGCAGCGTTGCCATTAGGGCTGCCCAAACCGGAGAACGCCGATCTCATCACGTCGCTGGCAAAGAAATTCCTGCCGTCCATGGGCACCATCATGATTTGCAGCTTATCCGAAAGACGCTCCGCGATGATTTTCTGAATGAGCATCGGATTGGACTTCAGCACCGCCGCCTCGAATTTCATGCGCTCCGAATCAGCCACCGCGGTCACCCGGATACGATTCGCTTCGGCCTCCGACAAATTCTTTTGACGCTCTACTTCGGCTTTGCTGTCAATCACTTTCGCTTGCGCTGCGGCTTCCGCATTTTGCAGCGTAGCTTCCTTGCGTGCTTGAGCCTCCAGCTTGGTTTGTTCAATCTGCTTTTGTTTCAGCGGCAGGGTGTATTGCATCGCGTCCGATTCGGCCTTGGCCTGCAGCACGCGCACTTGCGCCTGCGCTTCAGCCTGCTTCACGGAGCGAGCTTTCTGCGCTTCCGCTTCCAGCTCCGCGATCTTCACTTCCTTGAATTTAATATCCTGCTCGGTTGTGAGGCGTTCGTCTTCTTGTTCTTTCAGCAGCAACCCTTCAAGGCCCTTGGCATATTCCTCGGGTAATTGCAGATCGCGCAGCAAAACTTCGCGCACCACGATGCCATCGCTCGCGAGTCGCGAGGTGATAGCTTCCGCAGCTTTCGAACGTAGTTCCTCTCGCTTGGTCGCGAATATTTCCCTGGTCATATAATTTGGAGCCAATTGCCGGTAGATCGTCGACACCACAGGCGCAACCACCTGTTCGCCAACCGGCTGCGGCAAGTTGGTGTGAATCGAATCGAGACGCCGCGGATCCAGCCGGTAGCGCACGGAAACGGCCAGGCCAATATTCAAGCCCTCGCGAGCCTGAACGGAGAGCACTTCGCCTTTTTTGTTGTCAGTTTCCGCGGCCATCGTCGAGTACACCTGTTCGCGCGTGTCATACAGCGCCACGCTATCAATGAGCGGTGTGACGAGGTGCACTCCCGGATACAGCGTGCCGGGACGAGCGCCCCAAATCTGGCTGATGCGCACTCCCGCCGAGCCGTCGGGAATAACCACGATGCTGAGCGCCAGCAGCAACGGCAAAATCGCGGCGGCTGCCTGTTGCTGCGCCAGCTTCCAACGCACCGGCGCTAAAGGGATTGGTGGCAAGGTAACCGGCGCATTACTTTCGTCATTAGCTTTTCGCTGGATCAATCGCCTCAATCGTTCGGAAACATACACATCGTAAACAACCACGGCCCCGGCGCTGCCAAATAGGCCGACCCCGAGAAGCATCAGCAAATATTTCAAAGCCAACATGGTATTGCTCCCTTCTTCTGTGGTCATGCAAATCAAAATTCTTCGCGGCGCCCTACCCAGCACGGCAGTCCGGAGGCACCCGGACATCGTCCGTCACCCAATTACCTGGAGACGCGAGTACCTCGGAGTAAAGGTCCTGCCGCAGTTCCCGCCGAAGGCCTGCCCGCAGTGGCCGGGCGCATAAGTTGAAATGTCGCGTGCAACAAAAGCCAATTGACCAGCGCCGCCGCACCGGCCGCAAATAAGGTGGTGATTACCAGTGTCGTGAAATGCAGTATGGCGATCATGGACTCTCCCTTACCTCTGCGTGCTGGAATCGCACGACCGGCACCATCACAAACAGGAAGCAAGCAAATGGGTTATTCGTAAGAAAACGACTTGCTTTGTGGCAAGGGAAACACGCTGTGGTTACCCTGACTCGGCGTGCCTGTGTTTGGCGGGGCGTTCAATAAAGGCGTAATCTAGATATAGCAACCTAGGAAAAATTGCCCGGGAAGCGGTCAGCCCGGCTTAGTCAAGGCTCATGCCAACGAAATCAGGGTTTCGAATCGGCACCATCCTCGGGATCCCCATCTATCTGCACCCCAGTTGGCTGCTGATTTTCGTCTGGATCACCTATTCACTCGGCGAGCTATTCAAACAGACCCACCCGCAGTGGAGCTCAACGCAGTATTGGACGGTGGGGGTCGTCACCAGCGTGCTATTTTTCGGTTCAGTTCTTTTCCACGAACTTTCACATAGCGTAGTCGCCATGCATTACAAGATCCGTGTTGTGTCCATCACCTTATTTATCTTCGGCGGGGTGGCGCGCATCGGCCGTGAGCCCTCAAAAGCCATCCAGGAATTCAACATCGCCATAGCAGGTCCCATTGCCAGTTACTTCCTGTGTGGCCTCTTTTTTGCAGTTATGCTGGCTTTTCCGTCCAACGACGCGATAGGCGCTGCAGGCCAATGGTTGGTAATCATCAATTTATCCGTCGCCACCTTTAATC
Source organism: Candidatus Methylomirabilota bacterium (assembly GCA_035490135.1). Lineage (GTDB taxonomy): Bacteria > Acidobacteriota > Terriglobia > Acidiferrales > UBA7541 > Acidiferrum. Next base: position 44,057 of record DATHGV010000332.1, read on the forward strand.
TTTTGCCGGGATTTCCTCTCGATGGCGGAAGAATCTTTCGTGCTGCTGTCTGGGCCGCCACGAAGGACTTCACTCGTGCCACGCGTACAGCTAGCGTCAGCGGACAATTGGTAGCATATGGAATCATGTTGGTGGGTGCTTGGTTCGCGGCCTCCAAAAACGATTGGCGAACGGGTTTGTGGCTGGTTTGTATCGGCATCTACCTGCAAAGCGCCGCTCGCGATAGCATCGCGCAACTTGCCATCCGCGAAACGTTGGCCGGCTTGCGCGCTTCCGACGTAATGAATAACGAAGTTCCCATCATCAATCGCAATACTTCGCTCGAAGAATACAGCGCGGAAGTTCTAAGGACCGGGCGCCGCTGCCATTTGGTGGTGACCGAAGATCGCTTGGTGGGCATGATGAACGTGCAGGCCCTGAATTCCGTGCCGCGAGACGAGTGGAACAGTAATTCCGTCCAGGCCGTCATGATTCCCCGCGAACGCATTTCCTGGGCCGCACCTGAAGAACCTCTCCTGCGCTTGCTGGAAAGATTGCTCGCCGCCGATATTAACCAAATGCCGGTGGTCAGCGTGTCGGGAGAAGACGACGCGCAGGTAATTGGCATGGTTACGCGCGACTCCATCCTGCGCGTCATGCAAACCAGGGCTGAGTTGGGAACCGCAGTCGCCGCCAAGTAACGCTTGGCTGTAGCCTCGCCATTTTCTAAATTCCGTTAACGATCGCCGCCGGAACTGTCAGATCGGATTTGGAAGAACGCGTGGATTCCAGTCGCATGGCCACGCCGTTCTTGGGTCGTAACGTGATTGACGCCAGCGGCACAACTTCCTGACCCGGCATCATTCTCAATCGAAAGTGTTGGGCTACCGTTGCGAGCACCAGCGTAGCTTCCATCAACGCGAACATATTTCCAATGCATTGGCGCGGGCCGCCGCCAAACGGAAAGTACGCAAAACGCGGCAGCCGCTTCTGTAAATCTCCTTCCCAGCGTTCAGGACGAAACTCATCTGGCGCTTCATACCAGCGCGGATCGCGTTGCACCACCCACTGCGCGATAGCCACTCCAGTTCCAGCCGGCACCGGATAGCCCGCGATTTCATGAGCTTCAATCGCCAGGCGCGCCATCCCCCACGCCGGAGGATAAAGCCGCAGCGACTCCGTCAACACGTGGCCCGTGTATTGCAACGTCGGCAAATCATCCATCGTCGGGGCCCGCCCTGCGAGCAGCCCGCCCAGTTCCAGATGCAATTTACGTTCTACGTCTGGGTGGGTCGCAAGCAGCCACCACGTCCATGCCAACAGATTCGCTGTAGTCTCATAACCCGCGAGAAACAGTGTCAGCGCTTCGTCACGCAATTGTTTGTCGTCCATCCGCGAACCGTCTACGTCTCGCGCGCCCAGTAGCATAGACAAGAGATCGCCCGCATCGCGACCCGCAGCGCGGCGCTCCGCGATCATGCGAAAAACAATTTTGTTCAAGCGGCGAATCGCCATGCTGGTCTGGATGTTACGTGGCGTAGGAAGCCACTTGGGAGTAAAAATCAGCCGCCGAAAATCAGAACTAAAATCCAGCAGCATGCTGATGGTCTTGCCAATTTCTCGCGCGTCTCCCGCTACATCGGCGTCAAATAAAGTTTTGCCCACAATGTTTAGCGTGAGCTGCATCATCTCCTGATGCGCATCGACTTCTTCTCCATGCTTCCAACGCTGCAACATTTGCTCGGTGTAACGCACCATCGTTTCGCCGTAAGAAGCAATCCGTGTGCGATGAAACGCAGGCTGCGCCAGACGCCGTTGCCGTAGCCAGAAATCGCCTTCGCTGGTTAGCAATCCATTGCCGAACAAGCGCTTGTTGGCCTGCAGTACGCGGCCTTTCACAAATTTCCGCGGATGATTCACGAGCACATCTTCGATGTAATCGGGATGGGAGATCAGGTAGGTGCGGTAATGTAAAAAGCGCAATCCGACAATATCCCCATACTCGCGCGCGGCGTTGGTCAGAAAAGTTAGGGGATCACGTCGGAATGGGCTGAATACGCCATCAAGCGCGCCGGGTTCAGGCCCAGGAGGAAATTTGGAGGGGAGCTTGCCCTTCATCTTCGAATGTTAAGCGCAGCTAGTGGCGACGTCAACGCGACTGCTTCTCTTGCGCGTTAGGAAGCGCGTTCAGCGCGTATTCGAATCCCTCCGCTTCGATTGTCCACGTTGATGTTAGAAAATCCAGCGGCACGCAGCCTGCCGTTCAACCCATCTGTTGAGACTGGCACGAAGGTGCTGCGGAAATGCGCCACGCGCGTTAGCCAACCGTCCTGAATCTCAAGCGCCACAAAAACGCCGCTAGGCTTTAGGACTCTAAGAATTTCCGCGAAGGCTCGATCTTGCGCCTCACTTGAACGCAGGTGATGCAGAACTAGCACGGCGATCGCTGCGGTAAAGCTCTGCGATTCGAACGGCAAAACCGAAGCGTCTCCTTGGACTACGCTTGCGGCAGCAACCCTAGAGTGCAATCTCAGACAGAAATCATGGCTATATTCCAGGCTGGTAACGCTGCTCACGCGTCGCGCCAGTTCCGCAGTGGCCGCCCCTGGGCCAGCTCCTACTTCCAGGACATGCTCTCCCAGATCCGTGCTCTCCAGCACCCATGGCAGCCACCTACGTTCTGTTAGGTTTCGCCACAATCCCGAAGCGCAGAACCAGTTTTCGAAGCTATTCATGCTCTGAATGATGACGCAGATGCCGCTGCACGTTCATAACATTCCGTGGAGTCGCCGCAGGGCCGACGCAAACTGGTCGGCATTATAAGCAGAAGGATTTTCCAGCTGCTGAAATAATCCATTGATGGCGCTACGGACTTCCTCGGCGTTCTTCGGCTTGGCTTCCTTGCTATAAGCGATATAGAGCGAGTCGATGGCCATGGTGGCTTGTTCGGCGGCGCGCTCGTCCGCCAGGGAAATGTTCTCGGCATCGCTGGTAATCTGCTGCAACATCCGAAGCGCCAACTCCTGGTCGTATGGCATCTTCGCCAGACGCTCCGCTATGCGCTGCGCGATCGGCGCGGCCACCAAAGCCTCGGACGCCACCGCCGAGCGATCAGGATTTAGTGTGCTCATGGCCCCGGCCAGCTTAACCAAATGTTGCTCTAACTCCTGCGCCGCCGGGTCCACCTGCTTCGCCAGCAGACGAAACACTACATAACGAGATTCGTTCCAGGCCGGATCACCAGGCCGCCGCCCCGGATATTCGTGCACCTGCCGCCAACTGTCTTTCGCTGGAACCAGCGCGTGATGGCACGCGAAGCACGAGAGCTCCGCATATTCTGGCCACACATCTTTTTTGTCGTAGCGTTCGCCCTTCGCTCGCCAACTCAATCGCTCCAGGGAAGCGCGCAGTTGCACCGCCTGGCCGGTGCTCCAGTCCCGTACGCCACTCCACGCCCCATCCTCAACGGGCTTACCCGCTGCCGACTCGCGGGGTATCTTCCAGTGGCGCGGTTCCACCGCTGAAAATGAATCCAGCTCAAAATAAAGGTCTGGATGCCCGGCCGCAATCATTTCGTGATCTACAAATTTACTTTGAGTACCCAGGTGGCACTCCAAACATTTCTCCGTCCGATGAATCACGTTCCTGGTGTCCACCATCCCCATCGCAATGGATTTCTCATGCGTCCACTGCCTCTCCGTATGCGCCCCTAGCCATGCCGACGACGGGCCATGGCAATTTTCGCAGGACACTCCGTCCGCCAGTTCGAACGCCCGCCCCCGCTGCGCGGGAGTGGTGTAGAGCGTATGGCACGCCAAACATTTCGGCGCGTCTTCCGCTTTGGAACCGAGCTTCAAGATCTGCGCCATGCGCTCGCCAATGTCCCCGGTCAGCGCCTGGTACGCTTTACTGTGCTTGTCCTTAATAATCCACGTAGAGTATTCGTTTTGCAGGATGCGGCTGTCGGCCACCGGCTTCACGCTGCCGTGGCAACTGGTGGCCGCGCAAGAACCCGGGCCGATGTATTTAGGTGATTCGTTCTCCGCCGCGCCAACAAACGTCGGCAACTCACATAACGCCAGCAATGCCGCGCACAAGCCAATACCCCGTGCGGAATGGAACGATTTAGGCATTCAGAGCTTTTGAGGCATCTCAAGGCTTCACAACGTGCCAATAAATCTGTTCGCTTATATCCTCAGCGGTGCCAATTCGTCAACGAGCCTCGTTGGCTTTTGGGCGCTTGCGCCGAAAACTAAAGCGGTGCTATTTACACCCGCCCGCCCAGTAAGTAGTATGCATACGATAAATCCACTCAAATCGCGTCGTTTTTAAATTACCGCGGTGTAAACATCATTGAGACGGGCGCAGTGATCTTCGACGACCTTCGCGCTATTCAAACTCGTCACGGTTTTCTGCCAAAGGCAGAACTCGAGTCTCTTTCGCAGCGCACCCAGACGCCCTTGTATCAGATTCACAGCGTCGCAAGCTTTTATCCCCATTTTCATTTAGCTGCTCCGCCCAAAGCCGATGTTCGTGTTTGCGCCGACATGAGTTGCCACCTGAATGGCGCGTCTGAATTGCGCTCCGCTCTGCAATCCTCTTTCGCCAATTCACGCCCGGAAGACGTGCAGATACGCGACGTATCGTGCCTGGGACGCTGCGATCACGCGCCGGCAATCTCTTTGAACGAGTACATTTTCACCGGTGTTACCGCCTCCGTGGCCGAACAACTAACCCGCGCCGCGCTGCGCGGCGAGTTGTTACAGGACCTTCATCATGGTTCGCCATCCGCCGTTTGCAAATCAGACCCTTACGCGGGCCCCGCTGCAGCTGGAGAAAAATATGCCGTAACACGAACCCTGGTGCAAACGCTGAATTGGGACGGCGTCATCGCCTCGCTCAAAGAATCTGAACTCCGGGGCATGGGCGGCGCCGGCTTTCCTACTAGCCTGAAATGGGACCTGGTGCGCAAGCAGCCGGACCCGGTGAAATATGTTGTCTGCAATGCCGATGAGAGCGAGCCCGGAACGATAAAAGATCGCTTCATCCTCACGCACATTCCACATCTGGTCATCGAAGGGATGATCATCGCGGGCCTGGTCACCGGAGCTAAAAAAGGCATCCTGTACATTCGCCACGAATATCACGCTCAAGAAGAAATTCTTCGCAAGGAGATCGCCAAGTGTTACGCCGAAAGACTGCTGGGAAGAAATATTCTTGGCAGCTCACTCGGTTTCGATCTGGAAGTTTTTGTCAGTCCCGGCGGGTATATTTGCGGTGAAGAAACCGCGTTGCTCGAAGCCATCGAGGGGCGTCGCGCTGAGCCCCGAAACAAACCGCCTTTCCCCGTACAGGCCGGCTTGTTCCAGAAACCCACGGTGCTAAATAACGTCGAAACCTTCGCCAACGTGCCGCAAATTCTCGCTCGTGGCATCGAATGGTTTAAATCGCAAGGTCAGGGCGGCTCACGCGGTCTGAAATTTGTTGGCGTGAGTGGCCACGTCGCTAATCCTGGTATTTTTGAAGTTCCCTCGGGTATTCCCATGCGCGAAGTCCTTTTCAAGTACGCCGGCGGAATCCGCGGCGGCCGGAGCTTGAAAGCCTTCGCGCCTTCTGGCCCTTCTTCGGGTTATTTACCCGCTTCGATGGTCGATGTGCGCCTGGATTTTAAAGCCCTTGCCGATGCCGGGTCCATGCTGGGCTCCGGCGCAATTGTCGTCTGCGATGACACCACTTGCATGCTGGACATGGCCCTCAACGCCGTGCGTTTCTATCGCAACGAGTCTTGCGGCAAATGTGTGCCATGCCGCGTAGGCTCGCAGAAAATGGTCGATCTGCTGGCGCGTTGGACCCAGGGGGCGGTGCCGGAAACACAATATCGCGCCGACCTGGCGCTGCTTGACGAACTGTCTTTGGCCATGGGCCTCGCATCCATCTGCGGTCTTGGTCAGATCGTTCCGGCGCCCATCCAGTCGGTGTTGAAACATTTTCGCGACGAAATCGACGCTCACGTTTTGAAAGGGCAATGCCCCAGCGGAATTTGTTTCACCAACACATCGCGCTCCATCGAAACTCAACGTGTAGGCATACGGCCATGAGCTACGGTCATGACCGGTGAATTAGATAAATAATGGCCACGGTGTCCTCACCTCCCGGACTCATCAACATCACCATCGATGGTCGCGCCTTGTCCGTTCCTCCGGGAACGAGCGTTTTCGACGCGGCGCGAATTAACGGAATTCCTATACCCACACTGTGCCATCTGCAAAATGAAATACCCGTGGGCGTATGCCGCCTCTGCTTGGTCGACACGGGAGCGCGCGTTCTTAGCGCCTCCTGCGTTCGTCCCGTTGAACCCGGAATGAAAGTGGAAACTCAATCCGGGAAGGTTTTAGCAGCCCGCAAAACAATTCTGGAATTATTGATGGCCGATCATCCCTCGCCTTGCGCGCGCCAGGAAAAATCAGGCGATTGCGAACTGGAAACGCTCGCAAAATCCGCAGGTATTGAGCAGTCGCGTTTCGCGAAACGTACCCTCGCGCGCGGCCTGGACGATTCGTCGCTGGCCATCGCCGTCGATCATGACGCATGCATTCTCTGCGATCGTTGTATTCGCGGCTGCGACGAAATTAAAAATAATTTTGTGCTCGGACGCATGGGCAAGGGGTATTCAACCGGCATCGCCTTCGATTTAAATGCGCCCATGGGCAATTCCACATGCATCTCCTGCGGCGAATGTATGGTCTCGTGTCCCACCGGCGCGCTCACCAACAAAGGCGTCGCCGGCACCTCCATCGCCGCCTCGGAGAACGGATATATCTTTCAAGCCGAAGAACTTCTTCGCATTCCCGTATTCAAAGGCGTGTCCGGCACATTCCTGGAACTCAATCGCGGCGCCATCGTTAAAAGGCGTTACCGCAAAGGTGAGGTGATCTGCCGCGAAGGCGACTTCGGGTCGACTGCATTTTACATCGTGGAAGGCGCCGCAAAAGTTTCCATTTCCAGTCCGATCGCCCACGTAAAGACTCACGGGGGCGCCAAGGGCTTTTTCAAGCGCCTCACCAGCACGCTGGTCGACCGTCGCGAGGATGTGCGCGAGGAAGAAACGCGCGACCGAACCATTCCCATCGATGCCTCCGTCGACCTTAACTACGGCAATCCGGTCGCCTTGCTTGGTCCCGGCGACCTGTTTGGTGAAATGACTTGTCTGAATTTTTATCCGCGCTCCGCCACCGTGCGCGCCGAGTCCGATGTCGTTGCTTATGAAATGCTGCGCAATGTCCTCGACATCATGATGAAGAACAAGACCTTCCGCGCGCAGATCGACGCTAGTTATCGCGAGCGCGCGCTGGAAAACCATCTTCGCGGCGTGCCCATGTTCTCCGATCTCTCGCCGGACTTCATCAATCACTTGAAGCAAAGCGTGGAGCTGCAACGCTTCGCCCCCGGCGAGGCCATCGCACGCCAGGGCGATCCTGCGGACTATTTTTACCTCATACGTATCGGTTTCGTGAAAATCTCCGAAAATTATCCTGGCGGCGAAATGGTCCTCGCGTACCTGTCGCGCGGAGATTATTTCGGTGAAATTGGCTTGCTCGGCGGAGGAGTGCGAACCGCCGCGTGCACCGCTTTGGATCACGTGGAAGTAGTTCGTATCGCCGGCGACGATTTTCGTCAGATGGTCGAGCGCTTCCCTGCCGTTCGAAAAGGCCTGGAAGCTGTCGCCGCCGAGCGCCGCCTGGCCAATGAGCAGCGTCTTAAAACGGTCCGCTCCGTGCCCCTGGATCAATTTCTTTCGCAGGGTCTGATGGAAGCGCAGAGCCTGCTGGTCCTCGATCTGCAGAAGTGCACGCGCTGCGACGCCTGCGTCAACGCTTGCGCCGACGCTCACGATGGCGTTACCCGTCTGGTTCGCGATGGCTTGCGCTTCGAGCAATATCTGATTGCCACCAGCTGCCGTCAATGCCGCGATCCCCTGTGCATGGTGGGTTGTCCGGTGGGCTCCATTCGCCGCCGCAATTCGCTAGAAGTGATCATCGAGGATTGGTGCATCGGCTGCGGCCTGTGCGCGCGCAATTGTCCTTACGGCAATATTAATTTGCATCCGTTTCAGGTGATGAACGAAGATCCCGATCACCCCGGCCGCACCAAAGCGGTCGTAAAACAAAAAGCCACTTCCTGCGACCTGTGCACCAATCTCGCAGAGCCAAGTTGTGTTTACGCATGCCCGCACGATGCGGCTCATCGCGTCGATCCGAAAACTTTCTTTGCCAATGCTATCGGCCAGTTGCCCACCTACTAAGACGGAGCATTAACGGATGCGCATCGACAGCACCCAGCGTACTTGGGCCATCGCTTCCGCAATAATTTTTGCCGTCTCGCTGATCGCCTACCTTGTGTACGCACACAATTCCATCCAGGGCGCCCGTGGCGGGAGCGCTGTGGGTCTCACTTTCGGCGTTCTCGGTTTTGCGTTCATGCTTTTTGCCGCGCTGCTTGGCGCACGGAAACGTGTCCCGGTATGGCGGCTGGGACGCGCCCAGGCGTGGATGCGCGGTCATCTTTGGCTTGGCGCACTCAGTTTGCCAATCATCCTTTTCCACGGCGGGTTTCACTTTGGCGGCACGCTGACGCGGGTGCTCATGTGGCTGCTTATTTTTACCGTGTTCAGCGGCCTTTTCGGCGCGGTATTGCAGCACTACATTCCGCGCGTGATGACCGCAGACGTGCCGCTGGAAACTATCTACGACGAGATCGGCAATGTTCGCAACCTGCTTCTCGAAGAGGCCGACCGCGCCATAGAAGGTTTATGCGGCGCTATCGGCTGCAGTAAAACCTCGCAGGAGGAAATCCAGCGCGCCGGAGGATTTACCGCCATGCGTCCGATGGCCGCGCCCACAAAAGGAGGCGCTGCCGTCGCGCCAGCCGCCGAAATTTTATTGCTGAGCGAAGAAGAGAGCTCTCCGCTTCGTCATTTTTATTTCAATGAAGTGCGCCCTTTTCTCGAGCGGCCCGCGGCACATCGGTTGTTAGTCTCTGACGAACACAGATCCCAACTCGGATTTTCGGGGTTGCGCACGCTGCTCCCGGCCCGCGCTCACGCGACCGTCGATGATTTGGAAGACGTATGCGAAGAAGCCCGGCAACTTAAGAAGCAACAGCGTCTGTATCACTGGCTTCATCTCTGGCTGCTCGTGCACATTCCCATTTCGCTGGCTCTGATTGTATTGGGCGCTGTGCACGCCGTCATGGCGCTGAAGTATTGAATGATGATTTTTGAAATAGCGCGTGTGCAATCGGCGCGCTTCGATCAGCAGATGGAAAAACAACGTGGCTAGAACGCGCACCACCAAAAAACTCGCGCAGCGCATCGATCTCAACTATTTCAAGAGGTCGACTCCGCTGAAACGGGCCAAGCTCTGGCTGAGCCTTGTTCTGCCGGTATTAGCAGTAATGTGGATTTCCTGGTACGCGTTCCACAAAGATGCGCGTGTATACAGCAGTGGCCGCATGTCCGCGCCGCACGCCATCCTCGAAACGCAATGCGCGGCGTGTCACGTCCAGAAGGCCTCGGTGTTCTCCGCCAAAGTTCAAAATCAAGCTTGCCTCTCGTGTCATGACGGCCCGATCCACCACGCTAGTCAGGTGAGAACCCCTGACTGCGCTACTTGCCACACGGAGCATCGCGGGCGCATAAATATTGCAGCCACCAGCGAAAAATCCTGCACCGAGTGCCACGCCAATCTACGAGCCGCTGGGGCGGCCTCACATTACTCGCAGCACATCCACAACTTGGCTGACGGCCATCCGGAATTCGCCGTGATACGCGAAAACCGCCGGGACCCTTCGACCATAAAACTGAATCACGCCCTCCACATCAAGCCCGTTCGTCGCGGCCCAACCGGGCCAATCGTGCAATTGGATTGCTCAGATTGTCATCGCCCCGCTGCCGCAAAAAATTCATGGTCCTATGCGGACGCAAGTTATACAGCCAGCTTACCCGCGAGCGAAATTGTAAAGACCAGCGCGTCAAATGGAGACGCATTACCCGCTCACAATCCACCGACCGGCCGCGAATCGATGGCTCCCGTGACTTTTGCCAACGCCTGCGCGTCCTGCCATCTGCTTTCCTTCGATAAGCGTTTCTCCGAAGGCGTTCCGCACGATAAGCCAGAAGTGATCGATGCTTTTCTCAAGAAAAAATTCCAGGATTACGCTGCGGCGCACCCGTCCGAACTAAGATCGGCACGTGATCCTGATCGGGATATAACCGGTAAGCCTCTCGCGCCTCGAGTACAAACTCTAACAGCCGCACAGTGGGTTGCGGTTCGAACCTCCGACGCCGAGCAGCTTCTATGGCGCAAGACTTGCCTGCAATGCCACCAGCTTTCTTTCAACCGAAATAGTAAATTACCTCAGATACATCAGGCCGCGGGGTCGAGCGATGACGTTTTGCCTCGCATTGCCGAAGCCAGCGTTACTACTCGTTGGATGCCGCACGCAAAATTCGACCACCAGGCCCACGGAGGCTTTACCTGCGTGAGTTGCCATGAAAAAGCCTTGCGCAGCTCCGATTCAGGTGACTTGCTGCTGCCAGGAATTAAGACCTGCCAAACCTGCCATGCACACGGCCCGGAGCATTCCGAATCGCGCTGCTTCGAATGCCACACCTATCACGACTGGTCAAAGAGAAAAGAAATCACGCCTATTTTCAGTTTTCCACCGCTAAAAACCGGCGGCCTCTGATTCCTCGCCACACGCCACTGTAATCGGCGTCTGAAACGTCACCGCGCGGATTTAGCTACAATTACCCTTCACATGCCCCCGGTATCATACGAACTATCAGACCAATCCTCCTCACAAGTCACCCAAAGCAGTTCCGGCTCCGCTTCAGAAACCCACCCCGGCACCGCACACGCGTTCTGGCAAATCCTCACGCTTTTTGATTCTACGAAACTTTCCACCCACCGAGCATTTCGCAATGCCCTGGGAGTGGTGTTTCCTTTAATCGCCGGTTTCGTCCTGCATATGCCACGCGGAGGCCTGGTGGTCGCCAGCGGCGCCTTGAATGTCTCCTACTCCGACGGCAGTGATCCATATTTCGTTCGCGTCAAGCGCATGCTGGCCTCCAGCGCGATCTGCGCGGTAGCGGTTTTTGTCGGCGCCATTTCCGGCAAGCATGTGGCGCTCTCTGTCACACTCGCCGCTGTTTGGGCCTTCATCGCGGGCATGTTTGTCGCCGTCGGCGGAGCCGCTCCTGATTTAGGCATCATCAGTCTGGTCACTTTGCTAATCTACGCCGCCCAGCGTTTAACACCGCGTGAGGCCGCCGTCTCCGGAGTCCTGGCTCTCGCGGGAGGTTTGTTGCAGACGGCGTTGTCCGCCGCACTCTGGCCCGTGCGCCGCTATGATCCGGAACGCCGCGCCCTCGAGAAGTTCTATCTAGAACTTGCCAATCGTGCTTCTGCATCGTGGAACGCCACTTCTGCTCCTCTCGCCAGCGCCCAAAGTGAACAAGCACAGGATGCATTGCTCGGACTTGTACGCGATGCTGACACAGAGACCATCCGCTATCGTGCGCTGCTCAATCAGGCGGAGCGCATTCGCCTCACTCTGCTGGTGCTCATGCGCTTGCGACTACGCATGGAAAGAGAAATCCCGGACTATCCGGGAATTGCCATCCTCAGCGAATATCTCCAGTCAGGCTCTCGAATCCTCAGGCACATCAGCAACTCGTTGTCTGCCGCGCCGTCCGCCGAACCGCAAGAAAAAGCCCGCCAGGCAGCCGAGGCGCTTGACGAATTTTCCATTCAGTTGCGTGAAGTAGCCGTGGCAACTCCACCGTCATTCATCGCGGCCGTCGCCAAAGACGCGGTATTCCAGATGGATGCGCTCAGCGGACAATTACGTGCCGCAGTGGACCTCGGTCAAAATCATGTCGAACTGCAAAGCGCCGCAGATGCTCCACCTCTCACACCGAGAACTTGGAAGGAAACCTTCTCGAGCACCATCGAAATTTTTCGCAATCATTTGAACCTGCAATCTCCTGTCTTTCGCCACGCTGCTCGTCTCGCTGTTCTGGTCGCTCTCGGCGACATTCTGGGCACCGAGGTTTCCTGGCGCCGCACCTATTGGCTTCCCATGACCATCGCGCTAGTTCTTAAACCGGAATTCACAGCGACCTTTACCCGTGGATTGTTGCGCATCGCTGGGACGATTCTTGGACTTCTGCTGGCAACCGGATTGTTTCACGTGTTTAACCCTGGCATGGCCTTGCAGGTCATCTTGATTTTTGTATTTGTTTTTTTATTGCGGTGGCTAGGGCCCGCCAACTACGGCATTTTCGGAATCGCGGTGAGCGCCTTGATCGTGCTACTTCTGGCCATCGGAGGTGTCCCGCCGAAAGACGTGATTTGGGCTCGCGGCGTCAACACCGTTGTCGGTGGCGCGCTGGCGCTTCTAGCCTATTGGCTATGGCCCACGTGGGAACGCACCCGCGTGTCCGAACGCATCGCGGAAATTTTGGACGGGTACAGAAACTATACTCACGCGCTATCGCGATGGAACTCCGCTGACAAATCCTGGACGCAGGCGTTGGAACGTGCGCGCTGCGGTGCCCGAAGCGCCCGGGCGAACCTCGAAGCTTCCATCGATCGTCTGGGCTCGGAGCCCGGAACCACACGAGAGCAGATCGCCAGGTTGAACGCCGTGCTAGCCAGCTCGCACCGTTTCATTCACGCCCTCATGGCCTTGGATGCAATTTTTTCTCAACAACCCGCGCTTGCCAGCTCCCCACCGCTAAAAAATTTTATGTCCAAAGTAGAGAAGACTCTCGCGTTGCTCGCCTCCACTCTTGGTGGCGTACGCGTACCGGCTAAAGACTTTCCCAACCTTCGCGAAGAACACCGCCTCATGGTTCAGTCCCGAACAAGCGATGCAAGCTCCGCCCTGGCTCGTTTCGATTCGATAAACATCGAAGCCGACCGCATCACCAATAGCGTGAACACTCTCGCAGAGCGGATCACGCAATGGACGCGTACCCCGGAATTTGCAGCGTTGCACAAACGTAGGTTGGAAGCTGCGACGGAAAACACAAAGATAGAGTCGCGTCCGTGAGCACGCTGGACATGTGCGAACACGTGCGGCAAATCATGAAGCTAGCCAAGGCACACTTCAGAATATTCGCTGGAAGGCCAAGTTCGGTTCGTATCTATTAATTAGTTTTCGTTGTTTTCGTTCGAATTATCGCCTGGGATCGTGAATTGATGCGGCACTTTTCCGTTGTGCCCATTTTCCTTGGCGTCTTTGGGGCCGTCTTTGACAAGTCCTTCGAGCGTGCTCTGCGAATGTTCGTCCACGGCGCTAACCGCGGCGACCAGGCACGAATATAGAAACGCCTTGATCCCGGTGCGGAACTGCTCCGCAGATTGTTCCGCCACGCGCGCCACGTCTGTCTCGAGCGAGCGGCGGCGCGTTTCAGTTGCCGAACGGCTCTCGGCTTCAATCGAAGCCAGCGCTGAACCCGCTTTCTGCGAGGCCTCCGCGATCATCATATCGACGTGTGACTGGAGTTGACGACGGAACTCATCCACCGCGTCGCCTGCGGCGCTATGTAACGTCGCACGGGCTTCCGCGGCCCGGGCTTCCATCTGGGCCGTGGCTTCCCTGGCCACCATCTGCTTATCTTCCATCAGCCTTATCAGATGCCGGTCCGAAACGCGCGTGGCCGCCGATTCGAACTCTTGCGTGGTGCGCTTCAAGATTTCGTCCATGCGCGCCTGAACTTTGTTTTCAAAAACCGCCGGTTGCATGTGCTGGCCCACTATTGCAGTGTCGCCATTCTTCTCCACCGCTTCATGCCGAGGTTCGCTAACCAATTTTTCGATTCGTTCGGATAGTTCCAGCATCTGGCGGCGCTGTTCTTCTTGCTGCTCTTCTCGATGTTTCATCCACTGCGAGCGTTCTTCCGACAGCCGCGCTTCCAACCTGTTCAGGACGGCTTCTTCCGAAGACCGCACCATAGGCTCAAAGTTTTGCGCGGAACTCTCGGCTGATTCAGTTTGCGTGCCATTCGCGCGTTGGAACTCTTCGATCTTGACTAGGGCCTCTCGCACCGCTTCATCCAGCTGCGAGGTGATCGCCGATTGCATGGCCTGCTCGGCCGCTTGCTGCAGCTTAGGGCGCACCGACAAGATAAGTTGATCCGAGGTGATCACAAATCGTTCTGTCTTAGCCGCCGCTTGCTTGGTGGATTCATTGTTGGAGCTAGGAGACGGCACGGCCTGTGGACCGTTGCTCGCGCCGTTTGCAGGGGCATCCGATCCTGGTTCACTCGGTAAATTGCCGCCAGTCGCCAAATGAGTTGTCGACAATTCCCCGCCGATCAGCTTTTGCCAGTCCTCTGGCGGCGTAGATAAACCCCACACGTTAGAAGGAATTTCCAATTCCACGCCAATTTGAAAAAGCTCTCGTGGTGAGTCGGGAGTATGAACGGAACGAACCTGGGCGCGGACTAACGGCGATCTCGCCTGCCGGTCCGGGTTAACAACCTGAAGGCCTACCCATGAACCAACCGGATATTCATGACGCGACGGGTAACGGCAACCGTGCAGATTCACACTTACCGAAGCGGTTTTTTCCTGGAAGGGCTGGCCTAAGCCATTCTTGCCTAACACAATCAAGGTTACGGGGTGCTCCACGCGGGTGCTGCGGCGCCCCTCCATGCCTGAATATTTTGCGCTTGTTGCAGAGCTCACACTACTACCTCCAATTCAAATCGCGAGGGCGGTAGCGTATCACCGTCCCCGACACTGATACAATGAAACATTAGACTCTTTAAGTCAGCCGTAAATGGGCCAGCCGTCCTGGTACTGGCTAACCTGCAGTTATTGAAGGGCTTATAAAAAATCGGCCCGAGAGTGAGAGGCCGGCTTACTGCGCCGGCGTTGCCGTTTGTGCGGACTGCGCACCGTCTGCACTGAAGACTGTCACTTCCACTCTGCGGTTTTTCTCACGTGCCTCACGGGTTCTGCCTTCATCCACGGGCTTGTCCTTGCCCAACCCAACGATCTGAATTCTGTACACCGGTATGTTGTGCTGGCCGACCAGATAAGTTTGCACCGCTTCTGCCCGGTGCCTGCTCAAATCCAGATTGTGTTCCGGTGTTCCGATGCTATCCGTGAAACCTTGAATCGCGACGAAATATCTCTTCAAGCTTCCCACTTGCCCGGAAGCCAGTTGATCAAGTTGCTGTTTCGCGTCATCGGTCAGTTTCGCGGAGTCAAACTTGAACAACACCGTAACGTTGCCCGCGGCTTTGTAGTCGTCGATATTCGCGATTCGATCATTCAGTTCGTTGTGTAGATCAGCCCGAACCTGATCCGATTTCTTTGAAGCCGCATCCGCGCGACTGATCGCGTCCGTTGCGCGCGTATCCGCGGAGGACGCCTTTTCATCTGCAGCGCTGATTTTCGGCTCATCCGCTTCCAGCTGTCGCTGCGTATTTTTCTGATTTTTGTCTACTTCGCCAATTTTGGCATTCGCAGGATCAACTTGCTGCGCGACGTACTTCTTCGTTGCACAGCCGCTCAGCAACAGCACGCTGGCGATAATGCTCACTTCAATCTGCCGCTTCATGGATTCTCCTCAATGCAAAATTGAGCCGGGTGCTCACTGGGCCTAAAACGCGACTTCCGTTGGCTGGGATTGCGCGGGCTGGAATCCGATTGTCGCCTGACCAACACATCTTACTTGAAACCCATATAACTTACTACCGAGCCCGCCCGTCCCCAGGAAGGGCTGCTGGCAGGGACCAGATTCTAAAATAATACCCGCGCCTTAATCCATACTATTTTGATGTGATGCGATCTTTTATCTTTGCGTATGCCTCCTCCGAAATCGCGCCCTTCACCACCAGCTCATGTCTGTCCGCGTAAGGACGCCCCTCAACAATTCTGCGTGCCTCGCGATGACTTATTCCCGGCAGTCCCACAAGCTGATCTTCCGAAGCCGCATTTACATTCACCAGATGATGCCCGCCACGGTCCCAACCCTCTCGCACTCCCTCTGCAGCCGCCTGCGCCTGGTCCGCTGCTTCATTGGCCGCTTTCTCGATTTTCCTTCCCGCTTCCTCCAGCGCCGGCTTCGCGCGTTCAGTAGCTTTCGCTACCTCGTCCCGCGTGCGCTCCTCGCGAGCCCGCTGATCGGCGGTAGAGTTACCGTTATAGTCGCAACCAGCAACCAAACCGAATAAAAGCAATAGAGCGAAGACCAATGGAAGTTCAATATTTCGATTTTTTCGCATACGGTCTCCTGAGAACTGCTACAAACATCACTGTACGAAATATTTCGGCGCTACTTGTATAACTTACCGTTTTCTTGGATGCGCAACGCCCATCGTTGGCTTCCCAAAATGTGCGTGGCCGAATTGCTATCGCCTTCAGCTTTGTAACCTGCTGTCCTAGAATAATTTATGGCGACTGGTATTAAAAAATATTGGGCCAGCCAATTACCGCCAGAAGTTAGCCTCCGCGAATGGCCAAGTGTTCGCTCGACCAGTCGCGGGAGAATCTCATGAATCTAAAATCAACTCTAATTGTATCCGCAGCGCTTCTGTTCGTTTCGGCACCGGCTTGGGCTGATGCTATGAAGTCCAAGACACTTGATCTGGCCGCGTCTTCACGCACCCCGTCATTCAGCCGTTCCGACATAAAGCGCTTGGGTGGACTTAAAACCCAGGATGGGCGTCTGGTGCAGACGTCTGGGGATGATGTGGTGCCTGACGGCGATGCCGATGATTCGACGGTTAGCGCTCCGGAACCCGGATCCTTGGGGCTTTTGGTCACTGGTCTGCCATGCGTTGGTGCGCTTACCGGAGCGTTGGCGTACCGCCGCAATCACTCTGCCGCCACCGCGTAAATTTTTCCGCGCCAGTATAGCCAGTATAGATTGAATCGACCTCGCCCCAGTGTTTTATGCTTGGGCGAGTTATTTATCTCGGAGTGTGTTAGGCCCCTTACTACGCCGTCTCACTGGTCATAATAAACAACGGCTTCATTTCAAAACTCGCGTAATGCGGCCTTAAACGCTTGGTGTTGTAATGTTCTTTAACGTTGACGACCTTCTTCGTGGAGATTACCGTCTCGATCGGCACATTGTCGTAACGACCGTTCTTCAAAACCACCAACTTTCCATGGATCTTTGACAGCAGCAAATCCAACGCCAGATTGCCGTACGCCATCGGCACGATGGAATCAATCGCGTCTGGATCGCCGCAACGTACCAGATACCCTAGCTTTTGATTGATTACGTCAACGGTTTTCCCATTGTTGTACTTGGGCGACAACTCTTTTAGCTTCTCCGAAACCAGGTCGCCAATCCCGCCCAGTTTTTTGTGACCAAACGCATCCGCCGCTTCGTGTTCAAACACCATTTCTCCGCCCTCAAACATCGCTCCTTCCGAAACGATCACCGTCGAATATCGGCTTGGATTCTTCCGCCTATCCGCGCTCAACAATTCCGCGAGCTGCTCGATATCAAATTTATGTTCTGGAATCACGCAACGATTGGCGGCCCCAGCCATGGTTGGGAGCATGGCGCTGAATCCCGCATATCGCCCGAAAACCTCCAGCACCATGAACCGCTCGTGCGAGCCGGCTGAAGTCCGCAAATCGTTGGTCATGTGAATCGTGCGCGTAACGCAGGTGCTAAATCCGATGCAGTAGTCAGTACCCGGCACATCGTTGTCCATTGTCTTAGGGATGCCGATCACCTTAAATCCCTCGTGGTGAAGCCGCACTCCGTAGCTCAGCGTGTCGTCTCCCCCAATTGGAATTAAATACTCCACACCCAGCCATGCCAGGTTTTTCAGTACCTCGGAGGTCAAATCATTCTTGTCTGCGCTGAAAGAATCTTTCAGGTGTTCGGGCACGCTGGACTTGCTCACCCGGCTGGGATTCGTCCGTGATGAATGCAGGAACGTTCCGCCAGTCCGGCCCGCGCGGTTCACCAGTTCCTCAGTCAGCAGCTGGAAACTTTCCGAATTGTCATGGTTGTGGTCGCGGACCATCTCCACCAACCCGGCCCATCCGCGTCGAAAGCCGATAACTTGATAACCCTCTCGCAGGGCGCGAAAAGTTACACCGCGAATCGCCGGATTCAAGCCCGGAACATCGCCTCCTCCGGTAAGAATTCCGATGACACCTTTTTTGGTGTTGATGTTAGCCATAACGATATTCCTCTTTGTTCGGTTGAAAATCAGTGAAAAGCAATTATCCACAGCCATGCAGAATTTAGAAAGACACTATTCGCGTCTGCAAGATTGCTGGGTGCCCAACCGACGGTTTGCATCATCGGCGGAACAATAGTGCCAACGCTCTGCAGCTTAGCGGAATGCCTTTACACGGAAAGGTGGGAACCTGTTATCGGACTCACGCCCTTGGACAACGCGCGAATTCGAATCGTTAGGAAATCGTTAGAAAAATGGTGCGGCTGGTCGGACTCGAACCGACAACGGGGAAAACCCCAGTGGATTTTAAGCCCACCGCGTATGCCAATTTCGCCACAGCCGCACCGGCGACGCGGCATCCAGAGAATATCACGCGCCGAAACCATCCTCATAGTTGCCGTTCATCCGGCATAAAATATCCTCAAAATAAAAACAAGCCAGGTTTCTCTATGAAAATCGGATGGTAGGGTTCGTTCTTTACGGTCATAATTCTTCCGTGAGCGATTCGCAAAAAATCGACGGTGATGTCCATGGTTGGCAAGAACAGACGTTCGTCTGCCAGCACATTGCGCACTCCCTCCATACGGGTATTCCGGTTGGGTTTCACTGGCCGTCTGAACAAGCTGACCTTCGCCCTGATGCATGGTGCTCGGCCTGTGATAAAGCTCGCGTTGACGCGGGAGGTGAACTGGACTCCTGAAGTTGAGAAGCTTGGGGTAAAGTTGCTTTGCGGCGCATGCTATGACTACGCAAAATCCATGTGGTCCGACGGGCGCAAGATTACGCAGTAGAACGTGCTGTCTAACGGGTCGTACAAACCCGCACTGCTACAGGCTGGAGGGCCGGCAACTCGACGGTTACACACATCCTTGTAACTGCAAATCCTGACCATCCAGCCGCGCACCGCCGCACCAGTGTTAGCAAAATATTTAAGAATATTCACGCCACCTTGCCATTCTTACCTTAAGATTCTCGCCGAACATTCATAGTTGATTCCGACACTGGCTACTTATCCGCGTTTGGAGGATTCAGTGCCCGCTCAAGAACAATTTGACCTGCTGGTTATCGGTTGTGGCCCTGCCGGCGAAAAAGCCGGCGCCCAGGCCGCCTATTTCGGCAAGCGCGTCGCCGTCATCGAACGCGCCAAGCATACCGGCGGCAGCTGCATCAACACCGGCACCGTCCCCAGCAAAACGCTGCGCGAATCAGCGCTATATTTCTCCGGATTGAAGCAGCGCGGCCTTTACGGCATTGACTATTCGCTGAAAGAAAATCTCACCGTGAACGACTTCATGCACCATGAACGCGAAGTCGTCGAAATGGAACGGCAGCGCATTCTCAAAAATCTCGCACTGCATCAAATCGAACTTATAAGCGGTCAGGCAGCTTTTGAGGACGCCCACACCATTGTAGTTTCCAACAAGGATGGCACCCGCCGTCTGCGCGGCGAAATTATTCTCATCGCTAGCGGCTCCAAGCCTCATCGCCCGTCGGAAATCGCTTTCGATGATGTTCATACCTTTGACTCAGACACTTTTCTTCAAATGAACCGCATCCCCAAGAGTCTTGCGGTCATCGGCGGCGGCGTGATTGGCTGCGAGTATGCATCTATTTTCATGGCTCTCGGCGTGGAGGTTACGCTGGTGGACGGCCGCGATGTGCTTTTGCCTTTTCTTGACCCCGAAATTTCCACGCGCCTCCGCGAACGCTTTGCAGCTCTAGGCATGCAATTCTGGTTCAATGAGCGCCCCGTCAAAGTTGAAAATTCCTCATCGGGAGCGCGGCTCACTATGAAAAGCGGCCGCGTCCTGGAAACCGAATCTGCTTTGTTTGCAGCTGGCCGCCGCGCTGCCGTCGACGGTCTCGAATTGCAAAAAGCTGGCTTAAGCATCAACGAGCGCGGCTACATCCCCGTCGACGAACACTATCGCACCAGCCTTACAAATATTTATGCTGCTGGAGACGTCATCGGCTTTCCTGCACTCGCTTCCACTTCGATGGAGCAGGGCCGCGTGGCGGTGTGCCACGCGTTCGGCCTCAAGTATAAGCAACGCGTGGCCTCACTTCTCCCTATGGGCATCTACACCATTCCAGAAATTTCCGCTGCCGGAGAAACGGAAGCGTCTTGCAAAGAAAAGAAAATCGACTACGTCGTTGGCCGCGCCCACTACGCAAACAACGCTCGCGGCCACATCGCCGGCGATACCACCGGTTTGTTGAAGTTGATCTTCGCACGCGCCGACAAGAAACTTTTGGGCGTCAGCATCATCGGAGAAAGCGCGACAGAGCTAATACACATCGGTATGACCGTGCTCGACCGCGGTTTGACCATCGATGAATTTATCGAGCAGGTCTTCAATTACCCCACCCTCAGCGAAACGTACAAATACGCCGCCTACGACGGCTTAGGTAATCTCGCAGGCCACAAACTCCGCGAAGGCTAGCGCGTCCCACTGCCTTCTGGCATTCTGTCGCGGGACGCCATCGTGAACCAATTTTTTAATTTTCTTTCCGCCATTCTTCTTGCCGCGGCCAGTATCTCCATAACTATCGTCGCTCGCGAACCTTCATCGATAAACAACTTTTCGCCGCCAACAAAGACGTACTTGGGATTCGATCGCAACCTTTACCCAGGCGACGCGGCTTTTCCGCCGCTGCGAAAGACCTTTGCGTTCGCCGGCTATTGGCTCAACGTGCCACCAGGCGAAAAAACGAACACGTGGATAGGCAAACGCGATTTCTTAGTCAAATCCGGATTTGGTTTTTTAGTTTTACATCGCGGTCGCGATAGCCATGAATTTAAGAAAGCCCCAGACGGCCCCGTGAAAGGCTCTCTTGACGCTCAAGCAGCTACAGCCGCCGCAAAAAAAGAGGGCTTCCCCTCCGGCACAATCATCTTTCTCGATATCGAAGAAGGAGGCCGACTCTCAGCGACCTATCACGCTTACCTTCATGCCTGGCTTGATGGTTTAACTCGCAGCGGATATCGTGCCGGAGTTTATTGCTCTGGGATGCCCGTCAAGGAATCGGGCGGAGTTACCATTCTCACCGCCGACGACATTCGCGCCAACGGCGGATCGCGCGAATTTGTATTTTTCGTGTTTAACGATGCGTGCCCGCCATCCCCGGGCTGTGTGTTTCCCAGCGCAGCTCCTGCGGTAGCGTCCAGCGGCGTCCCTTACGCTGAAGCGTGGCAGTATGCTCAGTCCCCGCGCCGCAAAGAGTTCACTCCCCATTGTCCCACCGGCTATAACCGCAACGGAAATTGCTACATCCCCGCCGACAATTCAAACGAGTGGGACCTGGATGCAGACACGGCAACTTCCGCCGATCCTTCAAACGGCGCCCGCCCCTAAATCTTTATCAATTGATTTTTTGAGGCGCTGCCAACAATCAGCAGAAGTGTTCGCCGCGGCCAGAAACTTCCAGAAATATCGTGTGGGCCCCGCAGTTTATTTCCCGTTCACCGCTCGGATTTGCTGGACAAGGCTGTCGATTTCTTCGGGAGTCAGTTTGCCCGTATATTTCGGCATACGGCCTTTGCCGTTGGCTATGATGTTGCGCAAGTCCTCTACCGAAGCAGCAGCGGTTTTGTTTGAGATGAGCGATGGTCCGCCGAAGTGCCGCCCCTCGGCAGTCTTTCCATGACACTTCGCGCAGTCTTTCTTATACACAAGGTTCTCAGTCAGTTTGGTGCCGGAAGACGGAGTTTGCGCGAACGCGGCGGTAACCACAAAGCTCACCGCACACATTGCGATTGTCAGCGGATATATTTTCACGTTGCACCTCATCGAAACAACCCGACTAACAATTGTAGATGGTCGGCTGTGGGTTCTGGTTGCTATTGGCGCATAACCACGCGAATCCCGCGTCGCCAGTTTTCCGTCAAGCTCACGCGAACCACTTCGATCTGCGGCGACAGCGCCTCCAGCAAAATGCCCGTCACTGGGTGAAAACGCAGCGCGGGGGCAACCAAATAAACCGGTGGTGGCGATTCCTGAATTTCGCCGCCAGGAAAATAAATGTAGCTGCGAAACTCGCCAAGCTCCAAATGGCGGCGATGCCGTGCTCCGCACCGCTGCCCGCAAACACTTGCGCATAAACAAAACGAGAATCCAGAACGCTATCCACGCGAGTGACGTCGTTGCGCACCAGAGATTCGAGCCAGCGTTGCGGTTCACGGTGCCTTGCGATTCGCCATCCGGCACGGCCAGAAATGTCTCCTAGCGGGAAGCGCGTTTGGACAATCCGCGCACATAATTGCCGGACAAAGAATGCTCAAGAGCTGCGGAGATAGTGGCGGACTCGACTGTTTCGTCGGGAAATTGACTGGCAGCACTTCCTTCAAACGTTCGCAAAATTCTTTTCGCGCTAATTCGCGAGCGGAACGTTCGAAATCGATACGCACAAATTCGAGGCGATCCGGACGAGATCGGCCAAAGCGTTCCACGGCCAGCACCAGCCGGGCGTCCGAATATCGGTAATCGCAATAACCCTGCGGGTCAGGTCGTATTGCTCTGACCAGATGTGCAGCAGCGGCTTATCGTCCGAACCGCGCACTTCCCAGGAAAGTTTGGACAACGGCGCGAGGCGGCCGCCATTTTCACAAAGTTCCGCGGCCCCGGCGGAAACAAATTCGCGAAGGCTGGCTTCCAGTTCTGCGGCCAATTTCATCGAGATGATTATAAATGAAGTACGTAATGTAATAGATATTATTTTGAGGCCGCGAATTGTACTGACGTTACTTTGATAACCGGCTGCCGCATGTTCCAGGACGTGGAAATGTGCTCGAAGGAAACTTCAAATTCGCGATGGTCTCCGGGAGGAATGGGTGGGCCCGGAGGACCAAATAAGCTCCGCGTCTCGCGTTGCGCGATCTGATTGAGATCGTCGTAAAATTCGATGGTCAACACCACGCTGGCCAGCGAACGATTACCGCCGTTGCTGATTTCTCCGGAAATAGTAGTGACTTCCTGGTGCAGAAAATTTTCCGCACGGCTGATCTCAATATGATCGACGCCCACGTTAGAGATATAAGCGCGTTCATCCGGCCCCACGGCATTTTGCGATCCCGTCGCTACGGGCTGAACGCTCTTGCTGGATGCGTGCCACAGAAAAAATGCCAGCAGCAGAAGCACTATTGAGACCGCTAGAACAGCAAGCCGGCGCGTTTTCCCGGTGCTTTGATCATCCTGGGATGGCGGAATTGGAAATGAAGTTGACATGACTTGAGAATTTAGTTCGCTACTATCCGCCGTGATTCAGCCGCAGAATTATCGGCCCACGAGCAGCCGCTGCACCAGCGCCTCGGGAAGTTTCGCCTTGCGCATACGCTGCTGCACCGCCGCTATATCGTACTCCACACGCCAGAACTCTACCGTTTGATGTTCCAGATCGGCGATGGCAAAAGCGGCCCGGGCATCAGCGTCGCGCGGCTGCCCGACGGAGCCCGGATTTAGCAAATACCTGTGCGGCGGCTCGAGACGCAAAGCCGCGAACGATTCGTTCATGCGCGGGTGAATCTGCAAAACTTCCAGCTTGGAATTTAGATACGAAAATCCGCCCTGATGATGAGTGTGGCCGAAAAACGTCACTTCCGCGGTCGAATCGAGCAACCCTTCGAGCGCTTGGGCAGGAGTGAACACATATTCGTCCTCATCTTGAAAAGCCCCATGGACGAGAACGATGCCGTCGGTGGTCAGGGGTCCCCGAGGAAGATTTGTTAGCCATTGCAGGTGACCTGGGTCTAGTTCGCTATTGCTCCAGTCCACGGCAGCTTTCGCGATCGGATTGAAATCATCGGCAACCATCACTCCGGAGATAGCTTTGTCATGGTTTCCCCGAATCGTTTCCGTGCCTAATTCACGTAGTCGAGCCGTTACCTCGTTGGGATCGGGCCCATAACCGACCACATCACCCAGGCAAACGGACCGATCCCAACGGTCCTTGGCGGCTTGAAGGACGGCTTCAAAAGCAGTCATGTTCGCGTGAAGATCGCTGAGAACCAGAATCCGCATTAATGGCCCCAAAAAAAGTGCACCTGAGTATAGATGAACAGGCGTAACGATGCACGGGTTCGAAACTCGAAGTGTGAATTTTCTCGCATGTTGCGTTTGTGTTACAAACCGCGAACGTATTCATCACCGCTCGCAAATCTATAGCCCGTTTACATCGCCCCAGTTCGGTGCAGTTCTAAAAATGAGACGTTTTACAAAATATTTACCAAGCTCGGCGCAACAATTGCATCCTTGCGCAATTCTCATTTCCGAGAAAACCCAAATTGGCCCATCAGTGCTCGATATTTCTCAAGTTTATTGGGTAATGTGCGAAACATTCGCGGGTATGCATTCGTCTATACCAGTGCAGCTGTTACGCGCTGCTCCAGGTTAGATATGAAAAACCCCGCGGTGGCAGCCGCGGGGCAATGACACGCAGTCTTTCCGGCCGTTAGTCCAGGAAGAAGAGGTGTCTGGCGGCGAGACTACTCGCCCTTACTTTGCGTGTCAACTGTCTTGC
>DATHGV010000333.1:0-10056 GCA_035490135.1 Candidatus Methylomirabilota bacterium
CACTATTGACGTGCCTGGGCGCGAAGATCAAAATGCGTCACACCTTTGGCCTAAACTTGATAGGGCCTTTTGCCGTGTTCTACTTCATGCCGGAAGGAAAATAACAAATGTCAGAAAACGACGTAATCGCGAATCAGAAGCAAATTCTAAAGAATCAAAAAGAAATTATCGCCAATCAAACGAAGATCAAATCCAACCAGGAAGCCATAAAGAAGAATCAAGCCACAATTCTAAAAAATCAGGGCAGTCTCAATACCATCCTCAAGAATCAAAAACAGATTTTGGCTTTGTTGAAGAAGTAGTTCTCCTTTGGCGAGCCTGTGGCCAATAAGATGGCGCGGGAAAGTCACGAGCAATCATGGCCCAACAAGCACCACTGAAATTTGTTTTCTACATTGCGGCCACCCCGGAGAAGGTGTGGGAAGGCTTTGTATCGCGGGAGTCGAACCGCATCATCTTCTCGGGCGCTGAGCTTCAAGCGGACTTTAAGCCCGGCGGCTTGCTCGCATGGGTGGGCGCGGGACCCGATGGCAAGCCCATGACTTACGTCCGAGGGAAGGTCATGCGGTTTGAGCCGCCAAAAGTGTTTCAGTACACCTTCGCACTGGGCCAAAATGAGAAGGCGTCACGCGCAACGATCGAACTGGTGCCCGAGACCGAAGCCACCAAAGTAACGGTGACGCATGACGAGTGGGCCGAGGATGACGCTACTTACGCTGCTTGCGCCGATGGATGGCCACGTATTCTTTCCCGCCTGAAGACGCTGCTTGAGACCGGGAAGACTTTCAAACCGCATTGATACGAGGTGGGAATGGTCAAGCCACGATCCTAAATCATCAGGGCAGTCGCAATACCATCATCAAGAATCAAAAACAGATTCTAGCTTTGCTGAAAAAATAGTTCTCCACGCCGTGAGTTTCTAGTCCTGCTCAGGCTGGCGGTCGCTGGCCGCCATGAATTTTAGCTAGCCGCGAGCTTCCAAGTTCCCGTTACATACTCCTTTTATATTATTGACCCCCCTGCGAATGACCCCAATAATCACCCCACTTTAATTGTGCCTAGGGTTTCCTGGGCGTCGAGAACGCGTTAACCCGGTGCGGTTGACGCAACACACGAAATAAACATCGTCGAGCCAAAAACTGGAGAATCGAATGAGGAATCTCGTGAGCCTGGTGTGCGTTCTTGCGCTTGTGATTTTGTCGGGGGCCAGCGTCTCCGCGCAGCAAATCACCGCGGTCGTGCGCGGCACGGTCACGGATGCGAGTGGCGCCGCAGTTACGAACGCGGAAGTAACTGCCATCCAAAAGGAAACAGGGTTCACGCGCACAGTGACGAGCGACCAGCAAGGAGGTTACCTGCTGGTGGAATTGCCGATAGGCCACTACCAGCTTTTCGCCGAGGCCAAAGGATTCCAGAAATTTATCCAGGAAGGCATTTCGCTGGATGTAAATCAAAACGCCACGGTGGCCATCCATCTGGCCGTCGGCATCCCCACCCAGGAAGTTCGGGTGCAGGCCAATGCTCCTCTGGTTGAGACCACGGTAACGAGCCTGGGAAAAACCGTGCAGGAGCGCGAGATTCTAGGCTTGCCGCTGAATGAGCGCCACTTCACACAACTTGGATTGCTGCAACCCGGGGTCGTCCCTCTCACGCCGGGGCTGAAAGACGCCGGAGGGTCGTTGCGTAACGGTCAGGCATACGCCGTGAATGGCCAGCGCCCGGAATCCAATAATTTTCTGATTGATGGGGCCAACAATTTCAACGGCGTGGATGCCGGATTCGTGATCGAACCTCCCGTCGATGCCATATCGGAGTTTCGTATTCTGACCAACACCGCCAACGCGGAGTTTGGCCACAGCGCAGGCTCAACTACCAACATCATCACGCGGTCTGGCACTAACGAATTTCACGGCGCTGCCTGGGAATTTCTGCGCAACGACGCTTTTGACGCCAGCAACGCCGTTTCTCGTACCGTCGAGCCTTTGAAGCGCAATCAATTTGGTGGAGTTTTTGGCGGGCCAGTCAAAAAAGAGAAAACGTTTTTCTTCGGCTATTACGAGGGTATTCGCAACCGTCGTGGTGAATCGACCCTGACCGCTGTTCCCACAGCCTTGGAGCGCACCGGCGATTTCTCCCAAAGCGGCGGTCCGCTGATCAACGAGTTTGCTGGAGTAGAGTTCCCAGGCGACAAATTACCTTTCATCAATCCGATTTCACAAGCGTTGCTGGACTTCTATCCGCTTCCTAACGCGCCAGACATCGGGCCCAATGCTTACATCGCTTCGCAAACTGAAGCAGACACCACCGATCAATTTGGTTTGCGCGTGGATCATTACCTGACCTCGCGGGATGTTTTCAATTTTCGCTACGTCTTCACGCAAACAAATGCCACCTTCCCACTTTCCACTGCCGGAGCAAATGTCCCGGGTTTTCCGGTCGGCGAAAACCAGCGCGCCCAGAATTTTGTCGCTCAAGAGACGCACACTTTCTCGCCGGCGTTGGTTGGTCTGGTCAGGTTTTCCTTTTTGCGAAACAAGTTCCTTTTTGATGAACATCTAAACCACACCACGCCCAGTAGCCTGGGCTTTCAATATCAACCCTCTCTGGACGCGGCCATTGGGCCGCCCTTCGTGCAGGTGGCAGGATTTGCGTCCATTGGAGACCCCATTACCGGCCCGCGAAACACCTATGAAAACGCGTTCGATGTTTCGGGCTCGCTGACGTGGGTTCATGGCCGCCACGAAATCAAATTCGGCGGCGGGTACGAACATGATCAAATCAACGTGCTTCAGGGTATCGCCACCAACGGCTTTTTTGTCTTTTCAAACTTCCCGGTAAGCAATTCTTTCGCTAGCTTTGAATTCGGCCAGCCAGTCTTCTTTCTCCAGGGTGGAGGCGATTTCTCGCGCGGTCTGCGGGGAAATAATCTCAATGCGTACGGGCAGGACACTTTTAAGGTCACGCCGCGTTTGACCCTAAATGCCGGGCTGCGTTATGAATTGCCCTTCCCTTACACGGAGATTCACAATCGCCAGAATCTGTTTGAGCCGGGCGTACAGTCGCAGGTATTCCCCACCGCTCCGGCTGGGCTGCTCTACCCAGGTGACCCTGGAGTTCCTGCTGGATTGATCCAAACGAAAAAAACCGCGTTTGCACCTCGCGTCGGTCTGGCGTGGGACATTCAGGGAAATGCCACCTGGCTGGTAACCGCTGCGTATGGAATTTTTTACGAACCGTATTACACCGGTCAGGGTGGCCCGCTGCAGACCCCCATCAGTGCTCCCCCCTATTTGCAGACGCCGCAAATAAGCCTTCCCAATTTTTCCGATCCTTACAATGGAGGCAATCCGTTCAACGGCACATTCGCGCAGCCCATGACACTGTTGACGCTCGACAAAAATTTAAGTCTTCCATACGCGCAGGATTGGAACCTGAATATCGAAAGAGCTTTTGGTGCGAACTGGTTGCTGCAAGCTGGATACGTGGGCACCAAGGGCACGAAACTCCCGCGCTTTATCGAAGGGAACCCCACTACTTTTCCCGCCGGCAGTACGGCTAACAATGCTGACCAGCGTCGACTCTATTCCGGCTGCACCATCGCCCAGCCGGCTCCTTGCAATTTCTCTTCGGTCGGTTTGATCGCCGGTATCGCTAACTCAAACTACAATGCGCTCCAAGTCAGTTTGAAGAAGCGTTTCAGCCAGCAATTCTCTTTTTTGGCCTCCTATACGCTTTCAAAAACACTTGATGACGTTTCCTCGTTCAATATCACTGGGTCAGCGGCGCAGAGCACCGCCGGCGAAAATGATCTGGCGCAGAATCCCTTTGATCTTGGCGCTGAACGAGGCCGTTCGATCTTTGATTCTCGACACCGCTTTGTGCTGAGTTATGAATGGAACCTGCCATTGTGGAGGCAGCCAGAGAATTGGTATCAATCCGTCCTGGGGAACTGGCAACTCAATGGCATCACCACATTCATGAGCGGCACGCCATTCACCGTGTATGACTCGCGGGATGTTTCGCTGCAGGGTGGAGCGCCCGAAATTTCCGGCTTCTCCAGTGATCGGCCCGACCTGATTGGAGATCCCAACTCCGGACCACGTACCACCGCCGAGTGGTTCAACACTTCCGCGTTCCAGCAACTTCAGCCCAACGGCCAGCCGCAGAGATTTGGAAATGAAGGCCGCAATATAGTCGAAGGTCCGGGATTTACCCAGTGGGATGTCGCGGCCATCAAAAACTTCCGTATCCGCGAGTCCCAAACCCTACAATTCCGCGCGGAGTTCTTCAACGTTTTCAACCAGACCAACTATCGCTTGCCCAACAATGACATCAACTCGCCGAACTTCGGGAAAATCCAGGGAGCCCTCGACCCGCGTCTGCTCCAACTGGCCCTCAAATTCCTGTTCTAATGCGGTTCGCGGCTGTGAAGTTGTCAGACGTAGCGCTGACGGTCCCTCGGCTTGGCGGGAATTCTGTGACTGAAGGCCGTTTCCTTATCTGGCTTGGAGTCAGGCCGATTCCTTGACTTGCTCGCCCCGCGAATCAATAATGATAAGGCATGAACCTGCGCGCGGAGGCGCTGCCGACATGTTCCTTGACGTTAAGGATCTGGCCGTTCGCAAGTTGCGGATCCGGAAGACATACGCGCCCGGAAGCGTCGATTTTCATTCCTCGGAGATCAAGCAGCTAGGCCCCCTGGAAGTAAACGCCACGGCGGAACTGCTGGAAGGGCAGATTCGCGTGGAAGGCCAGCTCGACACGAAGATTGAGCTGCAGTGTGCGCGGTGCCTGGAGCCGGTGGTGGAGGAAGTAAACCGCGCTTTCGATCTGTTCTATGCGCCGCTGCCGAAAGAGGAGAAGCCGAAAGAGGACCGGCTGAAGGACGACGATACCGAGATTGGATTCTTCCAGGGTGAAGGTCTCTTCCTGGCCGACGTGGTGAAAGAGCAGGTGCTGCTGGCGTTGCCCCTAAAGGTTATTTGCCAAAGCGACTGCCGGGGTTTGTGCCCCAACTGTGGCGCAAATCTGAACCACGAAGAGTGCCGGTGTGAGACCCACGCGACGGACCCACGTTTGGCCCCGCTCGCGCGCCTCAAGCAAGACTGGCTGAAAAAACAATAGTTTCCGGGCCGTAAAAAGCCCGATTATCTCCGCCAGCGCGCGGAACAAGGAGTAGTGCCATGCCTAACCCTAAACGACGGCATTCCAAGCGGCGCACCAGCACCCGGCGGGCTAACGATTTTTTGACCAAGCCATCGCTCGGCAAGTGCCCGAATTGCCATGAAATGAAGCAGCCGCACCAGGTTTGTCCCCACTGTGGTTATTACAAAGGGAAAGCCGCTCAAGAACCGGCGTAGTTCTTAATCTCCCGTAGTCTGCGGACGAAATCCAATGATCACGATTGCTGTTGACGCCATGGGCGGAGATCACGCGCCCCGGCCGGAGGTGGAGGGCAGTGTGCTAGCCGCACGCGAGTACGGCGTGCGCATCATCCTTGTGGGGCAGCCGAATGCGCTGCGGGCGGAACTGGCCAAGCATGCGGCTCCCAATTTGCCGATTGAGATTGTGGCCGCCAGCGAAGTGATCACCATGGATGATCATCCGGCGCAAGCGTTTCGCAGGAAGAAGGATAGCTCGGTACATGTGGCGGCGCGTCTGGTTCGCGAAGCCAAGGCCGATGGCCTGGTGAGTGCTGGAAATACCGGCGCGGTCATGACCGTGGCGAGATTTTTGTTGGGTACGCTGGAGTCGGTGGACCGCGTGGCTCTGGCCGCGCCGTTTCCGAACGCCAAAGGCGGCATTTCTGTTTTGCTGGATGTCGGCGCCAATGTCGACTCCAAGCCTGAGCACCTAGTGCAATTCGCGGTGATGGGTGAAATGTACTACCGCGCGACGTTTGGCAACCGGCGCCCGCGTGTGGGCTTGCTCTCGGTGGGCGAAGAGGAAATCAAAGGCAACGAATTGACGCGCGAAGTGTACACCCGCTTGAAGAAAAGTCCCGTGCATTTTGTGGGCAATGTGGAAGGCGGCGATCTTTTTTCAGGGATTGTGGATGTAATCGTGTGCGACGGATTTATTGGCAACGTCGCGCTTAAAATCTGCGAAGGGCTGGCGCTGGAAATTTTTGGTTTGCTGAAAAAGTCCATACAAAGTTCGCTGGCGTCGCAAGTGGGATTTCTTTTTTCGCGTGGAGCGTTGAAGGGTTTGAAGAAAACCATCGACTACACCGAATATGGTGGCGCGCCGCTGCTGGGCGTGCGCGGAGTGTGCGTCATCGGCCACGGGCGATCCAACGCCAACGCTATTAAGAATGCTATTCGCGTCGCCGCGGGACTCGCGCGTGCGCAAATGAACGACAAAATCGAACAAGAGCTTTCGGCCGCTGCGGTACACCCAGACCGTCCCGGCGTTCGCGCGCCAGAAATGCGAAAGACATAAGACAGGAAGACAAATGGGCAAAGTAGCATTTGTGTTTCCCGGACAGGCTTCGCAATATCCGGGCATGGGCAAAGAACTGGCGGACATGTATCCGTCGGCTAAAGCTGTTTTTGACGAAGCCGACAAAGCGCTGGGATTCTCCATCTCGAAAATGTGCTTTGAAGGCTCGGAAGAAGACTTGAAGCTCACCGCCAATACGCAACCGGCGATTCTGACCTGTTCAATTGCCACGTATCGTGTGCTCGAAGAAAAGGGGCTCGCCCCTGACTTTGTGGCCGGTCACAGTCTTGGCGAGTATTCGGCACTGGTGGCTGCCGGATCGTTGAAATTTGCTGATGCGGTACGGCTGGTGCGCCAGCGTGGCAGCTATATGCAGGAAGCGGTCCCCGCTGGGAAGGGCGCCATGGCTGCGATCATGGGACTATCGCCCGCGGTGGTGTCTGATGTTTGCAAGCGCGCGGCCCAAGGGCAGGTTTGCGCTCCCGCGAATTTGAATTCTCCGGATCAAACAGTGATCTCTGGTGATGCTGACGCCGTGAAACGCGCCGTCGAACTGGCTTCTCAAGCAGGCGCAAAACGCGCCACGATCCTACCTGTGTCCGCGCCATTTCATAGTGCACTGATGAAGCCGGCGCAGGAAAAATTAGAGCACGACTTGCAGAAAACTCAATTTGATAAGTTGCGCGTTCCGCTGGTCACCAACGTGGATGCCGACACCATCGAAACCGGCGAGCAGGCGCGTGAGGCGTTGGTGCGCCAGGTTACTGCCGCGGTGCACTGGGAAGAATCGGTGCGCCTGTTGATTGAAGAAGGGGTCAACACCTTCGTTGAAGTTGGTCCCGGCAAAGTGCTTACCGGACTACTGCGGCAAATTGAACGCTCGGTTGCTACTCTAAACGTGGAAGACGAGACGAGTTTGTTGAAGACCGTGGAGAAAATTGCCGGCGCACGTTCCGACGCGGCGTAAGCACGGGAAAAGTTGCGATAACCGACCGACGGGGCGATTTAAAAAGTTTCAGGGGCAGTTCTATAGATGTTCAGTTTAAAAGACAAAGTCGCGTTGATAACCGGGGCGTCCCAGGGAATTGGATGGGACATCGCGCAGGCACTGGTGGTTGCTGGCGCCAAAGTGGCTGTTACCGCGCGGACAGCGGAGAAACTCGCCTTGCTCGCCGGTGAAATAGAAACCGCGGGCGGAGAAGCGCTGGCCGTAAAAATGGATGTCGCCGATGCGGAGCAAGTGAAGGCCGGCTTCAAGCAAGTGATCGATAAGTTTGGCCGCCTGGATATTTTGGTCAACAACGCGGCCATTACTCGCGATGGCTTGGCCGTGCGCATGAAAGCCGATGATTGGGACGCGGTCATTCGGACAAATTTAACTGGCGCACATTTATGTATTCAACAGGCACTGGGCACCATGATGCGCGCGCGCGCTGGACGGATCATCAACGTCAGTTCGGTGGTGGCGCAAATGGGCAATGCCGGACAGGCCAATTATGTGGCTGCGAAGGCCGGTCTTATCGGGTTAACCAAAGCCATCGCGATGGAGATTGCTTCCCGGAACATCACCGTGAACGCCGTGGCTCCGGGATTTATTGACACTCCTATGACCAGCGTTCTGTCCGAAAAGGTGAAAGAGGAGCTGAAGACGCGCATTCCGCTCGGACGCCTGGGGGTGCCGCGTGATGTGGCCGCCTCGATCGTCTTTTTGGCCAGCGATGAAGCTGCTTATATAACGGGTCACGTTCTGGACGTAAATGGCGGGATGTACCTGGCATGATTTACCGGTGGAGCGCTTTAAAAGCCGTTAAAGTTGACCTAGCAGGATACGGTGACTAGAATGAACGGGTTATCGGCGCCATCGATATTCACCTACGCCCGGCTGAGCGGATACCAATTTTCCAGAACGACCTTGAGCCTCATCGGTAAAAGGCAAACCAAGCGATAGCAGATCGCGGAGGAAACAGGAATGGCCAGTGTGGAAGAACGCGTTAAGCAGATTATTGTCGAGCAGCTCGGCGTCGATGAAGCGGAAGTTACGCCAACAGCGTCCTTCGTGGACGATCTGGGAGCGGATTCGCTCGACCAGGTGGAATTAGTGATGGCCTTCGAAGAAAGTTTCGGGATTGAAGTGCCTGACGAAGACGCTGAGAAGATGACGACGGTAAAAGATGCCGTCGAATATATCGATAAGCACTCCAAGGGAAAGTAAGTCACGGTCTTATCACCTCAACAGGGAGCACTAAACAGTTGACTCGCCGTGTAGTTGTGACGGGCGTTGGATTGGTCTGCGCGCTGGGCACCGGCACGGAGGAGAGTTGGGCGAACCTCGTCGCGGGTAAGAGCGGCGTGGGTTCTATCACGCTGTTTGATACCACGGGCTTCGATTGCAAGATTGGCGGCGAAATAAAAAATTTCGATCCGTTTCGGTGGATTGAAAAAAAAGAATTGAAGAAGATGGGCCGCTTTATTCAGGTGGCGCTGGCCGGCGCGGACTTCGCCATCAAGATGTCCGGTTGGAAGAGGGAAGATTCCGACCTGGATGAAGTTGGGGTGTATGTTTCATCGGGCATCGGTGGTTTCGACATCATCGAGCGCGAACACATTAAATTGATGCAGGGCGGTCCGGGCCGCATCTCACCTTTCTTTATTCCCTCCGCTATCGTAAATCTCGCTTCGGGCCACATTTCGATTCGTTACGGTGCGCGTGGGCCGAATTCCGCGACTGCTACGGCGTGTTCTGCTTCCGCTCATGCCATTGGCGACTCTTTCAAGATTATCGAGCGTGGCGCGGCGGAAATGATGATCTGCGGCGGCACGGAAGCCACTATTACACCGATGGGCGTGGGCGGGTTTTCGTCCATGAAAGCGCTTTCCACGCGTAATGACGATCCCTCGCATGCCAGCCGCCCCTTCGATGCACAACGCGACGGTTTTGTGGTCGGCGAAGGCGCGGGCATCCTGATTCTGGAATCGTTGGAGCACGCGCAAAAGCGAAATGCGCCTATTCTGGCGGAGATTGTCGGTTATGGAATGTCTGGCGACGCGTATCACATCACGCAGCCCGCGGAAAATGGCGACGGCGCATTCCGCGTGATGCGCGCGGCAATCAAGGACGCTAAACTCACCCCTGAAGACATCGGCTATGTGAACGCTCATGGCACGTCTACTCCGTTGGGCGATGTGATTGAGACGCGCGCGCTCAAGCGTGTCTTTGGGGAACGCGCCAAAAAGGTGCCCATCAGCTCGACCAAATCGATGACTGGCCATTTGCTTGGTGGTGCCGGAGGATTGGAGGCGGGCATCAGCGTGCTCGCGCTCCGCGATCAGGTCATCCCGCCGACCATTAACCTCGAATCGCCCGATCCCGAATGCGATCTGGATTACGTGCCGAATGTCGCGCGCAAAGCTACGTTGGATTATGCGCTATCCAATTCTTTTGGATTTGGCGGCACCAATGCCGCGTTGATTTTTAAGCGCTGGAGCGGGAAATAGACGCTGCTGCGCCGTTTTTGCCAGGAAAAATATCGTGAAAATTATTGTTTGCATCAAGCAGGTTCCCGCCAAGGATGCGCCGCTGTCCATCGCCGGCAACTGGATCAAGGAATCCGATAT
>DATHGV010000334.1:0-24457 GCA_035490135.1 Candidatus Methylomirabilota bacterium
TTCTCGCGATTGACAGACCACAGGTCGCAGACCGCGGTCATTTCGATGTTGTGGCTTTGCTTCAATCGCGAAACGATGTCATCGAGTTCAGTGCCGCGACTGCCAATGCCGATGTGCCCGACGGAAAGGCGATCATTTGCGCCGATGATGCGCCCGTACGACAAGGCGTTTGTGCCCAGCGCGCCGGCGCCAATCACTTTGGCGGTATTGTTTAAAAAAGTTCTGCGGTTCATTTCACTGGCGGTATCGGACATTTGGCCTCTCGGTAGCAAATTGCATACCTGCTCGATAAATCTCCGCTGAGCAGAGGAGCGCTTGCCGCATTTCGCGCGACAAGCCCTGGAGTTTATGTGAAGCGCTCACTTTTTGTCCAAATCTAAAATGCGCAAGCGATTTGCGAGGTGTGTGGCGCACGTGTTAGCGGAGGCGCAGAAATTCCTTAACGCAGCCACCGATCCAAATGTGCTTCAACGAATTCGTCATCCTGCAAGTGATGATAACGTTTGCAAACGCGATCTATCTCTTCTGCCTGGCCGGGAGATAAATCTTCGTGCGCATCGAGACACCAGCGCCCTTCCAGAAAACCTTGCCGTCGCAGAACCTCATGAATGCCCGGAATGCATCCGTGAAAATTGTGAGCAGGATCGAACAACGCCGCATTTGCGTCGGTAATCTGTTGCGCGAGTGTCAGCAGGTCGGCGGATATATCGTTGACCTGTTGCCGAGCGGCACCGAGATGAGCGACAGCCTTCTTTGTCCATACCGCCCAGTGGCCCAATAATCCGCCGGAAAAACGAATGCGCTTCTCAGCGAACTCGTAGGTAGTGAGCAAATCGAGCAAAATATTATCGTCATTGCCGGTGTATAGGGCGATCTGGTCTGTACGGCCAGATTCGGCAAAGGCGCGTATTACATCAAGAGTCTGGTAGCGATTGAATGGCGCAACTTTAATGGCTACCACGTTTTCGATTTCACAGAATTCACGCCAGAATTCGTAGGCGAGAATGCGGCCGCCGACGCTCGGTTGCAGATAAAATCCCACAATCGGAATGATCGATGCAATGGAACGCGAATGAGTAATGAGTTCTGAAACAGACGCGTCGGCAAGGGCGCCAAGACTTAAGAGCACCGCGTCGTAGCCAAGCCGGGCGGCTGTTTCCGCTTCCGCAACCGCTTGCTTGCGTTGCCCGCAAACCCCAGCAATCTTCACAACCTTGTGCGCGCGCATTTCCTCCATGGCGAGGTTCAGGACGGGCTCAAAAAGTCCAATCTTGGGATCACGAATCGCAAATTGCGTGGTGTGTACGCCCACCGCCAATCCGCCCGCGCCCGCAGCCAGGTAGTAACGCGTCAGGGCGCGTTGTCTGCGCTCATCCAGCTTTCGTTCGCGATTCAGTGCCAGCGGGTGAGCCGGAATCACCAACCCGGAGAGAAGTTGAATACGAAGTGACATTAGAATTTTCCGTCGCGCACTTCAAAATGCGTCGGCTTGTTCAGCCGCGGACCTCCCGACGAAATCCAGGCTGCGGTCCAGTCGATCATTTGGGCGGTCGTCACGGAGGGACAGCCGAACATTTGATGAGCTTTCGCGGCGTTACTCAAAAGAGCGGTGGGCATTTCCTCGGAAACAAAAGTTGGCTGCACATTAAATCGATGACCGAACTCTTCGGCTAGGAACTTCACACTCAAAGTGTCAGGACCCGTCAAATTCAAAATCAGCGGCGGAGCCTGGCAATGCGCGAAGGATTGCAGGCAAACGGAATTCGCATCCCCTTGCCAGATGATATTTACGAACGCCATCCGCAGGTCAATGGGGCGGCGCTCAAACACTGCAGTGCCGATATCCAGCAGCACGCCGTAGCGAAGATCAATCGCATAATTCAGCCGGAGAATGGTAACTGCCGTGCCCCATTGACGCGACCCGTACTCAAACATGCGTTCTCTGCCGAGAGCGGACTGCGCATATTCACTCTGGGGTGCCACCGGCGTGGACTCAACGGCTCCGCCTTGCGTTACATCGCGCAGCGGATAGACATTGCCGGTTGAAAAGGAAACGATTCGCGAGGCACGATAGCGTTCAACCACCAATCCGGGCAAAAGTGTATTCATCGCCCAGGTCAAATCTTCGGAGCCGGTAGTACCGAATTTCCGAGCAGCCATAAAAATTACGTTTGGAACGTCAGGCAATTTAGAAAGTGCCCCGGGCTCCAGAAGATCGACTGCTAGTGTTTCGATACCTTCTGATGTCATGCTGGCGCGAAGGTGATTCTCGGAAAATCGCGCCACGGCGATAACGCTTTTGCCTACTCCTGCTTTGTCCGCAGCCCTGCGCGCGCGCCGCGCCAAACTCGGACCCATTTTCCCGCCCGCGCCCAAAATGAGTAAATCGCCATCGAGCCGGGCAATAGCGCCAATGTCTGCCTCCGACGGCCGAGAGAGAAATTCTTCCAGCTCCGCTACTGAATGTATTTCTGTTGTCGGCATCTCAACCTAGTTCGAATCCCGCAATGGCGTAAACCATTTCATCGTTGTTGGGTAGACTGTTCCCCAATACCATGCGCTCGAGCCTTCTCTGTGGAGCAAATCCAAATTCCTCCGCTAGCTGGATCGCGTCTTTGTTGGCACTCACCAAATCGCAGAACCATCCCGATTCAGGCGAATCTTGCAGGGTGTGTTTTATCACAAGACGAGCGTCCTTCTGTGTTTGCGCGACACAGGGACCCAAATACCGAGCGCGGGTTCCCGGCCGCCAGAAGCAGTGAGCCTCCTTGCTAGTGAGCGGCAAATTTCGCGCCGCGAGATTCTGCAGAAGGGTTGAACGATTTGCTCCGAACGCTTCCAGATCCATCTCCAAAGAATATTGAGAGCAGGGCGCTGACGTTTCAATATCTGGATTTGCGCCGCCCGCATCACGGAACCATCTCTCGACGACTTGCTCCGTCTTGAAACCGAGCTTTTCGTAGAGAGGTTGGCCTTGAGCTGTAGCATCCAGCTTAATGCTTTCAATCTTGAGATCAGCGGCACGGTGCAAGGCGCTTTCCATCAAACGCTGCGCAAACCCCTTACGTCGATATTCCGGCCTGGTCAGCACCATTCCGATCCACGCCAGACGAGTTTCGTAGCACAACAAAGTGGTGGTCGCGGCGATCCGATCGTCGGCCTCGATTGCAAAACAGCCGAACGGATCGAGCCGCAGCATCATTTCCCAATCATCTTGCGTTTGATTCCATCCGGCCAGTCGCGATAATTCCATCGCGCCGATGACATCTTCCGCACGCAGGAGACGGACATTTACTTGATTCGTCAACGCATCCCTTCTAAGCCTGCGCAACAGCATGCAGAACAAATTCCCGGGCGCAACCGTTAGGATGCCATCTGCTATCCCATCCGAACGAGTAAAAAAGTAACAGTTCCTTTGCGCAACATATGCACGTAGTTTTACACCAAGTATTTTTTAGCAAGACTCATTTATTTACCTTGCGGCGAAGCCAAGATAAGCTCTGCGCGCATAGTTTGTGTGTCAAATTGCGCGGCACGGGAAACGGAGTAAAGTTCAAAGTCGATGTCTCGCCCTTTCGCGCATTCTCTTCGATGGTCGATTGGCGCGCTTCTTTTTACCTCCACGGTAATTAATTACCTCGACAGGCAAACTCTCTCGATACTGGCGCCTTTTCTTAAGACGGATTTTCATTGGACCAACACGGACTACGCGGCAATCGTAATAGCTTTTCGGATTGCTTACTCGCTAGGGCAGACCGTTTGTGGCCGTCTGATTGATCGGGTGGGCACGCGGCGCGGTATCACGTTGACTGTCGCCGCGTACTCACTGGTATCGATATTCACTCCATTGGCTAACGGCTTACGCAGCTTCGCGTTTTTCCGGTTTCTTCTGGGAGCCGGGGAGTCGGCGAACTGGCCGGCCGCGACTAAAGCGGTATCCGAATGGTTTCCCAAGAGCGAACGCGGGTTGGCAACCGCACTTTTCGACAGCGGCTCTTCCATTGGTGGTGCGCTTGCGCCGTTCCTGGTTTTAGGAATCTACACACGATGGGGATGGCGGCCTGCTTTCATCGTGCCGGGGCTTCTCGGGTTTGTGTGGTTGCTCGTGTGGCGATGGCTTTACTATCCCCCGGAGTCCCACCCATTCATCTCCGCACAAGAGCGCAACATGTTGCTGATGGAACGGCCACCAATTGCAACTCTTCCCAAGGAGCGCCTGCGCTGGCGCGAGCTATTAAAGATTCCGCAAACATGGGGCGTCATCGTGGCGCGCACCTTCACCGATCCTGTGTGGTTTTTCATAACGGATTGGTTTCCCATTTATTTAATTGCCAAAGGTTTTGACCTGCGCGGAAGCCTGATTGCCGTGTGGGTGCCGTTCATCGCGGCGGACCTCGGAAATTTGGCGGGCGGAGCCGCTACTGGTCAGCTAATCAAGCGCGGCTGGGCCGTCGGCAAATCGCGTAAAGCAGTAGTGATGGCGGGCGGGTTTGGAATGATGCTTTTGATTCCAACTATTTTTACTGCGAATCTGTATGTCATCACGGCGTTGTTCGCGCTGGCGACCTTTTTTTATGCCAGCTTCAGCACCATTGCGCATGTCCTTCCCACCGATCTTTTCCCGAGCCACTTGGTGGCCAGCGTGAGTGGTCTCGGGGGCACGGGCTCCGGACTGGGAACGATTGCGGCATTTTTTCTGGTGGGGCGCTTGGCAGACGCTCACCGCGTGGCCGCGACACACTCCTTTGATTCCATTCTGGTAGCCGGCGGATTAATTCCATTCGCCGGAATGTTGCTGGTGCTTTTGCTTGTTCGCAACAACAGCGCCACGGAACGGGGATTGGCACGACGGATATGATTCGGTCCCGCAGTCTCTTATGACCTAGATTCGCTCCGCCCGAATATCGGGACCGAGCAAAGAGCTAGAGAGCCGATCCAGATACACAATCGTCGCACCGTGACGTTGCAATGCGGACGCCGGAGCCATTGGGCTGACTTTGCCGTCGAAGCAATTCTTCACTGCTTGCGCTTTACGTTTGTCCGGCACGATGCATAGAATTTTGTTGGCTTTGAGAATCTGCCGAATGGTCATGGAGATCGCGTGTTTCGGAACGTCGTCGAGGCTGGAGAACCATCCCTCGTTTAGTTGTTGCCTGCGGCATGCTTCATCGAGCGCAACGACGGCATAAGGCTCATCGGTGTCGAAATCCGCGGGTGGATCGTTGAACGCCAAGTGGCCATTCTCTCCTACGCCGACAAAAGCGACATCGATCGGCTCCCGCTGCAATCGTTGGCCGACTTCTCTAATGACGGCGTCCGGATCGCCCGTGCCGTTTAAGAGGTGATATTGGCCGACACCAGCCTTATCGATCAGGCGTTCGCGCAGATATTTACAAAAACTAGCCGGATGAGTCTCCGGGATGCCCACGTATTCGTCCAGATGAAACATTTCCACGTGGCTCCAGTCGATGTCCGGCAAACGGGTCAATACTTCAAGAAACTCAAACTGCGATGCGCCCGTGGCGGCAATGATGCGCGCACGGCCGCGTTGGGCAATGGAATTTCGAATGATAGCAGCCGCATCGTCGGCGGCAGCTGTGGCAAGCGCCTGCTTGTCCGGGAAGATTTTTATGTTCAAGTAACCTCATCCAGGTGGAAAATCATTCGCAAAATAAAAGAAGCGATTGTGATCGTTTATACTACCGCGGTTTGTTCTACATAGAAAAAGCCGGCTTGATGCGGGTTTCGTAGCGGTGTCCGCCTTGATGCGGTTGAAGAAATAACATGTCGACAAATTCCCTACGGCTTCCGAAATACTCGATAGGCGTTGGAGATCGCTTTGCGATGCAAGGCAAACCTCAACTCCGGGCATGCATCGCCGCTTTGCATCAGGGCGTGGAAGTAATTCCTGTATGGAACAAATCCAATCGTGAACATCACATGATTGGCTCGGAACCGTCGCAAACGCGGCGAGCCGCTAGAGTCGTTGTTGAAGCGATGAAATGGGCCCATCCTTACTTCCTTGATGCAGACCATATAGGTCTAAAAACGGTCGACCGATTTATTGAACCGTGCGATTTCTTCACTATCGATGTGGCGGAGAAAATTGGTATACCGGCGGATCAGGATTCCGTCAAGAAATTTACAAATCGTCATCCGGAACTGCTAGCCGAAATTCCGCTCGGTGCGCATGGTTCAACATTAAAGGCCAATCGCGAGCAGATCGACAAGGTTGCAAGGAAATACCTCGCGGCTATTTCAGAGGCCGGCATAATCTATAGGTATATTGAGGAACGCAAAGGAAGCGGCCAATTTATCCCCGAAGTTTCTATGGACGAGACTGACTTGCCTCAACAACCCCTCGAATTGCTGGTGATACTCGCGGCTGTAGCAGATGAAAAAATCCCCATCCAAACCATCGCGCCGAAATTTACTGGCCGATTTAATAAAGGAGTGGATTTCCGTGGGGACGTGGAGGTCTTTAGCCGTGAGTTTTCGTCCGATCTGGCCGTTGTAGCGCACTCTACCCGCAATTACCACCTGCCAGACAATCTGAAATTAAGCATCCACTCCGGAAGCGACAAGTTTTCCTTGTATGCGCACATTTACAAGACGATACACAGTGTGGACGCCGGGCTTCACCTGAAGACCGCGGGCACAACGTGGTTGGAGGAAGTCGTGGGCCTGGCGCGGGCCGGCGGAAGCGCGCTAAACATCGCCAAAGAAATCTATGCGCAGGCATACGAACAGATGGAGGAGCTTTGCAAACCTTATGCCACGGTCGTTGAGATTGATCGCAAACAACTGCCATTGCCGGCAGTCGTTAATGGCTGGACTTCGCAACAATATGTCGACGCGCTGCATCATGATCAAAATTGTGAGCAATATAATCCCAACCTGCGCCAATTACTGCACGTCAGCTTTAAGATTGCCGCCAAGATGGGCAAGCGTTTTCTGGATGCGGTTCAATCCAACGAAGAAATTATCGCACGGGGTGTTACCGCAAATCTGTTCGAGCGGCACATTCGTCCGGTCTTTTTGTCACGCTAGTTGCCTCCTAACGAAGCCATCGGCCGGCGTTCCAGAAACAAATATTGACTTGGCCACTGTGCGCGACCATTCGGCTTTGCATGGCCCACAATCCAGAAGGCAGCCGTGAAAACGTTTCAAGATCGTCTTCCACCTATACGCCGCAAGTGACTGACCATTGTCGTGGTTAACGTTGTGCAACCAATTGCAGCAAGCCAAACCTCTCCGGTACGTGAAACGTCTCGCTCATGGTTGCTTGCCAGGCAATCTCTTTCCGATTAGAGAGTGGCCCTTGGCTGCGAAAAAAGTTGACTCGCAGTGTTTTGCCGGCGGACGGAGGAGTGTCGTCCAATCCCGCCCAGGGAATTTTCATCGCGCCGTACCAGATATGTGCTTGCTCATCGATGCGCGCCGCAACCTGAAATCCGGAATTCCACGTCCAGCCTTCTTCGTGATGTGGTTTGCTTAAATCGATGTCGAGATCGAGCCATTCTCCCTGGGGGGACAATTCGAATTCTTTATAGCGTCGAATATTCTTGAAATCCGAGCCGATAAAAACTTCGGCCACGTCCCAGTTCCAAAGTTTATTCGTTTCCGTGGTGGCGCTGGGATTGGGGTGCAAAAATAGCTCTTCATACGGGCAACTAAACAAAAAATAAAGATTCTTTGCGGTCCATCGCGAGCGAATCTCAGTACGATAGCCGGGTACCGCTTGGTCGTTCTTATCATGGTCCGCGTATATAGGAACTGTCTGACTCCAAAACGTGGTGGCGGGATTTGTATTGATTGCTACGTCCTCCGCTGCTTCGCTACTGGTTGCAGCGTTATCGTCCGCGGCGAGCGCGCTGGACAACGTGACCGCTAGAAGTATGAGTACTCTCGCTATCTTCATCAATGTTCCCCTGATGCTCGCGATCTAACTAGTGATATTCAGCAGACGCGAGGTGTTGCCGTTATATACTTTTTGCAAAATGGAATCAGACAGGTGAATGCCGTAAATTCGCCAGCGGCCTTGTGGCGGTATTTCGGCCGGGGCGTAGTCGAAATATTC
This sequence comes from Candidatus Methylomirabilota bacterium, assembly GCA_035490135.1. Lineage (GTDB taxonomy): Bacteria > Acidobacteriota > Terriglobia > Acidiferrales > UBA7541 > Acidiferrum. Next base: position 8,081 of record DATHGV010000334.1, read on the forward strand.
GTCCTCGGTTTCCAGAAAGCGGTAGTAAATCTCGTACAGCTTATCGTTGAACACTTGTTGCGGAAACTCGTCGCCGTGCGGAGTCGCATCCGTTCCAAAAAGAATGCGGTCTTGATATTTGTCGAAGAACTTACGGGAGGTCCTCGGCTGGCGGCCTAATTCTCCAACCCTCGCGGCGGTATCGACGGTCATGTTGGGATAGCGATCGAGATTATCGGAGACATTTTGCAAATCCTCGGAAAAATTGCCAACGTGTAACACGATGAACTGCGTTTTTGGATGCCTGGCTAGTACGCGGTTCCGCGCCTCCAGCAGTTCTATGTTGCTGGGGAAATCTCCTCCGTAGAACGACCAGTCCGGGTGGTTATTCAATTCTTCGTAGCGTTCATTAAAACGATCCGTTGGAGTAAAAAACGCCACTGGATCGGAAACGTGAATGGCCACTGGCATATTCAGCTGACCGCAGGCGTCCCACATGGGATCGAAGCGCGGATCGTCAATCTTAATCAAAGCTCCGGAGGTGGTGTTCTCCCGCAGATAGAGTCCCAGGGTTTTAAGAATTTTCAGACCTCTTGCTCCATCTCGGTGGGCGCGCTCAATCGCGTCCGCCTGAATTGTTGGATAATCCGGCTCTTTGAACCGGGAATAGGCGGGCTCAGCGAACGTGTAGAAGCGGCCGGGAACGGCGCGATCGTATTTATTGACGGCGTCGGCCAGGCCTTCGTCGAAGCCGCCGGTGAGGTTCACCATAGCGCGAATATTTTTTCTGTCCATCAACGCGAGCAACTCCTGCGGAGGGCTCGGATAATCGCGCGCCGCGGCTAAGCAAACCCCTTTTTCACAATGTTTGGACCAGGAAATATGGGTGTGGATATCAATGACCGGGAACCTGGAGCGCGCGACCATCGTTTCCTGCACGCGCAACATGCTTTTGGGAGCGTATTCGGAGATATCCAAAGGTTTGCGCCGTGGCTTGGCGTCCTCCGCCGAAGCCGAAACATGAAGCATCTCCGGTTTCGCGGCCACTCCCGCCAGTAAGCCCATCGTGTATAGCCAATTGCGGCGATCGATCATGCTGTTCTCCCCAGCGTACAAGAAAGTCAAATCTTAAAAGCTTCAGACCCGTGCGTCGCGGAAAACGGTTTCAGATATTTCGTTTTCGCCGGGCCTCCGCTGAATCGCTCAAAACTCCGAAAAAGATGATGCCATCAATTAACTTTTATTTTCTTTCATTTTCGTTTTCAATGTCTTATTTTCCCGAAAGCCCACGGGGAATCCAGTATTGCTTAATTGTCTGGCAAGGGAGTCACAGGTGTTCAAAGACGTCTTTACAATTGGTCACGGTCCAGGGTACTCCGAAAAGTTCTTCGCCGCCGCTAAGTGCCTCTGCGTCGTCCTTTTTTGGATCTTATTACCGGAAGCAATGATTGCGCAGTTGGATTCGGTGGTGGTGCGCCCGGTAGAAATCCACGACGTGCTGGTGAATCCCGGAATGGGGATTACCACCTTCCAGCGATTTAATGGGCAGGCGCTCAATCCGCTATACACCTGGTCGGAAGAGGGACCCACGGAAAAACTTGTGGACGTGGTAGTGAAGCCCGATTTTCCGCCAACATCGGTTTCCTATTGCAGATGGGTGTGGGATGTGATCGAGCCGAAACGTGGAGAATTTCGTTGGGAAATTATTGATTTGGCATTACAGGAAGCGCGTGAACACGGTCAGACGCTTGCAATTCGCTTGATGCCGTATACCGACAAGCACGCACTTCCCGATTGGTATCGCGGCTCCGGCGCGCGCCGCGCCAACAAGCCCTCGGACAAGGATGGAGGCATCTGGCAACCAGACTATACTGATCCGCTGTTCCTGAAATATTGGGGCGAACTGGTCGCCGAGGCAGGGAAGCGCTATGACGGAAATCCCTTCCTAGATAGCGTGGACATATCTTCCATCGGATATTGGGGCGAGGGCTGGAGTCCATACATGCCGGAGTTTTCTTATCAGCAGCAACTGACAGACATCTGGTTCGCGGCATTTCACGAAACCCCATTGCTCATGAATTTTGATGAGGAGCGGGCTCTTGCGTACGGAACGCAACACGGTGCGGGATGGCGATTAGATTGTCTGGGCGATCTACGCCATTTTTCGGACAATCCAAATTTCCAACCTGAGATGTTGGATGTCTATCCGCAGCAGATTGCGCGCGCGGGGATTCAACAGGTGTGGCAGCGCAGTCCGGTCTCACTTGAGACCTGCGGCACTCCCGCGGAGTGGAAAAAAGATGGATTTGATGTGGACTATATTCTGGCGCAGGCGTTGCGATGGCATGTCAGCAGCGTGAACGTCAAATCGTCTCCGATCCCGCCGGAGTGGAAAACGCAATTCGATGACTTTCAGAAGAAGATGGGCTACCGCTTCATTCTGAGGCGTTTCGAGTATCCGCGAATGGTCAAAGCCGGCCACACGATGCTCGTTCACATGTGGTGGCTGAACGCAGGTGTTGCGCCGATTTATCGTGCGTGTCAGCTGGCTGTGCAGTTGCAATCGCCTGACGTAAGCACAAGCATAAATGTTCCGGTGGATCTCAGAAAATGGCTTCCGGGTGACGCCGTTTTTGACGGGCCACTATACGTCGCGGAAGATCTGAAGCCGGGCAAGTACAAAGTTCGAGTTGCCATGTTGGATCCTCGGACGGGCAAACCTGCAATTCAGTTCGCGATTCAAGGACGGCAATCCGATGGGTGGTATGAGTTAGGCGAAATCGGGGTGCAGTGAGGATGAATGCGCCAAATTTTATCGCTAGCCTCATAGTGGTCTTTACGCTGGCCCCGGCAACTTTAATCGCCGACGAACTACCTCCTAAGGAAGCTTTCCAAGTTCTGCAGCCGGCAGCGACGCCCGGACCACGCATAACGCCCCTTCTGCGGTATCAAACCGAACAAGCCTGGAAACAGGACGACGTGCGTCGCGCAGCGTGGAACGCTATCCATACCGAACGGGAATTGCTTCAGCTGCAGGATGAGCTTCGCGCGAAACTGTTGCAAATGATCGGTGGTTTGCCAGAGGAAAAAACTGATTTACATCCGCACATCACCGGAAAACTTGCGAGGGATGGATTCTCAATCGAAAAACTAATTTTTGAGAGCCTTCCAGGCGTGTATGTCACTGCGCTGGTTTATTTACCGGACGACCGTTCTGCGAAACATCCCGCGGTACTTTTACCGGCCGGGCACGCCGCCAATGGCAAAAATAATTATCAGGAACTGAGTCAAAGATTGGTCAAAAGAGGTTACGTGGTACTGGCGTGGGACCCCGTTGGGCAAGGCGAACGCAGCCAATTCTGGGACGCGAAAACTGGGAAGAGCCGCTACAACCTGATCTGCGCCGAACACGCGGTGATGGGCAATCTCGCCTATCTCGCCGGAACAAATCTGGCCAGATGGGAAATTTGGGACGGCATTCGCGCTGTGGATTACCTCCTGACCCGTGCTGAAGTCGATGGCGATCGCATTAACATCGTCGGTACCAGCGGAGGGGGTTTTCAAGCTGCTCAAATCGCCGCATTGGATCGACGCATAAAAGTGGTCGTGCCTTCCTGCTATATCACCGCGCTGCCCATGCGTATTTTCAATCGCATATTTGCCGACCCCGACAGCGATCCGGAACAGGATCTCTTTGGGATGATTTCGAATGGCGTGGATCATCCGGGATTATTGTTGTTGATGTATCCGCGTCCGGTGCTGGTGGCAGCCGCCGCGCTGGATTTTTTTCCTATCGAAGGTACGCACAAGACTTTTCACGAAGCACGCGATATGTACGAACGTTTCCACCACGGTGACCGCATTGCCCTCACGGAGAGCTATAACGCTCATCAATTTTCACTTGAAAATCAGGAATCGGCGATCGAGTTTCTCGATCACTTCAACCGCGTGCCGATCCGTCACGGGCTTCCGGCTGTACAAAAACTGGAAGATAAAGCATTGCAATGCACTCGTACGGGCCAGGAGATGCTGGACTTTGATGACGCACAGTCGCTTATGGACGTGATTGGAAAGTATTATGACCAACACAAGAATGAACACGCGCGCACAATTGGTCAAAATTATTTCAACGACGGATACAGCGGTGTTCGCAAATGGCAGGTCGCCGAATATGCCGGCGTGCAACCCACAAGCGGTTTGATTAGCTGGGAACCGCTGGGTAGTACAGCGGCCGGCAACGTCTCCATCGATCGGTATTTGTTACGTCACAGTGGGCAGCTGGAAATGCCGCTGCTGTACATTCACAAATCCGCTGAAGGGAAACGCGACCTCTTACTCTGGTTTCGCGACGACGGTAAAGCGACATCAGAGAACTGGGCCGAGATTAAAAAATATCTCGACGCCAACTACGATGTCATCTCCATCGATTTTCGTGGTCGTGGCGAAACCAAAATGCCGTACAAGGCGATTTCGCCGGATGATCCGGCGATGCCCAAGTTGGATTTTGACCAGGCTTATGTTTATCCCTTATCCAGCGTGCTGGCCGGCTATGTTTACAATTCAATCTTGACCGGGCGGCCTTATTTTCTCCAACTTATTGAAGACGCGGAAATAGCGTCGCGCTTTGCCGACGCGAGGCTGGGCGCCCACGTGGCCGCCGTGACTGCCCCAGGAAATGCGTACGCCCTAGCCGCGGCCATTTCCAAAACGCTGCCCAACATCAAGCTTCTGCCGCAGGCGGACGCAGTCGATCTAAAATGGTCCGAAATCGTACGGAAGCGACGAGAGATCTGGCCCATTGAGTACCTGATGCCGTCCGGTGCTTACCTCGAGTAGATCTGGCCAGCTCGTGTTTGCAGCTTGTACATCCATACATAAAGGACTACAGCCAGTTTCAGGGGCAAATGCATTGACAAAGAAGTGCAATTCTGACAAAAACAAAGCGAAGAAACGCTAAAGAAAGCAAAAACAAGTAACAGATGGTCTTTTTAGTTCAAATTGTCATCGCTCTGCTCCTTTCCGTGGTTGCCAGCAATGGCGTGCGCCCCGGTAACTTCCAGATTGTTGGACCAGGTGGCGGGGGCGCGATGTTTCACCCGACCATCAGCCCACACGACCCCAACACCGTCTTGGTCAGTTGCGATATGACCGGGTCCTACATCAGCCATGATGGCGGTGAAAGCTGGCGCATGTTCAATTTACGTGGAGTTGTCCAATTCTTTGTATTCGACCCGCTGGATAGCAAGGTTATTTATGCGCAAGCGGACGGTTTATGGCGTAGTGAAGACGCTGGCGATACCTGGAGCCTGGTTTATCCCCAACCGGCTCATTTAAGAGAAATCAAGATGAACTCGGACCACGCGGACGAGGAGTTGCTTGCCGAACCGAATCCTCTGGGCACCATCTCCGCTATAGCTATCGATCCTTCCGATTCCCGAACAATTTATGTTGCTGCAGGGGACAAGAAAAAGGGGACCTCAGCTCTTTTTGTTTCCCGCGACCGCGCCGCGAATTGGGTGAAACAGGATGATTTGCCCGGGCCTGCCTCCAGATTGTGGGTGAATCCTCATTCGCCAGGAAACGCGCGCACGCTTTTTATGGCTGGTGCGCATTTCATGTTGGAGAAAACGCCGGCCCAGAAGAGAAACATTCCCATCCCAAATGTGAATGGGCTCGCAGACGTCTCCATGGGTTTCACGCCGCAAGGCCGGCCGATTTTTTATGTGGTAGGGGACGAAGGTGCTTTCGTCTCGGACGGCGAAGAGGATAGTTCTCGGAAGATCGATCTCGGCTCAGGGAGTGCAAAAATTCGAGCCATAGCGACGAGTCTGCAGCATCCCGAAATCGCGTACCTGTCCTATCGGGAACTCGATCAGCAAGGCATCAAATGGATGGGAGTTGCGAAATCTACTGACACAGGGCGGACCTGGAAACTTGTTTGGAAGGAAGACAGCAATCCTTCCGCTAAGCCTGCCGCGAACGTCCATGACGCATGGATCACGGAACGATTTGGTTCTGATTGGGGCGAGAATCCGTTAGCCCTGGGCGTGGCCGATCAAGATGCCAATCTTTGTTATGCAACCGACCTGGGAAGGACGATGCGCACGACGGACGGCGGTGTGAGCTGGAACGCACTTTACTCCCGAGAATCTGGCGAACAATCCTGGAGCACCACCGGCCTCGATGTGACGACTTCATATGGCTACCATTTCGATCCTTTTGACCATAATCGCCAATTTATTTCCACTACCGACATTGGACTTTTTCGTAGCGAGGACGGCGGGAAATCCTGGAGGAGTTCCACCCAGGGGGTGCCGAAGGATTGGATGAACACCACCTATTGGCTGGAATTCGATCCTAAAATCCGCGGCCGTGTATGGAGCGTGAACAGTTGGACGCACGATCTGCCGCGGCCAAAAATGTGGAGAGCTCATGGCGTTGCCAATTATCATGGTGGAGTCTGCCGCAGTGAGGATGGTGGCAAAACTTGGATAAAGTCCAACAATGGTATGGAGCAAACGGCGGCAACACATATTCTGCTTGATCCCATGAGCCCGCCCGACGCGCGCGTCCTGTATGTCGCTGGTTTTGGGCGCGGTGTTTATAAAAGCGTCGACGGAGGGCGCAACTGGAAACTGAAAATCACCGGTATTACGCAAAAGGAACCATTTGCATGGAGAATTATCAGAGATAACGACGGGGCACTGTATGTTCTGATCGCTCGCCGCTCCGAAGATGGCAGTATTGGAAACGATAAAGATGGAGGCATCTACAAATCCACCGACAACGCGGAGACTTGGAGCCACGTCGCGATGCCAGAGGGCAGCAACGCTCCAAATGGTTTGGCCGTCGATCCGAATAGTCCGCGACGTCTTTATCTGGCGGCTTGGGCTCGAGCGTCAGGAGTGCATGGCGACGGAGGTGGCGTGTACCTGTCGGAGGATGGAGGCAAAACATGGCGACAGGTGCTCGAAAAAGATCGTCACATTTACGACGTTACAATTGATCCGCGAGACTCAAAAATACTTTATGCCTCAGGATTTGAATCGTCCACATGGAGATCAAGCGACCGTGGCGAACACTGGAGCCGAATACCCGGCTTCAACTTTAAATGGGGTCATCGCGTTATGACCGATCCAGCGGACGCCCAGAAAATTTACATCACCACGTTTGGCGGTGGAGTCTGGCATGGCGCGGTAAACGGAGAAGATCGTCCGGTAGACATCACCACGCCAGAACTTCAACCGGGTCGATAATCGCGGCGAGGCAGCATTGATGATGACGGCTCTCGGTCGCGAGACGATCATCCAGGAAACTTGGAAGAAAAATGACAGAACCACAGCTCATTGACGGCGGCATCTTGGGGTCGCAGAACACTTGGCAGCGTGCGCTGATTCACAATCAATTGAAAGCCGCCGAATTGTTTGCTCGATCGGAAGCTGATCAAAAACATCTCGGATACTTCCACACGCTGCGCGAGATTTGCCAACAGCCCGAGACCTGGTTGAGGACTTGCGACCAAATGGTCGCTGCAACCGATGTGGTTCGGCAAGTTCAGGCCGGGATCCGAAGCCTTGCGCTGACGGGATCCGGAAGTTCGCAGTACGCCGGCGAATGCGTATGCCTTGCGCTGCAAAATGACCTGAACATACAAGTCGCCTCCGTGGCGGGCGGCACGTTGCTGACGTACGGTGGAAAAGTTCTCCCGCCGGAACGACCAGGATTGGTTGTTTCTTTGGCCAGATCGGGCGACAGTCCGGAAAGTCGGGGCGCGATAGAGCTGCTACTCAAAACCGAGCCAGACATTCAACACGTGGTCGTGACCTGTAACGAACATGGAAGTCTGACCAAGGCCTGGCGCGAGCATGACAAGGTGCGCGTCTTCACGCTTCCGAGAGAAACAAATGATGAGAGCTTAGTGATGACCAGCAGTTTCACTAACCTGTTGCTGGCAGCGCGCTTCATGGGTATGTGGAACAGGCCGGATGATTACGCGCAATTGTGCAGGCGAAGCAGCAGCGTGGCAGAACAACTTATCAGCGAGAACTTCGACGTCCTGGTCGGAATCGCCAAGTCAAGATTTCAGCGCGTAGTTTTCCTAGGCACCGGGCCGGGTTTTGGCGCCGCGCGAGAAGCGGCTTTGAAAATGTTAGAGATGACAGCGGGGCGCGTCACTACCCTGTGCGAAACATACCTTGGGTTTCGCCATGGGCCCATGAGTTATGTGCAACAAGAAACTTTGATCGTGGCCTTTTTGTCGTCGAGCCCCACATTGCGCGCTTATGAAGTGGACTTATTACAGCAGCTGGATCAAAAAAAGCTTGGTTTGTCCAAATTGATTGTGGGGGACAAAATTCCCGCTGAGGTGTTAAGGAATGGCGATGTGGCTGTCGAGTGCCCCGGCCTCGCGGAACTTGGTGACCAGGACAGTGCCACCATCCACGTGGTGGTAGCCCAGTTGTTAGGTTTTTTCCGGTGCTTGGAAGAAGGGTTGCGGCCCGATTCGCCTTCCCAGGACGGAATCATTCAGCGGGTGGTAGGGAAATTTACGTTACACGGTTCTTCTTGAAGCCCTGATGCACTCTGTGCAAATAAGAAATAATTCGCAAAGGCACGCCATTTTCTGTTCAGGAATCACGTGTCTATTGCGAAGCAAAAATAGTGGGCCTACAAAATTCCGGCTTTCATGTTTGCAAGGCATGCTTCTGGCTTGTTGTTTTGTCGCTTCCGGAACTCTTGCTTTCGCTCAGGTGCGTGTGTGGGAAGGAACTCTCAAATTACCCGTCTACGAAGAAGGCGCGCCCGACCCGACTCCGCCCTTCGACCAATTCGCGGTGAATCGCTTCAATTATCCTTATACGTTGCGCACAGAGATCACTAACAATCGCGTAGAGCATGATTTGCGAGCAATTTATCTGGAAAACGAGTACTTAAAATGCTCCGTGTTACCCGACATCGGCGGGCATATCTACACCTGCGTGGACAAAATCAACGGACTGCCGATGTTCTACGCCAACCCTTCCCTGAAGAAAGCAAAAATCGGATATCGTGGCGCCTGGGCGGCATTTGGTGTCGAGTTTAACTTTCCTGTTTCTCACAATTGGGTATCGATGTCTCCGGTAGATTTCGCTTACGGCGCGCACACCGACGGCAGCGCTTCCATTACCGTCAGTAATATCGATCGAGTGTACGGGATGCAGTGGATCGTCGAACTGACTCTGCGGCCCGCATCCACCGTTCTGGAACAGCACGTAACCTTGAATAATAGAAGCGATGTGCGCCATCGCTTTTATTGGTGGAACAATGCCGGTGTTCAAGCGTGGGACGATTCACGAATCGAATACCCCATGCGTTTTGCGGCTGCTCACGGATTCGCCGCAGTGCAGACCTGGCCGATCGATTCCCACGGAAAGGATTTGAGCATTATCAAGAACCAAACCGAAGGGCCAGTGTCGCTATTCGTGCATGGGAGCCGCGAGAACTTTATGGGTGTGTGGCATTCGCAGACCAACAGCGGTACCGTGCATTTTGCGGATTACACCGAACTACCTGCGAAAAAGATTTGGTCCTGGGGTGTAGACGCTGATGGCCTCGATTGGCGATCGGCGCTTTCCGACAACAACAGCGCGTATGTGGAAGTGCAAGCGGGCCTCTTTCGAAATCAGGAAACCTACGCCTTCCTGGAGCCTCGGCAAACCATAAATTTCACGGAATACTGGATGCCCGCGCGCGAAATTGGGGGAATCACACGCGCCAACCTCGCCGGCATCCTGCACCTGCAGCGCAAGGACGGCGCATTGTTTGTAGCGCTCAACACTAATCGAAAACTCCATGGCGCATCGTTGCGAATTTGTAACGGAGCGTCGTCGTTGTTGGATGCGCGAGAAGATCTTTCGCCGGAACGAACCTGGATGAAAGAAGTTCACATCTCGGATGCCGGCCATAAATACAGATTTGAATTAAGAGACCCGGACGGCGCCGTTCTAATGACCCAGACAGAAGGCGAATACGATTGGACGCCCGCCTCGGAAATTAAAGTTGGCCCGCAAACCGCGCATGCCATGCCTGAAGATAAAAATCGCATCGCGGATGACTGGCTTCAGTTCGGTAAAAACGCGGAGTTGAACGGCGAACTATTAATCGCAGTGGAGTCCTACCAGAAGGCACTAGAGCGGTTCCCGTCGAGTTTCGAATTAGAGAAAGCCGCGGGAAGGCTGCTCGCAGGTTTGCAGCGTTTTGACGAGGCATTGAGATATTTAACATCCGCACACGATCGCGACACGACGGATAGCGAGGTCTCCTACTATCTCGGGATTTCCCACGAAGGCCTCAATCGAGACCGTGAAGCAGTCGACGCCTACGATGAAGCCATGCGCTTGCCAAACTATCGCGCAGCCGCGGCATTGCGACTTGCCGAATTGCGCGCCCGCCAAGGCGAAATGCAAGAAGGCGAAGACCTCTTGAGAACCGCCCTGGCTTCAGATCCGCTTGATCTCCGAACCGCGGAGGAGCTTACTGCCGTAATGCGCGCAAACAAAAAAATCGAAAGCTCCGACAAGTTCGCAAACGAGTCGATACTGCGCTTTCCAACCAGCGATTTTCTGAGCGAAGAAATCGGCAAGCCGCGGTTGCAGCATATGGCCGCTGATCCTTACCGCGTTCTTAATATTGCGTCTGAGTACGCCAGACTTGGCTTATATCGACGAGCGCTGGAGGTGTTGTCGCGGAGGTACGAGCGCGGTTCTTCCGATCAGAGCGAACCGGGTGCGGTCCTGCCGCAGGACAACCCGCTGGTCGTATATTTTCGTGGATATTGCCGCGAAAAACTGGGAAGCTCCGGCGCGAACGACTATGTGGAAGCAAGCCGCCTCTCAACGCTTTATGTGTTTCCAAACACCGCCGAGGATTTCAGTTCGCTAACGGCCGCGTTGCGCAACAACGACAACGATGCCACCGCTCATTTCCTTCTGGCTGAATGGTATTTCTCTCGTGGAGAATCGGAGCCTGCTCTTAAAGAGTGGGATCACGCGAGAGCATTGAATCCCCACTTGCCTGTTCTGGATGCCAGCTTAGGATTGGCGCTGCTGTATGTGAAAGGAAATATCGCTGGCGCGTTGGAGATATTTGAAGAAGGTATAAGGAACGACCCTCTAAACATCACAAACTATTCCGGTGCAGTAGCAGCAAGTTCGCTTCTCAGAAAATCTGCAGCGGAACGAGTGAAAACTCTGGAGCGATATCCCAACCTGGGCACAATGCCAACCGCTCTGGTTTATGAATTAGCCCTCAGCCGCGCGGAAGCCGGAGATTATGATGGCGCGACGAGATTGTTTCAGAACAGATTTTTTGGCAGGGAAGAAGGAGGAACGAACGTCAGGCAGGTCTGGGTGGAAGTGAAGCTGGCACAGGCCCTCGGGCTGGGCCGGGCGGGCCGATGCCAAGACGCGCTTGCGGTCGCGAAAGGTTTGGGCTCCCCAGTCGCGGGCCTGGCATTTACCAAGGATGGTTTAAAAGAAATCGTTGAGTACCCTAGATCAAATTATTTATTGGGAGAAGTCTTCGCGGTTTGCGGCCGGAAAGCCGAAGCGGAAAAGCGTTATCAGCGGGGCTCTCAATCACCCGACAATTCTAAGCCCGAGGCTTCTCAGATTGTTTGGAAGTGGGCTGCGGCCAGGAAGCGGACTGAATACTATCCAACTTTGTGGCACGAGCGGCTCACCGCAGCTCTCTCCGAGGTTGAGTCGAACTCACGCCCCGACACTTCCAGTTGGTTGCTTTATACCAAGGGAGTTTTAGAGATCGCGCTTGGGCGCCAGCAAGACGGCGAATCGTTTTTGCGGCAAACGCTGCTGTTGCCGGAAACGCACATGTCCCACCATTTTGCGCGCTTGGCTTTCGACGGAGCTACACCTCGATAACTTCGATCCCTTTTTGCCTAAGGACTTGCGTGAATTCAGCGGGCGCGCGCTTATCCGTGATCAATCGGTGGATTTTTTCGAACGGTCCGATTTTGGAGGTGGCCCTGCGACCTAGCTTGCTGAAGTCTGCCACCACCGTCACTTCTCGCGCCGAGCGCATCATCGTATTGTTCAACTGTGCTTCCAGCAAATCCGGCGTTGACGGGCCAGTTTCCAAATCGAATCCGTCCACTGCCAGGAACAAACGGTCGGCATGAAATTCGTTCATCATCGCTTCCGCCTGTGGCCCAACGAACGAACAGGAAAGCGGCCGCAATAATCCGCCAACCATAATCAGGGAAATGCCCGGGGTATCCGTCAGCTCCACCGCGATGTTCAACGCATTGGTGATAATGGTGATGGATTGCGTTTTAATTATTTTCAGATGCCGGGCAATTTCAACGGTGGTTGTTCCGGAGTCCAAAATAATGGTTTCGCCGTTACGTACCAGTTCCGCGGCTGCCCGGCCTATCCTGCATTTCTCTTCATGATGTAGTGCTTCCTTGGTGCGCAGTGGATAGTCTTGCGCGGTATCTAGGCGCCTGACCGCGCCTCCGTGCGAGCGAACCAAGGTGCCCATGGAAGCCAGAGCGTCGAGGTCGCCTCTGGCCGTAACTGCTGAAATAGAAAACAACTTAGCTAATTCGGCGACGGTAGCCTGGCCATCCTGGCCGACCAGATCCAACATCCTGCGTCGCCGCTGCTCGATCAGCAGCTTGGACTTTTGAGCCATGGGTTTCCGGAGTATAGGGCCAAGAGTCGAGGCCGTCAAACGGGCGTGAAACTCAGCCCCGACCCTTGCGATGCTTTCGATTGATGTTATTTTGTTATTTAATATTGCGTTTCCTTTCCTTCTCGTGGTACATCTCTCCGCAATGAAGGTCTGGGGAGGTCCTAATGATCCGCAGGTTAACCTGGTTGTTGGTCATTTTTGCTGCGGTGGTGTGCTCGACCAGTTCGTCATTCGGCCAGGGAACGGACCTTGGCACCGTTCGGGGAACGGTGACCGACCCAGGCGGCGCGGTCATCGCCGATGCCGCGGTCGTAATTACCGACGACCTCACCAAAGCTACGCGCGAGACACGCACAAATTCCCAGGGCGATTACGAAATTGTCGGACTAAACGCCGGCACGTACACAGTAATAATCTCTGCCCCAGGGATGTCGAAGAGCGAGATTACCAACATCGTTCTGAGCGGCAGCGATTCGGTCAGCGCGGATGCAGTGTTGAAGATTTCTTCTGGGCAGGAAAGCGTGATTGTTTCGATGGAATCGGCGGCCATCGATACGGAAGATCAAACCATCAGCCAAACAATAGACAATGAGGCGGTCATTGAGCTCCCGCGAGACAGCCGGAACGTCTACTCGTTTCTCTACCTGAATCCCAATATCACCCAAGCGGACGCGGACGGCAATTTCAAGTTCATCGGCGCTCAGAGTTATGGCGCGAGTTTTTCCCTGGACGGACAACGTTCTAATGGCGGCATCTTTGGCCAACCGACGGCCAGCCAGCCGTCACTGGAAGCCGTAGGCGAAATCAATATTTTAACCACTGACTTCAGCGCGGAATACGCCGGCATTGCCAACGTGCGGGTGACGACTAAGCGCGGCGGGGCCAATTATCACGGCTCGGCGTTTTACAATAATAAGAATTCCGCTCTTGCAGCGTGGAATCTAAACGACAAGATCGCCCAAGCAGACTTTGTCCCCAACGCATTTCAATCGCAATTTCCTACTCCTTTCTTTAACATCACCGACGTCGGGGGATCGGTTGGCGGACCGGTGCCACTTCTCAAAAAGACCTGGTTCTTTGCGGCCTATGAACGTAACTACGTGGTTCAGCCAGTATCGGTTTTAGATCCTAAGGCGGTGCATCCGGATTTGTATACCGGCAATTTTTCCGAGTTGAATGATTCAGCCAAGCCGCTGGTGCCCTCGAGCATAACCCTGACGCCTGCTGAAATCGCGAACGACACTATCACCGACAGCGATGGCAATCAGCGGTTCGTTACCATTCCTGCGCGGCTGCTCAATCCCACGGTCCAGACGTTGATCAACACTTATTTCCCCAAAGTTGGGCTAAGTACCCCCATCGACCCGAAAACGGGCAGAATCGCAGGCGGTTTTCAGACTAACCTTCCGACTTCCTCGGTGCAGGATCTTGGAACCCTTAGGTTGGATCACGATTTCTCTGAGAATAATCACCTCTATGGCGTTTATAACGTTTCGTCGCAAACAGGCGGTACAGCTCCGGTGGAAGGAATATCCGCCGAGTACGTTGGGCTCGGCGTCACGCAACAAGATCGCAGAAACAACACCGTCTCTCTTTCCTTTACTCATAATTTCTCCCCAAACGTAATCAATGAAGCACGCGGCGGTTTCAATCGACAGAGCCTGCTCCGGCACAGCAACACTACGCTGCAAGGTTTTCTCTCCAGCATCGGGTTCACGCCGGCCGACATTAGCTCGTACGGCTCGGTAGTTGGAGCCTTCGCGCTTTCTACCGACGGTCACCCCGCTATCAATTTCAGTAACACCTTCACGACCTTCAACAACGGCGGCCGCAACACCTTCCGTCCGCTAAATCAGAATCTCGCTACCTTTGGCGACACCTTAACTTGGGTCAAGGGCAAGCACGCCTTCCGCATAGGCGGCGACGTAGTGCGCAATGCCGCAGTCGATGGTTTCGCTTTGAATCGAGGCAACCCGCGTGGTTTGATGACTTATTCGGGCACGGGTACGAATCCATTCACCGCCTTTCTGTTGGGGCTTCCGGCTACTTCCGTAAGTTCGGTATTGCAGCCGCGTCCTCCGATGAATGTAAGCAACTGGGAGCACGGTTATTTCGTTCAGGATTCCTGGAAAGTGAATTCCAGGCTGACCGTAAATCTCGGATTGCGCTACGAACTGATTATTCCCTTCGTTGATGCCAATGATTTGATTGCGAATTTCGATCCTAACTACGTCAATAGCGCCACCGGGCAGTTGGGGCGATTCGTGATTCCTTCAGCCGCGACCCTCAAGTATCTGGATACGCGCATCATCGACTTCGGCTACGTTTATGCCAATCAGTACGGTTTGGGGCGCGGCACGGTTTTTGCGGATAAGCACAACTTCGCTCCGCGCGTTGGACTAGCCTACAGACTTGGCAGCAAATCTGTGATTCGCGGCGGTTACGGCATTTACTATCCGACATCGGCGGCGCAAGGTATCCGGGATCCCATCGCCACGAATCCTTTCAACCAGTCCATTACCAAGCGCAGCGTTTCGGGAAATCCTCTCGACGGATGGCCCGGAAATGGTGTGGACGGCATCAGCCCGATTTCAGGAGGAGCAGTAAGGACTGGTTTTGCTGGAACTCCCGCAGTCAATGTGGTGCCCTTCGATCTGAAGCAACCGCGCATTCACCAGTACAATGTGACCTTTGAGCACGAACTTGGATGGGGCAACGCGGTGCGGTTTTCGTACCTCGGCGCCACCATGCATGGCCTGATCGCCGGCAAAGACCTCAACCTGATTTCTCCCAGCGACGTTCCTTTTGGCACCAACACCGTGGATGACAACGGCGAGCCAAATGGCATCTGCGACCCGGTCAATAATGGAGACTGCGCCATTTCAAATGAAGATGCCGCGCGGTACCGCTTCCCGGCGCTGGGCGATTTCTTATTGAGCTACGGAAATTATGGTCACGCGCAATCCAACGCTTTTCAGACCACTCTCGAGCATAAGTATTCTCACGGTTTGTTGTTGAGCGTTTCTTATACGTATCTGGATCAGAAATCGACAGCTCTGGATACCGGTAACTCTAGTCTTGGGGGCATTGCCTATAATCCGATCACGCCGGATAGCGACTACGGCACGGACGGATATGTTTCGAAAAACCGCGTAGTAGCATACGGCGTGTACGATTTGCCGTTCGGAAGAGGGCGGCAGTATGGCTCCGCCATGTCTCGCTGGGCGGATTTTTTTGTAGGCGGCTGGCAGACCTCATTCAATATGTTTGCGAAATCGGGAACCGGCTTCACGCCTTTCTGGATTTGCGACGATTGCAATCCGATTGAGCCGGGCAACATCGGGATTTCTTCCGTGGACGCCGTTGGCGATTTCAACGTCGAGCCTTCTTATCGCCCCAACGTGCTGAACAACACCTACAATCAACATGTTGGTGGTGCAATTTTTAATGCCGCTGCCTTCGGTCCACCTTCCGTGGGCGCCGACGTATTCAGCAACCCCAATGTCGCTAAGCGCAACTTGCTTTGGGGACCGGGAACCTGGGGCGTAAACCTTGGCGTGCACAAAGACTTTCACGCTACCGAGCGTCTGGTATTCCAGCTCGGCGCCGACGTCGACAATATTTTCAACCATCCGCTGCTTTCGCCCGATGCCAATGCCGGAGGTGGTGGCGGAACGTTTGCTTTACTCGGAGACTTCAATATCCGTG
>DATHGV010000335.1:0-10616 GCA_035490135.1 Candidatus Methylomirabilota bacterium
TACGCTATGGAAAGACGCCGACCCTGATGTTCCTATCCTCATCGCTGCAAAATTGGAATTCGCTAATCTGAAATGACCCAAGGATAGAGTTACCTTTGATTAAATTTTTCGGAGTATTCAGTGCTTGTGCCTGATTTGTCGCGTTACCGGACATCTGCCCCAGCCTTTCTCATCACCTGAAGGTTGACGGCTGATCATCACCTATAAGCAATCAAGTTTTTTTCTGGCCGGATTTGGATTCGCTTTGAGCCTTATCAAGGTACAACCCATGTGGCGACAGTCAAGTGTCGTGTACCTGATCCATTGGCGCAGCGAATTGTCGTGGCGCAACGCCCGTCGAATACAGAGTCCAAAGTAACCGGTGTTGGTGTTCACAAATCCGGGTGTGATGCCACGATTACGACCATGGCCGTGAATCAGCGTCAGCTCACTCTCCCCCATCTCCCAAGCTTGTTGCAAAATCTTGCCAAGAACTCCGTTGAATACGATTTCAGCGGGATGGTAGCCGTGAAGGTCGATTTCCATTTTTTCCCTCCTAGTTGCTGGGACCTCGCAGCAAACAGGGTGTTATCGGAAAAAGAATAGCGGGATTATCGCCTTCTGTTCACTATTTTCACGGACCGGGTTCAATCCCTATCTTGTCGTTGACGGCCTCTCGCAATCGCTGTTTGCAGCCGAGATATTTCTCAGTGGTCTGCACCGAGACGTGGCCCAGCAGAAACTGAATTTGTTCCAGCTCGCCCCCGGCGCTGTGGCAGAGGCGGGCACACGATCTTCGAAGGTCATGTGGCGCGAGTTTTACGATTCCAACCTGGCCTGCGTACTGCTTGACGACGTGCCACACCACCTTTTCGGTCATTTCGGTGCCCCAAATCGTTCCCGTCCTACAGACGCAACGAAATAACCGCCCGTGCACGACGCTCGAAGCTGCGAGCCAATCGTCAACGGTCCGCTTAACCCACGTGGGCACCGGTATAGTTCGAATGTGACCGCCTTTGCCTATCAGATCAACGATGGCCCAATGATCCTCGCGACGTTGGAAGTGATCAACCGTGAGTTCAGTCAGTTCGCGACGTCTTAGACCACAGCCCAATAGCAAGGCAAGAATCGCGCGGTCCCGCTTGCCCTTCAAAGTGGCAGGATCAGGGAGTTGCCAAAGCGTGCGAGCTTCCTCGACCGTTAACCAATTCCCGAGTCGGCATCCCAGTTTCTTTGCGCCCTTTACTCGGCGAATGCCCGCCGCGAGATCGGGGCTCAACAATCCAGAATCGGCTGCTTCATATGCCAGCCGTCGTACGGCAGCCAGCCTGACGTTTATGGTTCCTGCGGCAAGGTGGCGATCTTCGAGATGAAGTCGGTAACGGAGAACGACCGCCTTGTTGAACGACAGTCGCGGAGCGGAGCAATACCAAGCCACAAATTCATCGATCGAATGCCGATAGCTGCGCTGCGATTCGAACGACCTCAAGCTTACGATCACAGCGACCTTGGCGTGCTCCAAATCGGGAAGGCCGAGCTTTGTTTTCAGCCGGGCACGCCCGCTCTTGAGTTTGCGCTTCATGGTTAGCCGCCTCCCGACGACTAGCCATATCAGATTCTCCTCTCCCAGAGCGCGGCCGTTAAATTTTCAATGTGTGGAGTCGAGGTGTGACGCGGTGGTTTCGGTTCAGCATATTCGTTTCCGACTCTTTCGTCTGTCGGTGCCTCACGAGCCGGACCATCCTTCCGTCTTCACACCTCGCTCATCGAACCGGATGTGCGGATTCCCCGCTTCCGGCTTGCGGAGAAAGGCTCACGATGTCATCCACGGAAGATTGCTCGTTCGCGGGGTAAAGCAAACGAAGCCCGGCCCTTCATGCAGACATGCCTCCGGAAACCGTTTGGCCGCCGGCCACTTCAGTTTGTGCTCGGCAGACAACCGCAGAAGCAGGCTATTGCGAGCGGGTTGCTCCATTGCCCGATAGGCCGTGCTGGCTGGTCCTAGATAGAAGTAGTTGGCCCATCCGATCATTGTGCGGTGAGAAGCCGCCCCCTAGCTCACGCACATAACAGTTCGACACTTTGAAGGCTTGGGAAATCTGGGCACAAGTCTAGGAACAAAACCCTGCCAAACACCATGAAAAACCGTTATACACGACGCAAGGAAATGCTTGAAAAACCAACTACATAGCGTTTCTGGATTCAACAGCGGGTTGCAGGTTCGAGTCCTGCCCGGTTCACCATAATCTGGAAGTAACTATGGCCGTTCTCTATACTGCTGCGGCCATTTGAATTCACAGAGCGCCAAGTTAGGCCATTCCGGATCTGGTCTCTCATTGCGATTTTCTCGGCTTAGCGCAGAATGGACCGCGCAACGATCAATATGAATAGAGCTGAAATCGAGAAGACCATTGAGCCCATCATCCAGAAATGCCGCAGGAAATTCGCGCCAGGTTATTCCGAAACCGAGGATTCGCCTGACACGGATGAGCCTCTAAGACCCGAGACTCGTCGTGTCTCCCTCATCGCCTCTTTGGCTGAGTCCGTTCTCGGTAGCGATTTCGTCGGCCGCGGCTTGGAAGTCGGCAGTGGTTACGGATGCCTGTTATTTCCGATGGCGTCGCTCTTTCCTAAGATCCAATGGTTCGCCATCGAACATCCTGATCAACCTCACGCAAGCCGCGAGAGCTATCGCTCCATGTTCCGTAGTTACAACTGTCATTTGGAAACTGCGGACCTTCTCCGTGAGCCGTTTCCGTTTCCCAACGATTATTTCGCGCTGGTCACCTTTTCCGAGGTTCTGGAACATTTGCCCACCGACCGCGTGAACCTTGTGCTCTCTGAAATAGCCAGGACCATCCGGCCAGGCGGCGTGCTTATTGCCTCATCTCCGAATCAAGCTTCGCTGGAAAATCGGCTGCGATTGATGAAGGGAAAAAGCATCCTGGACATGCCCAACGAGATCGGCAAAGGTATCTTCGGGCACATTCGGCTATATACACCCGCGGAAATCCAGTCCGCCATGTCTAAACGGGGATTTACTCTGGAGCGTTGCGAGATGGAATCCAACAATTCCGGCTACCGAGGCAATTCCGACCGCTCCTGGGTCCGCCGCGTTCACCGAATGTACAAATACCTAGAAAGCGAACTAGGGGTAGTAGATAGCCTTGGCGACACCTGGCACATGGCCTTTCGCAAAACCGCCGCCAACTCCACTGGCGCAAGCAACCATTAGAGCCTCCAAAATGGTTTGTGAGTTCCCGCTGGGCGATGCGGTGGAGCCCCAGATCGGGGCACTGCATGTCTCTCATCTACGCGCTACTCGATAGCCAGGCCCTGTGCTATGCTCCCGCCAATTTCGACCTCAGCCTCGTTAATGCCGAGCACTCCATGTCTGAAGGCCCCGATCACGAAGTGACATCATTACTTCAAGCTTGGAGCGCGGGTGATGAACAGGCCCTCGCTAAGCTCGCTCCTCTCGTCTATGACGAATTGCATCGCACCGCACACCGTTACATGGCCCGCGAAAATACCGGACACACCCTTCAAACTACGGCACTTGTTAACGAGGTGTATCTCAGGCTCGTGAACGTCCAGAAGGTCGAATGGCAGGGCCGCGCCCACTTTTATGCCATCTGCGCGCGAATGATGCGGCGCGTATTGACAGATTTCGCGCGTTCCCGTCGCTATCTAAAGAGAGGAGGCGACGCCATCCATGTGCCATTTGAAGAAGCGCTCTTCCCCGGCCGCGAAGATCATCCCGACATTGTCGACCTGGACGACGCCCTGAACATCCTGGCTGTCATGGACCAGAGAAAAACCCAAGTAGTGGAATTGCGTTTCTTCGGAGGATTCAGCGTGGAAGAAACGGCCAAAGTTTTGGACGTCTCGGTCGAAACAGTGTATCGCGATTGGAAGCTGGCAAAAGTGTGGCTCATGCGTGAATTGAGCAAGGAAAACAGGCATGAAACCTGAACGCTGGCGACAGGTCGAACAGTTATATCACTCGGTGTTGGCGCTCGAAGAGAGTAGACGCTCCGCTTTCCTTGAAGACTCCTGTGCTGGCGACGAAGCGCTACGGCGCGAAGTGCAATCGCTTCTGGACAACCAGGGGCGCGCGGAGATGTTTATGGAAAGTCCCGCCATGGAGGTCATGGCGAGGGATTTGGCGAACCAGCACCATCGTCCGGGTGGCGCCAGCGATGATGCTCGACACCTGGTAGGCCGCACGATTTCTCATTATCGCATTTTAGCCAAACTTGGCGGCGGTGGCATGGGCGTCGTTTACCGCGCGGAAGATCCGCGTTTGAAACGCAACGTTGCCTTAAAGTTCTTGCCCGAAGATTCGCGCGACCGCCCCGCGCTGGAGCGTCTGCGCCGCGAGGCTCAAGCGGCATCCGCATTGAACCATCCGAACATCTGCACTATTTACGACATCGGTGAAAATGAAGGCGAATATTTTATCGCCATGGAGGTGCTGGAGGGCCAGACCCTGAGAGAGTGCATCTCCGGCAAGCCGCTACTTCTTACTCTGCTGCTGGAATTGGGTGTGCAAGTCGCCGACGGTTTGGAAGTCGCCCACATCGAAGGCGTTATTCATCGTGATCTCAAGCCGTCCAATATTTTCGTTACTTCTCACGGCCGGGCTAAAATTCTTGACTTTGGTCTGGCGAAAAGGACGCGACCTAAATTCTGCCAAGCGAACACTCCGAATGGCGAAATCACCCTAACCCTCGATGAACAACATCTCACCAGTCCGGGTGAAGTGCTCGGCACCATTGCTTACATGTCTCCAGAGCAGGCGCGCGGCGAGGAGCTAGACAGTCGCACCGACATTTTTTCGCTGGGTTCTGTGCTCTATGAAATGGCCACAGGCCGGCCGCCTTTCGCGGGCCGAACTTCAGCGTTGCTGTTCGATTCCCTTTTGCACCATACTCCGGCGCCGCCCTCCAGTTTAAATCCTGAAATTCCTCCAGAATTAGACCGCACAATTATGAAAACTTTGGAGAAAGATCGGGAGGTACGCTGCCAGTCTGCCGCTGAAGTACGCGCCGATCTTAAGAGGCTTATTCGCGATACCGGCTCGGCACGGAAGCCGCAATCGTCAGACGCTGTGGTTACGCCGCCACAAGTTTCCGAGTCCGCGTTGTCGCCGCGGAGGCAAGGTCTTTGGGTGGCAGCAGTTCTTGTCGCCTTATTAGCCTTGGCGGTCGCTTTGAATGTCGGTCGCATGCGTGATCGATTATTCGCTTCCCATGCAGTTGGTCACGTCGGCTCGGTCGCTGTATTGCCCCTCACCAATCTTTCTCATGATCCCGAGCAGGAATATTTTGCGGACGGCATGACCGATGAGCTGATTACTGACCTGGCTAAAATTAGCGCGCTACGGGTCATAGCTCGCACTTCGGTAATGCAGTACAAATCGACGCAAAAACCAATTGCCCAAATTGCCAAAGAATTAGGAGTGGATGCGGTAGTCGAAGGCACAGTGCTACGGTCGGGCGACAAAGTCCGCATCACTGCCCAATTGATTGACGCTCCTACCGAAAAACATTTATGGGCTGAGAGCTACGAGCGCGACCTGAGAGACGTCCTATCCTTACAAAATGACGTCGCTCGCTCCATCGCCCAGAAAATCCGCGTGCAACTCACTCCGCAACAGCAGACACAACTCGCCGCTGCCCATCCTGTAAGCCCGGAGGCTCACGAAGCATTTTTGAAGGGCCGCTATTTTGCCGTCATGCTGTCCCCTGATGGATTTGAGAAGTCTTTTCACTACTTCCGGCAAGCCATCGATGCCGAGCCGACCTATGCAGCGGCATACGCAGAGATGGCCGAGACCTATTGTTGGGGCGCGGCCACCTACATTCTTCCCCACCGCGACGCTCTACTGAAGGCCAAGTCCGCTGCCCTGAAAGCCGTAGAGATCGATGACTCGTTGGGCGAAGCTCACAACGCTTTAGCGTGGGTTAAATACGATTATGATTGGCAATTTAAGGAAGCCGAGCAGGAATTCAAACGCGCTCTCGAATCATCGCCGGGTAACGCGAACATTCATCTCTGGTACGCGAACTTTCTAGTGCAGGCTGGGCGTGTTGACGAGTCCATCGCAGAATTCAAGACTGCGCAGACTCTAGACCCGTTGTCTCCGATCATAGGTTCGCTCGCTGCCACTCCCTTCATTGCCAGCGGTAAATACGACGAAGCCATTGCGAATCTGCACAAAGTGGTGGAACTCGTTCCAGGCGCGGGCCTGCCATGGATTTACTTACAAACTGCCTACGAAGATAAGGGAGATTTTCCTAGCGCTATCGACGCGGCCGGTAAAGTGTCATTGGCGTTTGGCGGGAAACCCGAAGACGTGGCTGCAAAGAGCGCCAAACTTCGTGCGGTGTACGCACAGTCCGGAGCAAGAGGTTACTGGGTTAATCAGCTGCAGTCTCTAAAAGCGGACTGGGAAAAAAATCCGGGTGATGCCTACCCCTTCGCGCCTATTTACGCGCGCTTAGGAGATAAGGACAACGCGTTTAAGTGGCTCGACCAAGCTTACCAGGACCATTCGCAGAGCCTGACTCTCTCATTACTCATCGAGCAAGCATTTGCGCCCCTGCGCTCTGACCCGCGCTACCAGGAGCTACTCCGCAGGATGGGACGTGAACCTTAACGCCCGGACCGAAATAAATGCGTAATAAGTGAAGGATACGAAGGGCTGCGAATTATTTTGTCTGTACAAAACCCTGCCAGGCCAACTCGCCCTTCAGTAATGTGGTGATGCCATCGGCTGACAATGGCCTGGAAAAGTAATACCCCTGCCCGAACGCACAGTTAAACTTTTTCAATAGTTCAAACTGCTCTAACGTTTCAACTCCTTCGGCCACCACATCCAGGCGGAGATTTTTAGCCATGGGCAAAATGGTCCGCGCTATTTCCATGCCGTCCCCGTCGTCATCCATGCTGCTGATGAACGAACGGTCGATTTTCAACGTGTCCAGAGGAAAGCGGTGCAGGTAACTGAGCGAAGAATATCCGGTTCCGAAATCGTCTATAGCCAGGCGCACTCCCAGCGATTTAATCTGCTGCAACATCTCCACCGCGCCGGAGGGATCTTTCATCACGGTGCTTTCGGTGATTTCCAGTTTTAAAGCGTCCGGTGGCAGTTTTATTTCACGCAACAGGTTTGCGATGTCCGCGACAAGATTGGGCTGCAGGAATTGTTTCGCGGAGAGATTCACGCTAATGATCAGATCGCGATTGGCAGTGGAAACCGCGCGCCATTCGCCGATTTGCCGGCACGCTTCACTCAAATTCCACCAGCCCAATTCGCGAATAAGACCTGTCTCTTCCACGACACCGATGAATTCAATCGGCCCGAGAAGGCCGCGCGTGGGATGCTGCCAGCGCAGCAAAGCCTCAAATCCGGCAATTTCTCCGGAAGCAAGATTCACAATAGGCTGATAATAATTGCGAAATTCGCGACGTTCCAAGGCATGACGCAGGTCCGTCTCCAACTGCAAACGGGCCATGACGCTGGCACGCATTTTCGCGTCGAAGACCTCATACCGCCCCTTTCCAAGTGATTTTGCGTGATACATGGCGGTGTCCGCATCGCGCAACATCTCGTCGGGTCCCTCATACACCGGATTGCTCTGCGCAATTCCGATGCTTACCGAGGTGTATACCTCTTTACCCGCGAGAAGAAAGGGAGGCTTGAGCGCCTTCATCAGGCGATCCGCCGCGATCTTCGCATCGTTGGGATCCTTCAGGTCGTCGAGCAGTACGGTGAATTCGTCCCCGCCGAGACGCGCTACCGTGTAGGTGTCCCTTAAGCGCGCCAGGGTATCCGTGGCCCGCAAACATTTCTCCAGCCGCTCTGCTACGCCCACCAGCAACTGATCGCCGACCATGTGACCCATGCTGTCGTTGATCATTTTGAAGCCATCGAGGTCCATGAACACCACGGCGAAGGAATGGTTTTTGCGCCGCTTGGAATATTTAATAAGCCGATTCAACCGGTCAATAAACAAAAGGCGGTTTGGCAATCCCGTCAGGGGATCGGACACCTTTGCCTGGGTGATGTCAGTCTGCGAACCAGCCATGCGCAACGGTCTTCCGGATTGATCACGAATCGCCAGGCCGCGGCTGAGCATCCAGCGAAAGGTTCCATCGTGGTGCAGCATGCGATGCTCGCTCTCAAAATGGGGAGTCGAGCCACTTTGATGCGCCGTGATTTCGCTTTTGACCCTGGCGCGGTCCGCATCGTGGATACGGTCGAACCACTCTTCCGGTTTGTTGCTGATTTCGTTTTCCTGAAAACCGAGCATCGATTTCCAGCGTGCCGAAAAATGCACCTCGTTCTCCGGAATATTCCAATCCCACAAACCATCATTGGAGCCAAGAGCCGCCAGCGCGTAGCGCTCTTCACTCTCCTTTAACGCTTCCTGAGCGCGCTTGTGCGCTAATTGTGTGCCGATGCGCGCAACAGCTACCGGGAAGTCGATGGGCTTGGTGAGGTAATCGTTGGCGCCTAAATCCAAAGCGGTGATGATGTCCTCGCTCTGGTTCTTCGCGGTCACCATAATCACTGGAAGCTCCGCCGCTGAGTACACTTTTCGTAATATCCGTAGCGCGTCGAGACCGGTGATTTCCGGCATCTCAATGTCCAGCAACACCAGATCGATGCCGTCCTGCTTGACGCTCTCCACTAATTCCTGAGCGCCATTGGCCACCAGCACGTCATAGCCTTTGCGCGCCAACCTCCGCGCAAGCATGTCGCGGTTCATCTCGTTGTCGTCCACAATCAGCAGGCGGTTCGTTTGCGGTTTCATGATAGTTTTTTCGCCAACAGGAAATTTTCGATCTTTTCGCTCAAGCGCGTGAACTCAATTGGTTTGGTGTCGTAATCATCGCAGCCCGCTTCAAAGGCCTTCTCGCGATCCGTCACCATGGCGTGCGCGGTCAGCGCAATGATGGGAATGTGTCGCGTGGACTCGTTGCTTTTCAGCAGCCGAGTAAGTTCCCAGCCGTTCATCATCGGCAAGCTAATGTCCATTAATATAAGGTCGGGCGATTTTGAACACGCCAGCAAGTGCCCCTGTTCCCCATCGTGTGCGGCGATCACCGTGTACCCCTTGCGTTGCAAACGCCTGGATAACATGTCGCGATTCATTTCATTGTCTTCGACCAACAAGATCGTCGGCATGATGTACATCTCCTGTCGATTTCAATTCTGTTTGACGCTTGGATTTCTTGGCCACTGGTATCGATGGCGTTGAATGACGATCGACATCCCCCGAGCGAGCCATGCGGTACTTTTCAACCAACACTGCGAGACGGTCACGATCGACCGGTTTAACTAGATAACTGGCCGCTCCCAGATCAAGCCCCATCGGTTCGTTGTCGACGATAGTCACAATAATGACGGGGATCTCCGCTAGCGCCGGATCGCTTTTGAGTTTCTTCAGCACCGACCAGCCGTCGAATTCCGGCATGACCACATCTAGAGTGATCACCAGCGGATTCTCTTGCTTCGCAAGCCGCAACCCCTCCTCACCATTGGAGGCCACCACGACACGAAATCCTGATTTGCTCAGAAAGCGGGACATCAAATCCCGAACGGAAGCGTCATCATCTATAACTAGAATAGTGTCTTGATAACTTTTGGAACCCGCCGGCGAACTGTCCCCATCATTTGCCGAAGCCGGACGCGCAAGTTTCGTACCATCCAGGACCACCTGAGTGGGCAATTGCACCGTGAAAATGGAGCCCTTTCCAGGTTCGCTTTCCACGCTGATCTGTCCTCTCATGAGCTGTACGAAGCGATGGGTGATCGCCAGTCCAAGTCCCGTGCCGCCATATTTTCTGGCGATAGACGCATCCGCTTGCGAAAATTCAAAGAACAAATTCTGTTGCTGCTTCTCCGAAATTCCGATGCCAGTGTCGGTCACGCGGAACCGGATGTAACCGTCGCGATCGTTCTGATCAACATCCAGCGCGATGGTGCCGTGATCGGTGAATTTGCATGCATTGCTCAATAAATTAAACAGGATCTGTCTGACTTTAGTAATGTCCGCTCGCATGAAGCCGAGGTTTTCTGATACGTGGATCTTGATCTCATTGCTGTTCTTTGCAGCAGCCGGCTGCAAGGTCGTGGCGATTTCATCGATGAGCGGCAACACCTCGAAATCCTCGAGGTGCAGCCCCATCTTCCCGGCCTCAATTTTCGAAAGATCCAAAACGTCATTGATAAGCGACAGTAAATGTTTGCCCGCTGATTGAATCTTTCGCAGATCTTCCACGTTCTCCGAGCGCCCCGATTCACGCGCCTCTTCGTCCAACATTTCGCTATAGCCGATGATGGCATTGAGCGGTGTGCGCAATTCGTGGCTCATGTTTGCGAGGAACGTGCTCTTGGCGCGACTGGCTTCCTCGGCGGTGTGTTTAGCGGCCAGCAATTCTTCCTGCGTTTGTCTGCGGTGCAGGATTTCTTTCTCCAGTTCCAACGTTCTGGTTTTCAATTCATCGTTCGCGGAACGCAGCGCCCCATCGCGATGCTGGATTTCAGAAAGCATGGTATTGAATCCATCGATCAGCCTGCCGATTTCATCGCCATAAGACTTCGTGGCGCGCACCGAATAGTT
>DATHGV010000336.1:0-4417 GCA_035490135.1 Candidatus Methylomirabilota bacterium
GACAAAGACGCAAGTCGTCATGCTCGGGACTGGGACTCCGCTGCCAGATCCCGACCGTTCGGGACCTTCGACTGCTATCGTCGTGAACGGCACCGGGTACATCGTTGATGCGGGGACCGGTGTCGTGCGGCGTGCAGCCGCGGCACGCGACAAAGGCGTGAAAGCTCTGGAACCGACAAACCTCAGACTCGCGTTTCTCACTCACCTACATGCCGATCACACACTCGGTCTTCCCGACCTGATTCTCACCCCCTGGATCATGGGGAGAAAGGAGCCGCTGGAGTTGTATGGCCCCGTGGGAACGCGAGAGATGGTGGAGCACATTTTGCAGGCCTACGATGTAGACCTCAAGGTACGAACTGAGGGCCTAGAACACTCAAATCGCACCGGCTACAAGGTCAACGTGCACGAGATCACGCCGGGCGTCGTGTACAAAGATGCAAACATTACTGTGAAAGCCTTCAACGCGTACCATGGCTCGCCGAAGAACACGTTCGGCTATCGGTTTGAAACGCCCGATCGCGTTATCGTGATCGCTGGCGACTCCACGCCAAAAGAGCGATGTACTGCAGAACTGCAATGAATGCGACGTGTTAATTCACGAGGCATATACACAGGCTTCGTTCGAGAAAGTCTCTCCTGAATGGAAGCAGTACCGTGAGATGTTCCATACCTCGACAAGGCAGCTTGCGGAGATCGCGAACAGGGCGAAGCCCCATCTCCTGGTGCTGTACCATCGCGGCAATGCAGGCTGTGACCAGGCGCGCACACAAGACTGCCGCGATGCCGGCAGCGAAGGACAAATGCTGCAAGAGATTCGCGAGCTCTACACGGGCAAGGTCGTTGCCGGTCACGACCTCGATGTTTTCTGAAGAAAGTTCCCGCGGCGCCGAGCGAACTCCGCCTAATTGTTAGCGATAGATGCGAGAAATCCGCAGCTCCCTACTGATCCTAGTGGCCGAATATACCTGGCGGGAGTAAGCGCGTTACCGTAGTGCTTGCGGGCGGATTGATTCCGGCTGGTCGGCAAGTCTTGCCTGATTATGGAAGAGTTGCCCGTGACACGACCAGAATCCGGACCACCCTCCTCAGTCGTGAGTGCTATCGCCTGATTACATCAACAACGGGTCGAGTTTTTCGGTAGCCTTCTACAATCCGCTTACTCAATTCGCCATCAAAAAACGGGGAATGCTGGCTGGTGGTCGTCAAATTCCAATTTTTGGTTGGTTTGGGGGTAAGCCGATACGCCTCGACAAGGAAGCGAATCGTGGATCGGAGCGCAAGCTGTCGAAGATGGGATCCACTCCTATGTAGAGAATCCAAGGGCGGCGCGCCTTGAATGCTTTCTCCAACCATTTCAATGCCTCATCGTTATCTCCAGCACGGGTATAAACACATGCTATCGACATGGGATCTTCCTTTCCGGCAGCGATGCTCGTCCGCCGAAATTTGAGCCATGCCGTCCAAAATCCTTTTAGCCCAAATTCTTTGTCGCCGGACCTTACTGCTGCAATCATCGCGGGGGAGGCGCCCTCCCGCTCCAAGGATTGTATAAATGTCGCAGCCGCCATTGAATCCATTTCTTTAGCCGCATAAACTGCTCCGAGCCGGTCAAGAGCATCCAGCGAGCTCGGGTCCAAATCCTGGTTCGCCTTGCACTGCGCGAGTGCCTCGTCGTAACGCCGCGCCAAATATAGCTGCTCGCAAAGAGTTTTATTAACTGACCAATCAAGTGGGTCCAGCTCACGGGCACGTTGCGCTTCTTGAACAGATTCCTGTAGCCCGCCCATCGCGGCGTAATACATCGACAGTCCCAGATGGCCGTCCGCTCCGTTGGGGTTAAGTTCCACGGCCTGTCGCAGTTCCGCGCCTGCGGCGTCGAGATTTAATTCATAGTCGAGAAGATCCCATCCCCGACTGGCGTGGGCTGAGGCAAATTGGGGGTCGAGTTCGAGAGCCTTAGCAATTAGGGGCCTGGCTTTGGGGTAGGCCACTCTCATGGGGACAACATTTGTCTCGCCAAGGATTTGATAGGTCGCGGCCAGCTTGCTGTATGCAGCGGGAGAGTTAGGATCTTTCTGGATTGCCTGCTGGAAGTACTCGACCGCCTTGCCTAACGAATCCGGCGTGAACCTGTTCAAGAAATACTCGCCCCTCAAGTATGACTCGTAAGCTTCAAGGTTGACGGGCCGATCGATACGGGCGCGCATCTGCTCGTCTGGAATTAGCGTCAGACGGATCTGCTTCGCAATGGCATTTGCGATTTCGTACTGTAACCCCAGCACATCCTTTAAATCTCTCTGGTAGCTCTGGGACCACAAATGTCTGTCGGTCTTCGCCTGAATCAACTGAGCGGTGATCCTTACTTGCCCGTTGGAACGCACGACCGTACCCTCGATGACGGCATCCACATTAAGTTCCCGCGCGACCTGCGGCAAAGATTTATGAACTCCCCGATATTGCATTATTGAGGTACGTGAAATCACACGTAACGAACGTATTTGCCCCAGACTCGTGATTAAGGCGTCCGTCATGCCGTCGGCGAAATAGTCTTGTTCAGGATCATTCGAAAGATTTTGTAACGGCAGAACCGCCAGGGAATGAATAGTGCGGGTGGAACTCTTGCTTTTTTCCCTCCACCGATAAAGACCGGCCCCTCCGACGACCAATAGGACGGCTGCAACTACGATTCGATAACGAATCCAGGTCGGACGACGGACAACGTCATTCAGCCGTCCTGCTTCGACGTCGACTGCTTCGCTCGTCGCTTCCGGGTAGGTATCGTTAATTGGTGCTACAAAGCGGTATCCCCGCTTGGGCAGCGTTTCCACAAAACGAGGGTGATCGGCATCGTCACCGAGCGCGGACCGAATTTGCCGGATGGCGAAGTTGAGGCCCTGCTCAAAATCGACAAACGTCTCAGGGCCCCAGACCTGCCTAGCGAGTTCCTGGCGGGTCACCACTTCTCCTGCCCGGCTCACCAGTAGCATCAGAACTTTCGCGGGCTGAGCCTGTAGCTGTAAGGAAGTGCCATCGAGACGCAATTCTCCTGTGCGTAGATCAAGGTCGAACCTACCGAACCGCACAGATGCGGAGGAATTAGGCTGGGCCACAGAGCGGCGCCCCAAGCGAAGGCTATCGTCGCCAGCAATTATAACCTTGCAACTGCTATTAAACCAACAGCCTGGCGGGCTCATAAGAAACTCAGCAAAATCTCAGCACCGCCAAATTGACCTCGGATTCACGAAGTTACATAAACGATCAACTAGGTTGCCTGAACACAAGCTAGTTGGTTGCTGTTTTCTAACAGGAATCGAAAAAAGGAAAAACTCTGGCCCAAAGCTTTGCATGGTGACAAGTATTCGACTTTAAATGGTGGCCCGACAATGCTGTGTTCACCAACCTGATCTCGTATTACGAAGGAGAAACTCGCTCCGAAACGTCAAGGGGATAGGAAACAGTACAGCACGAATCCTGATCCAGAAAAGCAATTACAGCCCGTCAAATCAAAGGAGACTCATGAAAACCATTCGCATTCTGACCCTCTTCGCCCTCATGCTCGTAGCAGGGCTTGTAACCCTGATTGTCCCTCTGGGCCCGGGCGCAGTTTTGGTATCGGCGTCCTCCGAGCGGAACGGAAAGCTCCATGTTACGAAGAATTGCTTGGGGTA
Organism: Candidatus Methylomirabilota bacterium; assembly: GCA_035490135.1. Lineage (GTDB taxonomy): Bacteria > Acidobacteriota > Terriglobia > Acidiferrales > UBA7541 > Acidiferrum. The sequence continues at coordinate 3,672 of DATHGV010000336.1, forward strand.
CACCGGCCAAGCCGGTTCTTTCTGCACGATCAGCTCCTCAAACCTGCCAGAGATTCCTGTCGGCTCGAAGGTCTTTTATTTCCAGCCCTTGGTTCCTTCGACGGGATTGCTGGACAGCAACATCGTCCTCGACGCTGGGAGCGGCAACCGAGCGGTTGGCCGTTGCACACTCGATTTGGCGACCAATCTCGCGCTGTGCACCTTCTCGGACGGGACCGGGGAGTTGAGCGGATTCCATGCCCGTGTCAATGGTTCGGGGAGCTTCGCAGAATACCACTGGGACGGGACGTATAGCTTTGAGAGACAGCCCGGCGAACGCGACGACGAGTAAGTGACTTTATGACAATGGCGAGCGGCCCATGTCTCAGTTTCGGAGACGTGGGCCTCCATCTCCGTCCCCCGGACTAATTGTCGCAACTCGGAAACAATCCCATCGCCTTGAGCGCCACGCACCTTGAACGAACCCGTAACTGTTGAAATATCGCTATATCACTCATAACCCGGAATCGAACCATCACTGGGCGGATTGTCGGCAATTCTTCCACAACCGCGCACTCGGCTCAAGGATTCGGCTCGATCCCAATGCGATCATTGACCGCTAATCGAATCCGCTGTTTGCACCCAAGGTAGCGCTCCGTCGTTTGAACCGAAACGTGTCCCAAAAGGAATTGGATCTGGTCCAACTCGCCTCCCGAACCGTGGCAGAGTCGAGCACAGGTCCGTCGCAGATCGTGCGGCGCCAACTT
>DATHGV010000337.1:0-16461 GCA_035490135.1 Candidatus Methylomirabilota bacterium
CCGACGGAAATGACCCGGTGATCGAGGGCTACGCCGCGAAAGCACGCCCGCTTTCGGCTGCGGATAAGCAAATGATCGCCGAAGCCGCAAAACGCTTAAACGAGGCGGAGGCCAAAAAACTTCTTGGCGTCGAACGTTGGGTTCACGATGTCGATTGGCAGCAAGCGCTGGAGTTGCTCACTTCTCGCCCCACCGTAAATATTGAAGGACTGGTCGGCGGGTACACGGGCCCGGGCGGCAAGACCATCTTGCCTGGCAAGGCCGTCGCCAAAATGGATCTGCGGCTGGTGCCAGACATGACCGCTGCGGAAGCGCTGGCATCTCTAAAGGCGCACCTCGCGAAGCGCGGCTTTGCGGACATCGATGTGCACAGGAGCGGAGGTTACGATCCCACTACCACCGCCGCCGCCGCACAGATTATTCGAGCTTCGGCCGCGGTATACCGCAAAAATGGAATCGAGCCCGTACTGCTGCCTAGGCTGGCCGGTTCGTGGCCTGGCTACGTGTTTACGAGCGATCCCCTGCGCCTGCCCGCCGGCCATTTTGGGCTAGGCCACGGTAATGGCGCTCACGCCCCCGACGAATATTACGTGATCGATTCGACCAATCCAAAAGTTCAAGGCATGGATGGAGCCGCGCGATCGCACGTTGAGTTCCTGTACGAATTGGCGTCCATCGCTTAGCCTCGCAGCAAATAAAAAAAGGGCATTCGTGAGAATGCCCTTTTGAAATTTCCAGGCCAACGCAGCCAGTGCTTTCTTGTGCTGGCTAAGAAGTCTGCTGCGGCTGATCGGCGCGCTTCTGCTTGATTTCTTTTACCTTTTCCACCAAGTCGTCAGCTTGTTTCTGATAGCTGGCGCGTTCTTCAGCGCTTTCCACCATGTCGGCCTTGCGGCGATAGAGCAAATTCAAATAAGCCATGGCATCGTCGTAATCCGGCCGGAGTTGAATGGCCTTCTGCAGCGACGCGACTCCTTCGTCCACCAGTTGTCCATACTTGCTCACGAACTGGGTGCGGACACTAGCGGGCAGAGGATCGCCTTCTTTGATTTGCTTATTGATATGGTCTTTGTTGTAGTCGGTGCGCATCTCCGCGTTGCCGCGAAATGCCAGCGTCCAATCGATGACGCCGATCCAGTAGTAGGGCTCCGGGTCGGTGGGCTTCAGATCGATGTGCTTCTGATGGTAAGTCTTGGACTCCTGAAACTTTTGCGGGTTAAAAGGCTGGCCGCTCATCTGAAACAAAATGGAGCCAATGCCGTCAATAGCGCTCAAATTGTTGGGATCTTTTTCCAGCACGCCTTTGAATTCGTTGATGGCTGCCGTTCCACGCTGGACGTTTTCGTCGGACGGGGCGCCGGGTATGTATTGGCTGGCGTACGCCGTGGCCAGATACAAACGCGCGTTGAGCAGCGATGGATCGAGGTCCTTCGCTTGTTTAAAATCCTCGACGGCGACATCGTACTGGCCGTTTTTAAAGTTGGCGACGCCTTTGTTGAGCAGGTCGCGAGCTTTGAGTTTGTTGCACCCTGAACCCGCCGCCACCACTACCGCCAGCATCGCTAGCGAAAAACCGCGGCGAGCGATTCGAACCGATGAAGCATAAGTCATCGAATCATCCATCCCTGTAAGGCGCGAGCCTAAAGAGGTCCACGCTAGGATTCACGTCCGCCCTGCGAGGGGCATTTTCTGCTTGGTAATTTACTGACCCGCTTCCAGCTTGGCGGTAATCAATCCCACTTTGTCGATGCCGGAGCTGCGCATGATGTCGATAGCTCGCGCAACGTCCATGAACAGTACATCGTTATCGCCTTTGACGAAAGCTACTTTCTCAGCGCGATCTTTGAAGATCTGTTCCATGCGAGGACCGAGACCCTCCCAGGTAGTATCTTCGCTATTAATTTTCAGCTTGCTGTCCTTCGCAACCTGCACCACCACGGTCTTGTCGTTCAAGTCCTGGCTTTGGTCTTTGTTCGGATTGGGTTGCGGAACGAGCGCATCCAGGCCCTTCGGTGTCAAAGGCGTAATCACCATAAAAATGATTAACAACACCAGCAAAATATCGATCAGCGGAACGACGTTCATTTCCGCCATCGCACCACCCTTATTTTCACCAACGCTCATGCCCATTGCAGATCTCCTGTTTGTTACCGAAGACGACCCTGAACCTTAATGAAGGTTCAGGGTGCGCCAATACTTTCAATTAAACTGATGGCTTCCCGTTGTTCGGAGGAGGCGGCGGAGTTTCACGGTTTTGCCTGCGCTCCGTTAGCAAGCCAAGCTGATCCACGCCCGCGGATCGAATTTCGTCTACTACTCCGACCACGTCTCCGTATTTAGCACGGGCGTCACTTCGCACATAAACGGTCTTGTCGAGCCGGTTCGCCAGGCGGTCCTTTACTTGGCCGGTGATGTCTTCCTTGCTGATGGCCGTATTTCCCAAGTAAATTTTGCCGTCGCGAGTTACCGCCACGATGACCGCGTCATCTTTGTCGGCATCTTGCATATCTCGGGGGGTGTTGGCGGTGACCATATCCACCGACACGCCCTTGGTTAACATGGGCGTGACGACCATGAAGATGATCAGCAACACCAACATGATGTCCGCCATGGGAATTACATTTGGCGAGGACATCTGCGCCCCGACTGTGGGTTTATACGCCATGGCCGGTTACTTTCTGGCGCCGCGGCGCAGAATGAAGTAGTTGATCAACTCCATGGAGGAGTTGTCCATCTCCACATCGAAGGCTTCGACCTTGTTGGTGAAGTAGTTGTAGGCCCACACGGCAGGCACAGCAACCAGCAAACCAAATGCAGTGGTGACCAAGGCTTCCGCGATACCGCCGGCTACGGCCGACAGACCAGTGGCCTTGCTGCTCTCAATACCTTTAAAGGCGTTCAAGATTCCGACCACCGTGCCGAACAGTCCCACGAATGGAGCCGTGGATCCGATCGTCGCCAGCGCCGAGAGACCGCGCTTCATTTCCGCGTGCACGATAGCGATAGAGCGCTCCAGCCCGCGCTTGGCGGCTTCCACCACGTCAGCGTCGGATACTTGCTGCGAAGCGGATTGAAACTCGGAGAGTCCAGTGGCCACAACTTTGGCGATATGGCTCTTCTTGTTTCGTTCCGCGATGGCGATCGCTTCATCCAGTTTGCCTTCCTTCAACGCCCCGGCAACCTGCTGAACGAACACACGCGACTGCTTGCGTGCCGCGCTATACATCAAGGCGCGGTCGATCATCACACCGAAAGAATAAACGGAAAGAACAAACAAAATACCGACTACAACCCTGGGTAGGGTGCTCATCGTGGACCACATGCTCTGCAAACTCCACGTGCTAGTGGTGGCGGATTGCAGGAATATGGCCGCATGTACGTACAGAGTGGCTACCATTCGTATGCTCCTTAAGAGTGTTTGCTAATACCTTTCTACTCGGCTCGAAACGCCTGCCCCATGACCGGCGCCACGCACCGTAAAGATCCAAAACCGTACAAACTTCCTACTGATTGAGAGAGAAAATCACGTCGATGGTGGTATCCACTTCGACGTTTTCACCGTTCAAAGTGGTTGGCTGATACTTCCATTGCCTTACGGCATCCAGCGCCGCCTGCACCAAAAGCGGGTGACCGGAGATGACTTCAAGCTGTTCGACCGAGCCGTTTTTGGCGATGATGGCATGCAGCCTTACCGTGCCGGAAATACGCGTCTGACGAGCCAGCGGTGGATACAGCGGCTGCACCTTGTTCACCAATTTGGCCGCCTGCACCTGGCCACCTTGGCGAATGCGTTGTTGTGCCGGCTTCGGTGGGGGAGGCGCTGCGCCTACGCCGCCAATGACGCCGCCGATAACGCCGCCCATTTGGCCACCAGCCACGCCGCCAACTACTCCACCCTGCATGCCCGACATGTCTGGGGCGTCTTCCTTAATAATCTTGATGTCCTTCGGGATGACCTTCGGCGTGACCAGCTTGCCGGCATCCATCAGGTGGACTTGCGGCTTGACGTGAACGATTTGCGCGATGGGAGGTGGCGGAGGAGGTGGCGGAGGGGGTGGCGCGACCAGCAGGGTTGCCATCATAGTCTTCGGCAGCGCCTCGGTATAAATTAGCGGTATCAAGATTAATACCGCCAGAAAAGCCACCTGGAAAATCATGGACAAAACGACCGTCCAGGGCTTATTCGTTTTACTTGGATTCGGACTCGAGACCACCATCTCGTCAAACATGGTTTACTACCTCCTCCCGGCAGGCGCGAGACGCCCCGAGGCGCCCGAACTTGCACGGGTTTTACTACCGGCTGCAGATCCGGTACTTGTCGCAAGACCTTGGCCGCGCCAGCGATTCCAAGCCACCACTAACGGAGCGGCGATGCCAAAACTGGAGTACGTTCCTACCACAATCCCTACCACTAAGGCAAAGGAGAAAGCGCGTAATACCTGTCCGCCCATCAGAAACAAAACCAGTACGGTAAGAAATGTAAGGCCGCTGGTCAAAAATGTTCGCGAAAGTGTCTGGTTGATGGACTTATTCACCACGTCTGCAAAGGATTCGCGCCGCAATAAACGGTTGTTCTCGCGTATGCGATCGAAAATCACGATGGTGTCATTCATCGAATATCCAACCAGAGTCAACAACGCCGCGATCACGGTTAGGGAAATTTCAAAATGCAGCAGCGATAAAAATCCAATCGTGATTAAGACGTCGTGAAAAACCGCGAGGACGGCCGCAGCCCCGTAAACCCATTCGAAGCGGAAGGCAATATATACCAACATACCCGCTAAAGCATAGAGGGTAACCAGGATTGCCTGACGCCTTAACTCGCTGCCCACCTTGGGGCCCACGATCTCAACGTTGCGAATGGCAAACGCGCCCAAAACGTAATTGTCTTTCAGCGCGCTAAGCACCGCGGGCGTTACGCCAGGTACGTTCGAAAGTTCGTCAAAATTTGTCAGCACGCCATTCTTATTGCGATCACGGTAATCGAGAATCTTCTTTGCCAATTGAGAATAACGGTCACCCGCATTGGTGGACAGAAGGAGCGGATCGCGTTGCGTCAGAAAGGCCGCCAGGGAGGCAGGAGTCGCGGCATTGAAATCCGGTTTGCCCGCGTTCGAACTTCCATAGATGGTGTTCAGCGCGTTGATGATTTGCGTCTTGCTAATGTCCAGAGCCTGATCGCCTTGGCCTTTTTGCTCCAGGCCGATCACCACTTCGTTGGCATTGGGGTTGGCGATGTCGCTGATCGACTGGATCTCGCTGTTGCCCAGTCCCTGTGCAGCAAGTCCGGAGCGCAAGCGGTCGATATTCGGCGGTTGTGCAAAGCGCACATCCACGTTCGTGCCACCCTTAAAATCCAGACCGTAGCGAATCCCGCCTTGAGAAACAATCGAGATGATGCCTGCCAGCAGCAATAACCCGCTGAGCGCGTAGAAGTACTTCGCTTTGCCCATCCAATCGATATTGGGCTGTTTGAAAAGCTCGATCATGCCCGTTTTGGCTTCCCTTCCTTAGACTCCAGAGGGTTCCCGTTTGTTCCCGGTGCGGTAGGACCACAAAACGCTGAACGGAGTCTTCACCATAACCGTCGTGTTTTGTATCCAGCGAACCGTGTAGTAACAGGTCCTAGTACAGTCTAAAGCCGCCTAAATACTGAGTTGTGCTTGGCGGTCCATCTTTGACAAGTGATATTGAAAGATCGTTTTCGACACGTAGATCGCGGTAAAGACGTTGGCGATCAAACCGATCGTCAAGGTAATTGCAAAGCCTCGGATCGGGCCGGTGCCAAATAGGAACAGGAAGAACGCGGACACCACCGTGGTGACGTGCGTGTCGATGATGGTCAGGAAGGCTTTCGCAAAACCGGACTCCACGGCCGAAGCGGCGGACTTTCCGTTGCGCAACTCTTCCCTTATGCGTTCGAAGACCAGAACGTTCGAATCCACGCCCATGCCTATGGTCAAGATAACGCCGGCGATGCCCGGCAAGGTAAGAACTGCGCCGGCCAGCGCCAGCACTGCGAGCAAAATGACCAGGTTCAAAATAAGCGCCAGAACCGCATTCGCCCCGGACAAGCGGTAATAGAAAAGCATGAAGATCATCACAACCAAAAGGCTGAGGACCGACGCTTGCACGCCGTGTTTTATGGAATCCGCGCCCAACGATGGGCCGACCGTGCGCTCTTCGAGATATTTAATCGATGCGGGCAAAGCCCCGGCGCGCAGGACCAGCGCGAGGTCGTGAGCGGATTCCTGGCTGAAATTTCCTTCAATCATTCCGGAATCATCGATGCGCCCATTGATAACTGGCGCGGAGTAAACGCGATGTTCCAGCACGATGGCCATCTGGCGGCCTTTATTTGCCTCGGTAAATGGTCCAAATCGTTTTGCGGCGTCGCCAGACAACGTAAAGTTCACTTCAAATTGTCCCGGGTTATTGGTGTTGCGATTTTCCGTCGCGCTGCGTAGATCGCGTCCGGTCACCACCGGCGCGCGGCTCAACAAATACCAGCTTTCTCCGGTTTCGGACGTGCCAGCGGCAGTGCGTCGTTCAGAGTTGCCGGGAACGAGTTCCGTGTTGGGAGGCAGCACACCGCCATGCTTGGCCAGCGCGTCGGATTCGGAGGTGTAGGACGACGGATCCTCAACCAGCTTCAATTCCAGCTGACCGCCAGCCTGAATCACGGCTTTCGCCCGGGTAGGGTCGCCTTCGCCAGGCAGTTGCACGAGAATCTCGTTGTCCTTGCGGCCGTGCAGCTGAATGGTTGGCTCTGTCAGACCTAGCGCGTTAATACGACGCTCAATAGTCTCGAGCGACTGCTGCATGGTTTGATCCTGGATCTGCGCAATTGCAGCAGCGCGTAAGGTCAGCAGATACCCCGAAGGATCGCCGGGAGCAGCAGACATGTCCCACACGTTGCTGTATTGCGCAGTGACGATGTCGCGAAATGTGGAAAGCTGCGCGGGATCGACATTGCGCACCAGAATGTGGGTGTCGTCCACGCGGCGGATTTCGTCGTAGTGAATATCCTTGGCGCGCAGTTGTCCGATGAGCCGGTCAACGGTCTGATCCGTTTCCTGCGCAATCGCTTCCTGCACCTGCACTTGCAGAATCAAGTGTGTGCCGCCCTGGAGGTCCAGGCCGAGCTTGATCTGGTGGCTGAAATTATCTTTTATGTCTTGTACCGAGGTAGGAAATTTCGGGGTGCCAATGAGCACGTAGATACAAACGAGGATGACAGCAACGATGAACAGCGCTTTCCACTTCAGATTGGGATTCATGATTAAAAGATCAGGAGCATGGCCGGGTGGCGGCGAAAATTAGTGTGCATCCGTTATTTTGCATCTTCCGGCGTCTCCACCTGCGCAATGGCAGACCTGGCGACGCGAATTTTAACTTGCGGGTCCGTGGCGATTTTCAGAATTACGGAGTCGCCGTCAAGGCCGTTAATAGTGCCATAGATGCCGCCGCTAGTGATGACCCGGTCACCCGCTTTGATAGCAGCGAGCATTTCCTGCACTTTTTTGCGCTGCCGCTGCTGCGGCATGATAACCATGAAATACATAATCGCGAACATCAATCCCAGTGGGATCAGGAAACTGGAGAAGCCCGACGCCGGGCTTGCCTGGAAAAACGTAGCCACAATCATGATGATCTGCGCAACCGACCCCTTCTTTTACTCTTACCTGCTAGCCTAGGTTTAGCCCGGAAAGCGGCACCCAGCATACCTTAAAAAAACAGAGAAAAACTGCCCTGGGGCAAGTTCCCCGCGTCCATCCCCGCCATTATCTTGGATATTAGCGGCCGCGATGCGACTGCTCGCGGTCATCTTCGGCGCCGGAATTAAGCGCTACCAATTAAGCGCTTCGGTTCACCACTCAGGCAGGACCGGCCACATAACAAGCCTGCATCTCTGCTGAGAATTTTGCGAGGTTCCCGAACTCGATAGCCTCTCGGATTTGCCGCATGATGTCAAGGTAAAAGTGGATATTGTGGTGGGTGGCCAGGATTGACGCAGTGATTTCTCCGGCGGCAAAAAGGTGGCGCAGATACGCGCGCGTGTAACGCTTGCAAACGCTGCAGCTGCACTGCGGATCGATCGGCCGAGTGTCCGCGGCGTAGCGCGCATTTTTGATCAGCACGCGGCCTTCGCTGGTGTACAAACAGGCGTGCCGCGCCGCCCGCGTGGGCAGCACGCAGTCCATCATATCGATGCCGAGCGCTACGTATTCAGCGAGCTGCTCCGGTTTGCCGACGCCCATCAAATATCTTGGCCGGTCTGCGGGCAGCAACGCGGTGACCTCGCTGGTCATTTCGCATGTCATGGAATGAGGCTCGCCCACAGCCAGGCCGCCGACGGCGTATCCGGGGAAATCCAGGTCCAGCAACTGCCGCGCGCTTGCGCGCCTCAAATCGGCAAACGTCGCTCCCTGGACGATCCCGAATTGCCACTGCCTTACGCCTGGGTACAAATTTTCATTGGCCAAGAAATGCTGCCGCGCTCTTTTAGCCCACTGCGTCGTTCGAACTAACGCGGCTTCCGCCTTTTCTCGCGGCGCGGGCGTCTCGATGCATTCATCCAGCACCATGGCAATGTCCGAACCCAACGCGAGCTGAACCTCGACCGCTTTTTCTGGAGTAAGCAAATGTTCGGAACCATCCAGGTGCGAGCGAAACGTGACCCCTTCATCGGTGATTTTTCGCAGCGCGGACAGACTGAATACCTGGTAGCCGCCGGAATCCGTCAAAAGCGCTCTTTGCCAGGACATAAACTGATGCAGGCCGCCCAGCTTGCGGATTAATTCGTGTCCCGGCCGGAGATATAGATGATAGGTGTTGGCGAGAATGATGCTTGCGCCCAGTTCTTCGAGCGCTTCGTGCGTTAGAGCTTTGATGGTTGCGGAGGTTCCCACCGGCATGAATGCCGGGGTTTCAATCTGTCCGTGCGGGGTGGTCAAGACTCCGCGGCGAGCGCCGGTCGCATCGGTGTTTTTTACTTCAAACGAAAAATTCACCTACGCAGTCTAGCAGCAGGCGCTGCTAAAACATTGCGAACGCCACTTTCCCCAGAACCCAAACGGCCCACATGCCGAATACGGTGAGGAACGCCCCCGCCGGTTTGATTTTCTTTGGGCTTGCCGCCGAAAAACCGATGGCCACCAGCGCCAGCGTCCATATCCAGAACAACTCCAACGATTGGCCGAGCGCCGCGAGCCACTTCGGCGCGTCGTCGGGCAAAAACGCACCAAGGCTGCTGGCCAGAAAATGTTCGGGGTCGACATCCCCGTGAGGCTTAATCACCAAAATAATAATTGCCAGAAGGCTGCTGATGATCAACGGAACGAAGGCGTGTGACACCATGCCGAAAGCTTGCTTGAAGGTTAGCGCCGCCCCGTTAAAAAGATTGAACGCTCCCCAATACACCAGTGTGATAAACAGAACAAAAATCGGTGTGAGGATCACGCCAAAGGCAAACGCGAACTTAGGTCCGTACTGCACCTGTTTTTCCAGGATATTGTCTTTTTGGCCTTGCGGCATTTGATCGAATCGCGAATTCTTGCTCATCTGGCGCTCAAAAAAACTGCGCCAATCCGTTTTCTGGGCGAGCAGTCCCGAGACAATAATGCTCAGCACCCAAAGCGCGAGCAACGGCACCGCCCACGTGGGGCGCCGCGCAATTTCCCCAAATGTGCGTGTGGGACTAACGATCACGCCAGTCATGCGACCCAGCGCGCTCGTTTCAGGCTGGCTCGTGGGTTGGGTTTCGGGGACTGCTACTGGGTCGGTGGACATGAATCTCCTCATGCGATGCAACGCCCAAGAGGACTTGAACGAACTACGCCAAGTGTGGAGGCGCGCAAGGAAAGTTGCCTAAACCTGGCCGATGTAGACATTACGCTGAAAAGCGTAAGTAAATTACAGCGGATCAAAAATTTACGCTACCGGCAGCGCCGGAACCGCGGACAACAGTTCGCGAGTATACTCGTGGACCGGCTTATGCAACACCTGTTCCGCTTCGCCCACCTCGACGAATTTCCCACCGCGCATAACCGCGATGCGCGTGGCGAGCTGCGCCACGACTGGCAGACTGTGCGATATAAAAACATAAGTAAGGTTAAATTCCGACTGCAATTCTCTCAATAGCAGCAACACTTGTGCGCCCACGGAAACGTCCAGCGCGGAAACCGGCTCGTCCGCCACAATTAACTTGGGCCGCAAAATCAGCGCGCGCGCAATTCCGATTCTTTGCCGCTGGCCGCCGGAAAACTCGTGCGGATAGCGGCGCAGCGCGTCCGCGCGCAGTCCCACTCGCTCCAGAATTGCTAGCGTGCGCGAGGCTCGGTCGGCTTTGGAAAGCTTCGGCTCGTGGATGGCCAGCGGTTCGCCGACTATTTCTCCGACCCGCATGCGCGGATCAAGCGAAGCAAACGGATCCTGGAAGATCATCTGCATCTCGCGGCGTTGCGCGCGTAATTCGGCGGCAGGCAGCGCAAGCAGATCGCGTCCCGCAAAGACGATTTCTCCGCGATCCGGCTCTATCAACCGCAAAAGCATGCGCGCCAGTGTGGTCTTGCCGCAGCCGCTTTCGCCGACTACAGCAAAGGTTTCGCCTGCGGTCACCTCGAAGCTGACGTGATCCACAGCAATAAGCTGCTCTTGCTCCGAAGCGCGTTTGAAGGGGCCTCCGCTGCGCCCATAACTTTTCGAGAGTTCCCGCACACTCAGAAAGCTAGAAATAAAACTCTCCTATCATCGATTTAACGCTATTGTTCCATCGCGACTTCATTGGCATTTCCGACCAGAATGCAGCGCGCTACATGGTTATGTCCGGCATCGCGCAACTCCGGCACCGCAAGGCGGCATTCAGGCAGTCGCACGGGACAACGCGGTTCGAAGGAACATCCCGGCGGAAGCTCGGTAAGTTGCGGCACAATCCCGGGAATTGGCGAAAGCCTCCCGCGTTCCAACGTCGGCGATGCCGCGATCAGTCCTTGCGTATACGGGTGCCGCGGCGTGCGAAGCACATCGCCAACGCGGCCTTGTTCCACGATGCGGCCGGCGTACATCACCGCCACGCGGTCGGCCACCCGCGCTACTACTCCCAAATCGTGGGTGATAAATAACAAGCCCAGGCCAAGCCTGCGCCGCAGTCCGTCCAGCAATTCGAGGATTTGCTTTTGTACCGTTACATCCAGCGCGGTGGTGGGTTCGTCGGCAATCAACAATCGCGGTTTGGTCAGCGGCGTGCCCGGCTTGCGAAATTCCAGCGGCGGCACTTCATCCTCGGAATCGCTCACCCCGGCGGCGATGGCCATGGCAATCATCACTCTTTGCCGCAAGCCGCCCGAAAGCTGGTGCGGAAATTGTCCGGTGCGCACCGACGGCTCGGGTACCGCCGCAAGGCGCAGCGCTTCGAGCACCCAATAATTGATCCTCTCTTTATTTGTGTCTGGGAAGTGCGCGGCGATGGCTTCAGCGATCTGGTCCCCCACACGCATCACCGGATTCAGCGAGGTCATTGGTTCCTGAAAGATCATCGCCACATCGAGGCCACGCAGCCCCCGCCAGCGCGCTTCATCCAATGTCGCTAGGTTTTCTGGCGCGGAATTGGCGGGTGACAGGATGGCCTCACCACTCACTCGCGCTCCTGGCGGCAACAATCCCATCAGCGACAGCGCCATCATGGTCTTGCCGCTGCCCGATTCGCCAACAAGACCCAGCGATTCCCCCGCGCCGATGCGTAAAGACACTTCGTTCACGGGACGCACCCACCCTCGCGCGGTGGGCAAATCCACGGTAAGCTCGCGAACATCGAGCAATTCACTCATATTTTTAAACTCATCCACCCTCGCGCCATCATAGACACGAAAATCCCGTCGCGGAACACAAAAACGCCGCGTCATTTCCACTAATTGTCATTCACTGTTTTATTGCTATGGAAAGCGGGGCTACCGTTTGTTTACCGGGATAACGAATTTCAGCGCCGTGTGCGTGGGTGAAAATCCCACAACTTTTATATCCTTTAAGCCTGCCTTACGCCCAGCGGATAGGACGTCACCTTCGGTAATGTGCTGCTGTCCCTTTGGATAGACAATCCACAGCGCGACCGCACCGAGCATCTTTCTGGCAATTTTAACAATTTGCGTAAGCTGCTTCTGCGTATCGATACTCAAGAAAATAGAATCGCAATCTTTCGGCAATGTAGTATCTGCGGGCATCATTACCGCTTTTGCACTTTCTAGCTCCTTTACAAATTCTTCACCCTGGTTTTCGAAACCGATCAACGAAACTCTTGTTCCCGGCTTAATAGCAATTTTCTCGATTCTGGTTTTCGGATGCAGAATCTTTTCGCGCCATTTCGCCGCGGTGGCTGCGCCTAATTCAAAAATCGCCAGTCCTTCGGAGGTACGCACCTGTAAATCATCGCCCACAACTTTTGCGGATTGAACCGTCGCGAACGGAATTTTCAACCGAAAATCACCGCGAAAGATGACTTCGCTAGTCTCCAACAGCGCTCTTCCTTGCGATTCCTGCTTGCCAAAGCGCACCGCGCACTGCACTTCGCTGCCCATAAACCTCCTGATCATCCGCGAGAGTGGTCAAGGATCAATATTTCGATTTTTAATTCACGTGACGGCAGCTTTTACGTTGACCCAATCGCCGCAATAGTAAACTAATTCAGTCCCATGGCTACAGCTGTCACCAACCGCATCGACTGGACGCTGATTTGGGCCCAGCGCGGCTTCCGCTACTTTTTTACCGCCATGTTCATTTCCCTTTTCGGCGGCGGCATGAATTTTGCCGGGGTGAGTTGGTACATCATGGCCGCCACCCATTCCACGGTAAAAGTCAGCCTGCAAGTTATCGTGGTCACCTTGCCGGGCTTATTCATCCCGTTCATCGGCGGTGTTCTGATTGATCGCTTCGACCGCCGCTACCTTGGCGTAGCCCTCGATCTGGCGCGTGGCGTAACGGTATTGGCCACAGCATACGTCGCCTGGCACGGCCATCTCGCGCTTTGGCATCTTTACCTGATGACGCTCGTCACCGGCGTCGCTTCCGCGATGTATTGGGCCACCGTCAATGCGCTGGTGCAGGAGGTTATTCCGCCGAGCCAGTTCACCGCCGCCAATGCGGCTGTGCTTATCGGGGTGCAGAGCGGGCTGCTTATCGCGGGAGCCTTCGTCGGTTTTACGTATGATCGCGCGGGCATCGCCGGAATCTTGGCGATCGATGGGTTGACCTACTTTGTTTCCGCGTATTGTTTGTACAAAGTTCGCCGCGGCTATGTTTCGCCTCGGGAGCATCAAAAATATCGCGAATATTCTGAGGCTACGGAGGCCACCGCTGAAGCGCTGTCCACGGGCGAAAATCCAGAAGTGGCCGAGGCGGGAATTTCTCTCGCCATGTACGCCGACCTCCGCGAAGGTTTTCAGTACCTCAAGCAGCAACCGCTGGTGCGTGCTCTGGGAATCACACATTCGATCTTGATGGCGGGAGTGGTCAGCGCCAATGTGGTCGTTGTGGCGCTTACCAGCGATGTACTTCATGCCGGGGCGCGCGGTCTGGGCTATCTCGAATCCGGATGGGCGGCTGGCGCGATCATCGGCGGATTGATCGCCACGCAATTGCGTCAGGAAGTGCGCCTCGCGCTATACGTCGCGGCATTTGCGGGGCTGGCGCTTGGACACATGGCTGCTCCATTCGTCGCGTTTCTTCTAGCCGCGTCACTGTTGCAAGGGTTGTTCGGATTTTTTCGCGCGCTGGGCGGGGTGGTGGCGCAGTCCGCACTCATGTCCATCGTTCCGCGCCACTTTATGGGCCGAACGCAGTCGGCCATGGCCATCGTAACGACTGCGGTACAACTGGCGATGTGCCTGGCTCTCGGATGGATATCGGAAAGAGCGGGCGTTGTCGCCGGCTATACTTTGCTGGCATTGCTTTACGCAGGCGCCACCCTTACCGCCTTTCACGCGCGGCAATTGCTCAGGGTTGCCGCGGAACCGTAGAATTTTCGCGATCAGACTTCCTGCAGGCAGGAATTTTCGCTGAAATGTACTGAGGTCACTATGGAAATCACCACCATCGGCCCGTTTCTAAAATATTTTGACAACGTCCGCGAACGCACCATGCGCGTCGCCGGCTGCATTCCGCCGGGCAAAATTGATTGGACCTATGGGCCGGGAAAATTTACTCTGGGCGATCTCTTGCGCCACATCGCCGTCACCGAACGCTATATGTTCGCGGAAAATGTTCAGAATCACGACAGCCGCTACACCAGCCACGGAACTGAATTAGCCGCCGATTACGACAGCGTGATCGAACTGATGAAGCGTCTGCACGCCGAATCGCTGGTGATTTTTGCCAAGCTGACTGAGGAAGACTTAAAACGCAAATGCAAAACGCCAGGTGGCGCCGCCATGCAAACGGCCAAATGGCTGCGCGCCATGGTCGAACACGAAGTGCACCACCGCGGCCAAATCTATATTTATCTCGGTTTACTTGACGAGCCAACGCCACCGCTCTACGGCTTAACTTCCGAACAAGTACGCGCCGGCGGCCACCCCGAATAAAATTTGGTACGTGAGTCTTAGCTTGAGCGCTCCAAACCAAAAAAACGCCCCCGATGTCGGAGGCGTTTTTTGCAATGATTCAATCCGCTACTTCTATAGATAATCCCGCGAAGGCCCTTCCAAGAACGCTCGCAGCTTCCGCGAACGCGAAGGGTGCCGCAACTTGCGCAACGCCTTAGCCTCTATCTGGCGAATGCGTTCGCGCGTGACCGCGAACGACTGGCCGACTTCCTCAAGGGTATGCTCGCTGCCATCGTCCAGCCCAAAGCGCATCTTGATGACTTTCTCTTCGCGCGGCGTCAGGGTCTTCAACACCGAAGAAGTCTGTTCCTTCAAATTCAAGTTGATAACCGCATCCGACGGCGAAACTACCGCCTTGTCTTCGATGAAGTCGCCGAGATGCGAATCCTCTTCTTCTCCAATCGGTGTCTCCAGTGAGATCGGTTCCTGCGCAATCTTCAAAATCTTGCGCACCTTGGAAACCGGAATGTCCATGCGCTTGGCGATCTCTTCGCTGGTGGGCTCGCGTCCGAGTTCTTGCACCAATTGTCTGCTGGTGCGCACCAGCTTGTTGATCGTTTCGATCATGTGCACCGGGATGCGGATGGTGCGCGCCTGGTCGGCGATGGCTCGCGTAATGGCTTGGCGAATCCACCACGTCGCATACGTCGAAAATTTGTACCCGCGGCGCCACTCAAACTTGTCCACCGCTTTCATCAACCCGATGTTGCCTTCCTGAATCAGGTCGAGAAATTGCAATCCGCGGTTGGTATATTTTTTCGCAATCGAAACCACCAAGCGAAGGTTGGCTTCAATCAGTTCTTTTTTCGCCTGGTCCGCTTCCGCTTCACCGCGATGGATGAAGGTAAGAGTGCGCTTTAGTTCGGTCAGCCCAACTTCGCTGGCATCTTCAATGTCCTTCAGCTCGCCGCGCCGGTTACGCAATTCCTTGCGCGCTTCGAAAGCCACGTCGCCTTTGGCCACATCCGCGCGCCGTTCCAGCCGCCCAGCCTCGCGCTCCAGCGACTGCAGGCGCTCGACGGTGCCGCGCATCTTGTCGATCAGCCGCTTCTTTTCAAAGGGATTAAAAACGATGGCGCGGATGGCCACGGAAATTTCCACGCGCGTGCGGGCCACTTCCCACTTGGCGCGAATATACGGTTTCTTCTTGGACTTCGCGGTGTTATCGAGCTTCACCGCCTGCTTCAACGCCTGCTCGTACAACTTGGCAATCTTGTCGATGTACTTCAGGGTCTGCTTGGTTTTGTTGGCGATTTTCTCTTCGGTGAGTTCTTCGTCGTCAAACACGACGATTTCTTTGATGGATCGCGCGCCTTTGCGCAGATCTTCTCCAACAGCAATCAATTCCTTAATCACGATCGGCGAACGGGTGATGGACTTCATGACCACCAGTTGTCCGCGCTCAATGCGCTTGGCGATGGTCACTTCGCCTTCGCGCGTCAACAACGGCACGGTACCCATTTCGCGCAGGTACATGCGCACCGGATCGTTGGTCTTTTCCAGCGAGCCGGGAGTTAGATCGAGGTCGCCGTCCTCGCTGTGACCTCCTTCTTTCTCCACCACCACAACATCGTGATCGGCGCCAGGTTCAGCAGACACTTCCACCGCGCGCGCCGCTTTGGCCGACGCGGCATCTTCATAAATTTCGATGCCATTGCGCTCAAACGTGGTCAGAAGATCGTCAATCTCTTCCGAAGAATGCACTTCGGCCGGAAGCGAATCATTCACTTCGTCGTACAACAAGTAGCCGCGCTCTTTGCCTACCGCAATAAGCTGGCGTACCGCATCATATTTTTCTTCAAGACCTGCTACAGCCACGAATACCTCCCGCGGTATCGGAACCCTAAAATTTTGTAATTTCTTTGTA
>DATHGV010000338.1:0-3980 GCA_035490135.1 Candidatus Methylomirabilota bacterium
ATTCTCCTTTAAGGCATGGCCGCACGAATGGCCAATCTTAATGATGCGTTCGCAAACCCGTCGATTGCAATGTGCGGGTGGAAAGCGAAGTACTGGCCGCAGAGGCGGCTGGATTGAATTGTTAAGTGTATTCGAGGCGTGCGGGTGGGTCAAGAAAGCCTGGGAGCGATGTGGATACTTAAGGGTGACATTGTCTTGGAGCATCCCGCTCATTGTAGTTCGCCACAACGCGTGCCACCTTCCCAATAGTAGCGTGATAATCGGCCAGTGCCCGGTTAGCAGGACACCGACATAATAATTGCAATAGATCTATCTACCTGCTTACATTCAGAGCGGGCATAGCCCTGGAATAAAAGCGGGGGACAGATGCTGCTCATACTTAGTCTCTTACTTAGTTCTTTGCATCAGCAGCGAAATACTCCAAACGAGCTAGCTGGGACGTGGCTTAATCAAGATCCCGCAACGATGGGAATCACTCAGATTTTGATTGTGGATCAGGACGGCACTCTACGTGTTCGCGCATGGGGCGCTTGTGTGCCCGCAGACTGCGATTGGGGAGCAACCGAGCTTCATTTCACCGACGGTTTGGCAACGAGCGTATTTGACACGGGTCCCATAGTGACGACGATGTACTTTGTCCGCTTGCCGGATGACAAATTGCTCGGAGTTTACAAATCACATTGGAATGACGGATCCAATCATACTGAACCAGATCGCCCTGAGATCTTTGTCCGTGAACAGCAGGGCGAGGACGCCGCAGCAATAAGCGCCAAGAATCTTTTGAAGAAAGTTACCGAAGCTTATCGCACCCTAGGTGCGGCACAGTTCGAGTCGGAAGAAGTATCTGACCATGGAGATGAAGTAACTGTCACGCGAGTAAAGAACCAATTCTCGCAACCCAACAAATTGAGGGTAGAAGTTTCTGGGAGCGGAGAAGCAAGTGTTCGAATCTCCGATGGGCATACATTCTGGACGTTTTTTCCAGAATCCAAGGAATACACCACACACCCCGCGGGAGACCGGCTGCAATCGTCGCTCAATTCCTATGCTTTGTTAGACCAAATTGTTGGGTCCCGAAGGATTAGTGGGTCGGAGCGCCTCGCTGATGTGGATTGCACCGTGGTAACGATAAAACGCCCCAATCAAACTCGGACGCTGTGGATCGATCCAAAAACAAATTTCATTCGCAAGGACCAGGTGACCAGCGTTTCGCCGGCGACGGGAGCCGTTCAAAGGTCACTGACGACTAGTTTTTCGGAAGCACGGGTTGTGGCGGACCTGGACGATCGGCTATTTTCATTCGATCCTCAAAAAACTCAGGCAAAATCCCGCTTGGCGTTGCAAAGGGAAGCATTAGTAAGAAGCGTCGGAACACCGGCGCCAGACTTCTCTCTCTCAAATCTAGAAGGCAAAGAAGTCAAATTAAGCCAGTTCAAAGGAAAGGTAGTGTTGCTGAATTTTTGGGCCAGCTGGTGCGTTCCGTGTCGCTCCGAGATGCCAACCATAGAACTCTTGCACCGGGAGTACCAGGACAAGGGGCTTGTTGTGCTGGGAATCGACGACGAAGAATCACAAAAACAAGCCGCCTTTTTGCAGAAGTTCGGATTCTCATTCGCTTCTCTGGTTGAATCCAGAAAGCAAGCTTCAAACCTTTACGGTGTCGGTGGAATTCCTACGACAGTGTTAATAGATCGGCAGGGAACGATAAAAGCATACGACGAAGGCACTGCTTCTTACGAGTCTCTTCGAGCAAGTCTGCAGGAGATGGGAATCCTTTAGATTAGCCGGGGCCGGTTACGCGGGGAAGGGGGCCTCGGATTTTGAATCTACTTCCTTGCTTAGCGACTCGATCACTTCGGGAAGCGGTTTTGGGCCGAGGTCGCCCTTGGTGCGATGGCGGACAGAGACGGTGCCGGCATCGGATTCTTTGGGGCCGAGTACCAGCATGTAGGGAATTTTCTGCAGCTGAGCATCGCGGATTTTAGCGGGTAGCTTTTCGTTGCGGTCATCGAGATGCACACGGAAGCTGTGGCGCTTTAGCGTGTCGGCCACGTGGCGCGCGTAGTCGGCAACTTTTTCGCTGACCGGACAGATTTCCACTTGCACGGGAGCCAGCCACAGCGGGAAAGCACCCGCATAATGCTCAATCAAGATGCCGATGAAGCGTTCGACGGAACCGAGTAAAGCGCGATGAACCATCAGCGGCTGGTGCTTCGCGCCATCTTCGCCGATATATTGCAGCCCGAACCGAGCGGGCAAGTTGAAATCGACTTGCACGGTGGTGAGTTGCCAGGGGCGGCCGATTGCATCGATTAACTTGACGTCGATTTTGGGGCCGTAAAATGCCGCTTCGCCTTCGATTTTCTTAAAAGGAATATTCATTCGCGTCAAGGTGTCCGCGAGCGCCGAAGTGGCGCGCTGCCAATCTTCCGGCTTGCCGACGTAATTTTCGGGATGCGACGCGTCCCAGTCACTGAGTTCCACCTCAAATTTGTCAAAGCCGAAAGTTTTCATTACCGCGAAGGCGAAATCCAGGCAGGCTACCACTTCGTTTTCAATTTGCGAAGGCATGCAGAAAATGTGGGCGTCGTCCTGGGTAAAGCCGCGAACGCGCAACAAACCGTGCAGGACGCCGCTGCGCTCGTAGCGGTACACGGTGCCTAGCTCCGCCAGACGAACAGGCAGATCGCGATAACTCTTCATGCGGGCTTTGTAGATCAGAATGTGGCCCGGACAATTCATGGGCTTCAATTGGTAATCGGTTTTTTCAACTTCCACTGGACCAAACATGTTGTCGCGGTAATAGCCGGTGTGCCCGCTGGTCTTCCACAAATCGAGCTTCATGATATGTGGCGTGACGACCAGATCGTAGCCCCGCCGCAACAGTTCATCGCGCAGCCAGTCTTCCATGATTTTGCGGATCAGGCCGCCCTTGGGATGCCAAAAGATAAGTCCGGGGCCGGCTTCTTCCTGAATGCTGAAAAGATCAAGCTCGACTCCCAGCTTGCGATGGTCGCGGCGCTTGGCCTCTTCGAGGCGATGCAAATATTCGTCGAGCTCTTTCTGCGTATAAAAAGCCGCCGCATAAATGCGTTGTAACTGCGGATTTGCTTCCTGGCCTTTCCAATAGGCGCCGGCAACGCTCATCAATTTGAACGCGGTGATGCGTTTGGTGGAAGGAATGTGCGGACCGCGGCAAAAATCGATAAATTTCCCGGTGGTGTAAAAAGAAACCATGGGCTCGGTGGCTTTTTCTTCCACGAGCTCGCACTTGAAGGTCTGATTGGTTTTTTTGTACAGCTCGAGCGCTTCGGGTTTGGACAAGAGTTTGCGCTCGTTCGGCAAGTCTTGCGCCGCAAGCTGGCGCATCTTGGCTTCAATCTTGACCAGGTCTTCCGGAGTGAACGGTTCTTCACGCAGAAATTCATAGAAAAAGCCTGTGTCGATGGGCGGACCGATGCCGAGCTTGACGTCCGGAAAAAGCTCCGTAACCGCAGCGGCAAGCAGATGCGCGGCGGAATGACGAAAAACGTACAGCGCGTCAGCATCTTTTTCGGTGAGGATCTGCAGCTTCACATCGTAGTCCAGCGGACGCCGCAGATCGATCAATTCGCTATGATCCGGAGCACTCGAATCGGGGACGCCATTGCCGGCGGAGATGCGCGCGACAAGCGCCGCATCCGCAAGGCGCGGAGATATTTTGCGGGCAATCTCCAGCGGAGTAGTGCCCTTGGGCACTTCCTGAACTTTGCCATCTGGTAATGTGACGTGAATCTGGTCCATTAAATATTTCACCTGGAACGAGAATCACAAGCTTATCGGCGGCTCGCACCGTGGTCAAGGAAGGCGCGACAAAATTCCGGGCGCGGTGAATTCAGCTTCCAGAGAATTACTTTGCGGCGGCGATTTCTTCGACGATGGTTTGCGTGGCTGCGCGAGGATCACGAGCCGCGAGGATGGGACGGCCCAGGACGATGAAA
>DATHGV010000339.1:0-2423 GCA_035490135.1 Candidatus Methylomirabilota bacterium
ACCCGCAGTTTTTGTCGAGGAACTGCGGCTCGACGAGGCGCGGCGTCGTTTGAGGGTTCCTCGAAATAGCATCGAAGACGTGGCGCGCGATGTCGGCTATCAAAGCGCCGATTCCTTTCGGCGCGCCTTTGAGAGGCGTTACGGTGTTAGCCCACTCGGCTACAAGAGAAATCTTCGAATCGAGAACAATAAAATCTATCGCTCGCCCTTATTCGCAGCGTAGTCATCGAGACATTCAATCCGTCACGCCATTGTAATGGCGTTACGAAAATCAAGTCCGTGAAATCGCGGAATTATCGCGCGTCCGCAATCGTCGGATTTATGTCCTCACGCCCGGTTTCGCGGTCTGGTTAGTCTCCGTTCCTAACCTACACCACAGCTACAGCCAACAAGATTCAAACCATGGAGAAACCAATGATCAAGAACATCACTAAATTTTCAATTCGCGTCGCTCTTGTCGCCGTCGCATTTCCATTAATCATCGCGATGAGCGCGCGCGCTCAAGAGCCAGCCGCTTCACCGGCAGCGCCACCGACTGGAACGAACATCACTCCGGGCGGTCCAGCCGCAACTGAAGCCACGGCTGAACGCGTCATCGTGACCGGTTCGAACATTCCGACTGCGGAAGAAGTCGGCCCCAACCCGGTCGACACTTATCGCCGGGATGACATCACTCGATTGGGTGTGCGCACTCCGTCCGATTTGGTCTTGCGAATTCCCTCGGCGACTGGATCGAACACGACTGAAAACAACACCAATGGTGGTGACGGCAGTACCCGTATCAGTTTGCGCGGTATCGATCCAAAAGAGACCCTGGTTTTGCAGGACGGACGACGACTTACCTACTCAGTGAGCGCGGCTGCCGTAGGCTCGGGTACAGTTGATTTCAACCGTTTCCCGCTTGGTTTGATCGATCACATCGACATCCTAAAGGATGGCGCCTCGCCGATTTACGGCACCGAGGCGGTGGCCGGCGTGGTCAACGTGTTCTTGATCCATCGCTTTCGTGGTTTGGAGGTTTACGGCAGCTACGGGAACACGAACCTTGGTTTCGCCAACGATCGCGGTGAAGAAACAGGCTACCTGCTCGCCGGCACCGGTGACGACAAGACCAACATCGTGGTTTACGCTGGGATTTACAACGCCTCGGCCATTTACTCGCGCGATAGCGACATTTCGCATGATGGGGACTACAATCTTTTCGGCGGGGCCGACGGCCGCAGCGGCAATTTCGCTGGGCGCATCACCACCCGGCAGTTCCTGGGGAACGCGCAGCAACCTTTCAAGTCTGCTATTGGTGGTTTAAGGTCACCCACACCGCACTTCGCCGCGAACCAGCTTACTGACACGCAATACACGAACCGCGGCGGTTTGGTGGAGGCTGACTCGCACACTGCCGCGATCA
Organism: Candidatus Methylomirabilota bacterium; assembly: GCA_035490135.1. GTDB lineage: Bacteria > Acidobacteriota > Terriglobia > Acidiferrales > UBA7541 > Acidiferrum. The sequence goes on from DATHGV010000339.1 coordinate 1,406, forward strand.
CGAGCGAACGCGCCCTCTTTAACTTCGCCGATCTGACCCCATCAATTGCCGCGACCGACCGCGAATATCTCTACGGTTCGTTCGACCGCGATATTTGCGACAAATACCTGACCGTATTTGCTGACTTCGAATATTTCCGCCAATTTTGGGATGGCGGTTTGGCGCCGACGCCGTTCACCCCGGACGTCTGGACGGATCTTGGTGGCTTTTCTGGAGGGACGCCCATCGGGAACCACGCATTCGGTATCAGCAGTGTCGGAATCAGCGTGCCGACACAGAACGCGTTCAACCCGTTTACGACGGCGGACTACACCTCCAACGGTGGGTTTAGTACCTCGTTCCCAGCGTTCTCGCAGCAGAGTGCGGCCCCTGCGGGGACAGAGTTCACTACCGGTGTTCGTTATCGTTCGTTGGAAGCCGGGTTGCGGACCCTGAAAGAGAGAACCGATAACTATCTGTTTACCGGCGGGCTCAAAGGCAATCTGGGCGAGTTCGCCAACGCCTGGGACCAGTTGAAGACCTGGGAGTGGGAAGCCGGCGTTCGCTATAATGAAAGCTATGAAACTATACGGACCGGCGGTCTCATAAACAACTACGCTCTGCGCAACCGCTTGCTCGACACCGATCCGGCAACGGCGTTCAATCCATTCGGAATAAGCCAGAATTCGAGGCAGGTGAAGAACGAGGTTTTCGTTACCAGCCACGAGATTACCGACTCAGTCCTATTGACCGAAGACTTCACTCTGCGCGGCGATCTTTTTAACCTGCCGGGCGGCGCTGTCCGTTTCGCAATTGGTGGCATGCACTTGGGCAATACCGTCTTTGATGACCCGGATTCTTTGACTAAGGCCGGGCAGACCACTGGAGCTACTAACTTCCAGCCAACCCGTGGCAGCCGCGACACCTGGTCGATCTTCGAAGAGGTACGGGTGCCGGTAACCGGGCCGACTTGGAATTTCCCGGGTGCCTACAGTTTGGAGTTCGGCTTTGCCGAGCGTGAAGAGTGGTATAGCGATTT
>DATHGV010000340.1:0-10279 GCA_035490135.1 Candidatus Methylomirabilota bacterium
CCGAGAATCCAGCCAAGGCTTTGAAGATGCCCAAGAACACGGAGCCGCCTGTTGAACCCTTCACGCCGGAAGAGGTCGACAAGATCCTGGCTGCGATCAAAGATTATCCAGATAAGCAGAACGGCATCAGGCTACGCGCCCTGATCCTCCTTCTCCGATACTCCGGCCTGCGCCTGGGTGACGCCGTGACCATCTCGCGAGACCGTATCGAGGACGGCACACTGATTCTACGAACTGAGAAGACCGGAACACGGGTGAGGGTGCCGCTGCCCCAGGAGGTGACGGACGCGATCGCAGCCTGCCCTGGTCCACGCTACCCCTTCTGGTCCGGGAACGGGAAGCGGAAATCCGTGGTGACCGACTGGCAAAGGTCCTTGAAGAGGTTGTTCGATATTGCGGGAGTCCACGGAGCCCACGCCCACAGATACAGGCACACCTTTCCTTGCGAGATGCTGATGGCCGGCGTGTCACTTACGATCGTGGCGAAGTTGTTGGGCCATGGGTCGGAGGCCATCACGGAGCGGCACTACGGCGCCTGGGTAAAGGGCAGACAGGAACAGCTAGAGGTGGCGGTACGGCAGGCGTTTCCGTCCAAGTTCGCGGCGCCAACCGGTCGAAAACCGGTCGAACGGAAAACAGCAAAAGGGAAAAACCGTCAAAAAGTCAATGAATTCGCAGGTTAATAGATGGTGGAGGCGGGGGGAGTCGAACCCCCGTCCGAAAAGCGCTACGAGCCGAAGACTACATGCTTAGCTCAGTTCAGTTTTTTTCGCCCGCCGCGCTCAGAATGAGCAAGAAACGCAGCCGGCTAGTCCGATGGTTCTCGCCTGAGCCTTACGGACCGAAAGGCTCAAACCAGCCCGCTGAATGACGTTTGACCCCAAGCCCGCAGGCGAGGCCTGGGCAAACGTTGCGCTTAATTAATTAAGCAGCAAGTGCCAAGTTGTTGTTGGCAGTTCTAGTTTCCACCAGATTACGGGCAGGTGGACCCCGGCATGCCTTCGGGCCGCGACAGCTTCCGTCGAAACCGTGTCGCCCCCATTTGCTACGACTCGCTACGGCCCTATTATATCACCCGCCCCAAATGACGTGTGGCGACCAGCGATTCGGCCGCCACGATCGGATACTCATTAGTCGAGTGTCGTTTTTAGCGAGCGAGTGTCATCTTTAGCGGACGCCGCCAGCAATCACGAGTGTTTCGCCGGTAATCCAGGAAGATTCTCCGGAAGCCAGAAAAACCGCGGCCGGTGAAATATCTTCTGGCTGCCCAATCCGTCCAAGCGGAGATTGCGCTTCAAAGGCCTTGCGAAAATCGCCTTCGTTGAATCCCACGGTCTGCACGCCCTCGGTTTCCACCAGACCTGGATTGATGGAGTTGACGCGAATTTTGCGCGCCCCAAATTCCTTCGCAAGAGACCGCGTTACGCTGTCCACCGCCGCCTTTGTCGAAGCGTAAACAGAAGCACTCGCGGGAGAAATTATTCCCGCTACCGAACTTATATTTATGATGCTCCCACCCTCCGCGCCAAAATGCTTAGCGGCCTCCTTAGATGTAAGCAGCAGACCAAGCACGTTCAGATCAAACAGTCTGTGGAAATGATCGTCTGAAACGTTTTCCAGCGGCAAAAACTCGTAAACTCCCGCGTTGTTCACCAGAATGTCCAGCTTTCCGTATACCTTTTTTGTTTCCGTGAACAGACGCTCAATGTCCTTTTGTTTGGCAACGTTCGCCTGCACCGCAATAGCTTTGCCGCCTTTAGCGGTGATCTCTTTGACCACGCGGTCCGCGCCTTCCTTGCTGGATGAATAATTGACCACTACAGCCGCGCCTTCCGCCGCCAGATGTTTTGCAATTGCGGCGCCAATCCCTTTGGACGCCCCTGTGACTACTCCTACTTTCCCCGTCAATCGCTGCGCCATATATCCTCCCAATGTGTCGATGTGACTTCTGTATCTGCCAGTACAGATGTGCGGGCCCTGGAATCGGGTATATGTTTTCGGGACTAATTTCTTACCGCGCGGTACAGAAGGGACACAGGTGTTACAATACCTTTATGAAGTCTAAGACACGCAAAGAGTTACCCAGGCCTACCGGGCGCCCGCTGTCGTTTGACCCCGACAAGGCGCTGGATCGCGCGTTGGATGTTTTTTGGCGCAAGGGCTATGAAGGGGCTTCGCTCTCGGACCTCACCAAAGCCATGCGCATCAACCGGCCGAGTCTCTACGCTGCTTTCGGAGATAAAGAAAAATTATTCCGCAAAGTGCTCGACCGCTATGCGGAAGGTCCGGCTTCCCATTCAAGAGCTGCTCTCCAAGAGCCGACTAGCCGTGCGGTTGTCGAACGGCTCCTTTATGGAACTGCTGATATGCTTACCTCCGCGGATAATCCACGCGGTTGTTTGTGGGTGCAGGGCGCTTTGGCTTGCGGAAATGGCGCCGATTCGGTGCGTAAGGAATTGATCTCGCGTCGTTTGGGCGGCGAGGTGGCACTTCGTCGGCGCTTAAAACGAGCGATAATGCACGGCGATTTGCCTCCGGACGCAAACCCGGCGAGCCTCGCCCGTTACATCGCGATCATAATTCAGGGAATGTCTGTTCAGGCTGCTAGCGGTGCCAGCCGCAGCCAACTTCGCGGCATCATCGACATTGCCTTGGAGTTCTGGCCGGCCCGGCGAAACACATAAGAAACAATTGGGCACACCCCCCTTCGCAGGCGGTTGACTCCCAACCGTGCAACTCCCAAAATCACAAAACGGGGCATTTTTGCCGCTTACACCCCCAAATGTCTATGCCACAAGAACCTACTGCCATCGAGCAAGCTGTTTCGCGAGCGATTCGCGACAACCTGGAGACTATCCAGCGCACCACTGACGAGCTGAATCAAGCCGTCAATGATGTGGTCGCCGCCTGCGCCAGCAGCAAACCCACCAACGCGCTGCCTCCAATGTTGCGCGCGCAATCCACTGCTGCATCTATTGCCGCAGCCTTGGAAGTCCTTTCGCGCTTCGTTGCGATCACTCTTAACCCGGGTCCGCGTTCGCCGCTCGAAGCTGAGATGACCCGGCTGACCAGCGCCATCAGCGTGGAGTCAGCGCGCCAATCTCACGGCGTCGCGCCGGCAAAGGAGACAACAAGTACGTCGCCGCCGCCGATAGCGCCAGTTAGCCATGCGGAATCCGCCCCAAGCAACGAGATCGCGCCGGCAGCACATCCTAAGGCTGAGCATGAAGCGCCCGAGCCTGCCTCGTTAGAACTTCCTCAACCCGGGCCATTTCCTGACGACATTGAAGTGGCAACGGAAGGCGATTTTGACGTTAATCAACTGTCCACCGAGGAGCAGGAATTACATCGGCGCGCTAATCGTGTTGCTAAAGTTTCCATGCAGGACATTAAAATGCTCCGCCCCGAGGCCGTGCGTCTGGGCCGCGAAAATAAAGATTTGTGCGTTAGACTGCGTGACGACATTGAAAAAGCTCATCGAGAATACGATCGCCGTTTCCGTCCCATCATGGATCATCCGGTGGACTACTTCTATCGCTGGATGGTCGAGATTCTCGCCGATGGTGATGCGCACGCTCTTGGTGAGTATCCTTACGCGATCCACGCGCACCATCGCTAGATCGCTAGAACGCTTTTACGTGAATTTTCGCTTTCGCCAACATTCACCGTCAGTTTTCTTCACGCAAACGGCTGCGCTCTGCCTCAGTATTTCGCTTTTGCTCGGCGATACGAGCGTCGCCCTTGCGCAGTCAGCCCCGCAAAGCAAAACTCGAAGCCACTCAAAGAAAAAATCAAAGAAGCCGAAAACTGCGCCATGCAAGGCCGATTGCGGAGTCACCACTTCTGCGCCGGAAATCACTTCACCGACGGCCGGTGACGCGGCCGCTCAAACCGAACTTACTTCGCTTGCACGCGGGCTGCACACCGCGGCGCCGAGTGCGTACGAAAAGTTGTCCTCTTTCGCTACAAAAAATGCCTCCACGGTTTGGGGCCCGCGTGCCGCTCTGGCACTCGGCTACGAGGACTACACCAAGAATCGCCTGCCGCAGGCGCTGAACTGGTTCGCAAAAGCAAAAAAGGACGCCCTTCTCAGCGAATATGTTTTGTACTGGTCCGCGCAAGTCAAGCGTGGGCAAAAAAATATGGCCGGAGCCTTCGCCGACCTGCGAACTTTTCAGCGGGAATATCCAAACAGCGCCATGCGCGAACAATTTTTAGAAGCCTACGCCCCGACGGCTCGTGATACTGGCCACGCACAAGAGGCGATCGAAGCTTTGAACGCTTACCCTCCGGCGAATACCAGGCCCGTTTTGCTGCTGGAACGCGCACAAGCCTACAAAATGGCCCACCAATTACCGCGCGCGGCGAAAGATTACCAAACGCTTTATTACAAGTACCCGCTGTCCGATGAAGCTAAAGCCGCGGCCACCGCTTTGCCACCAATCGCTCGAGAGTTGGGCCGCGAGTATTCAAGCCCCACCCCGGAAATGCAGGAGCAGCGGGCTCAAATATACTTCGATGCCCACAAATGGAAAGAATCGCGCACCGAATTCGAGAGAGTTCTGTCCATGGTGAGCGATTCCACCAGTCCCAAACGCCAGCGCGCGCAGTTGCGCATTGCGCAAGCCAGGATTCAGCTCAAAGGCTCGCCTACGCTGCTCTCTTCTCTGACTACACCCGATCCTGAAGTCGACGCCGAGCGTTTATTTGGCCTGTCGCAAGCCTATCGCACAACAAAAAATGAATCTGAGATGTTCACTACGCTCGACAGCATCACGCAGAAATATCCTAAGAGCGTCTGGAACGAGGAAGCCTTGATGGCTTCTGGCAATTATTATTGGGTGCTGCTCGACCGCCCGAAGGCCGTCACTTACTACCAGCGATTGATCGACGCATTTCCCGAGGGCAAATACGCCTACAACGCCGAATGGCGCATTGCGTGGATCGCTTTTCTGAATAATCAACCGGATGCCAACCAGCGTCTGACCGCCTTTCTCTTGAAGTATCCGACGTCCGCCAACGCCGTCGACGCGCTGTATTGGCTTGGCCGCAGCGCCGAGCGCACCGGCAATCCTGGTCACGCACGCAGTGATTACGAAAAAGCTATCGAGCGATTTCCGCAAACTTATTTTGCGCACGCCGCCGCAGCTCGGCTGAAACAGCTGGGACCCGGCGAGGAAGATCCGTCTGATTTTCTGACAAAAATTCCTGACCCATCTTCCTTGCGTGCATTCGACGAACCAATTCCTGAATCAGCTGCCGATCGCTGGGCCAAAGCTCAGGCGCTGCGCATCATCGCCTTCGATGCGTCCGCTGAACTGGAATTAAAAAACGCCTATTTCGCTACCTCATCGCCTCGTTTCCTGCTGGAAGCGGCGCAAGCGGCCTTTGATCAGGGACATTTCGCTGCCGGCATGTCTTACGGGCGGATCATTCTTCCGAGTTTCGAATCACGCAAAATATCCGACGCTCCGATGGCCGTGTGGAAAATACTCTATCCCTTGCCGTACGAAGCGGCTCTCCGCCGTGAAGCGGCCCGGAACGATTTCGATCCTATGTTTGCCGCGGGATTGATTCGTCAGGAATCCACCTTTCAAGCGGACATCGTGTCTTACGCGAACGCCATCGGCTTGATGCAGGTGCTGCCGAAAACGGGCAAACTGCTCGCCAAGCAATTGAAGATTCGCTACAACAAAAAGCTTCTGTACGATGCCAACTACAACCTGCAGCTCGGTATGTTGTACATCGCGAATCTCGTCCGTCTTACCGGCGCCCCTGAATACGCCGCCGCGGCCTACAACGCCGGTGAAGATCGCATCGCTCTCTGGAAGGCTGAACGCAACTACGAGGAAATACCAGAACTCGTCGAATCCATCCCCTTCACGCAAACTCGCGAGTACGTGCAAATCGTCTTGCGCAATGCCGCCGTCTACCGGATGATTTATGGCTCTGGCGCTACGCAGAGTCCGCCCGTAACTGCGGCTTCCAGTCGCGCCAGGATTGAAGAACGTGCCGAATCCGGCAAACTTAATTAGGCCGGAAAAAAGAGAGGGTCACCACGTCGGCCACCAATACATCCGGCGAACTGGCGCGGCGCATGTTGTCCGCCAAAGCCGAACAATTCACCGAATCGGTCATCCGTGAAATGACGCGCCTGGCGCTCGAACATGAGGCTGTCAACCTGTCGCAAGGTTTTCCTGATTTTGCCGCGCCTGCGGAAATCAAAGAAGCCGCGCGCCAAGCCATCGCGGACGACATCAATCAATACGCGATCACCTGGGGCGCCAAAGCCCTGCGCGATGCCATTGTGGAAAAATTTGAGCGCACACAGGGCATCCGCGTCGATCCCGAACGCGAGATTACCATCTGCTGTGGTTCGACCGAAGCGATGATGTCCTCCATGATGGCCATCATCAATCCTGGCGATGAAATTGTGGTGTTCGAGCCCTACTACGAAAATTACGGTCCTGACGCGATCTTAAGTGGCGCGACGCCGCGCTTCGTCAAATTGCGTCCGCCCGATTGGTCCTTTGACGAAAGGGAACTGGCTGCGGCATTCGGGCCGCGCACAAAGGCGATTATTCTCAACACACCAAACAATCCGACCGGCAAAGTTTTTACTCGCGCCGAATTGGAATTCATTCGCGGTCTATGCGTACGCTGGAACGCTTTTTGCATCACTGATGAAATTTACGAACATATTTTGTACGATGGCGCTGAGCACATTTCCATGGCTCAGATCGATGGCATGCGCGAACGCACTATCGTCATCAATGGCATGTCAAAAACGTACAGCGTCACCGGTTGGCGCGTTGGCTGGGCCATCGCACCTGCAAAAGCAACGGCAGCCATTCGCAAAGTACATGACTTCTTGACCGTGGGCGCCGCGGCGCCCTTGCAGCAGGCCGGTGCGATGGCTCTGAAATCGCCGGACTCTTATTATCAAAATCTCGCGAAGAGCTATCGCGAAAAGCGCGAACGCCTGTTACGGATTCTCACCGGAGCTGGTTTTACGGTATTCAAGCCGTGCGGCGCGTACTACATCATGGCGGACATCTCAGGCTTTAATTTTGACAGCAGCCGCAGCAATTCCGGAAAAACCACCAACGATGTAGCTTTCGCGAAATTTCTAGTCGAAAAGGTTGGAGTCGCTGTCGTTCCTGGCTCCAGTTTCTATGGCAATCCCGCCGATGGCTCTTCTCAGGTGCGCTTCACTTTCTGCAAGAAAGAATCGACCCTGGCAGCCGCGGAAGAGCGATTGGAGCGCCTTCCTGAGCACTTAGCCGATTTCCGCGCACATGCATGACCGCAACGTCCACTGCCCGCAAAAACCCACCCGCAAAAACCGACACTTCGGCGAATTGCATTTCAGCACATCGAATGCTGTAAATTTCTTCTAAATTGTGTATAAATCAGCGGGTAATTCACCAGTAGGAATGCCACTCGGAAGTATTACTGGGGTAGGGAACTGAACGGTCGGTTGCCCTGTGGTGGTTAGTCCCCTACCCCGCGAGTGGTCTTGCTTCTATAGACGGAGTTGGCCAAGTAATAGTTCCACTTGCAAAAAAATAATTCGCGTGCCGATTAGAATTCAACGGTGTCCAGATATCTTGCCACCGACACCTTCCACGAAAATTTTGCGGTGATCGCTTCCTGCAAAGACTGCGCAGCCACAGGCTCGCCATGTGTCAAATAGGTTTGTTTCGGAGGTGCAGTCAATCCGCCCATCCACCGAAGCAGCTCGCTCCTCCCGGCGTGCGCCGAAAGTTGGCTCATTTGTATGATCTCCGCGTTCACCGGCACATCCTGCCCAAACAAGCGCAAGGTCTTGGCTCCTTCTTGAAGAGCACGCCCGCGCGTCCCTTGTGCCTGAAACCCAGCTAGTATCACCGCATTTCTTCCGTCTGGCAGCCGGTGTGCCAAATGATGAAGCACCCGCCCTCCGGCCACCATTCCGCTGGCCGACACGATGATGCAGGGAGTATGCACATTGTTTATAGCCTTTGATTCTTCCATGGTCTGCGTCAGATGAAATTCGCGAACGTTTAGCGGATCGCCCTGCCCGTTCGCATCGATGTTCGTGAACTCCACATCGTGATCGTCGCGATATTTCAGATACAATTCTGTCGCGCTCAACGCCATTGGGCTGTCCACATATACCGGCAGCCGCGGAATTTTGTTTTCCACTTCCAACTGCCGCAGGTAATACATAAACGTTTGCGTTCGTCCAACGGCAAACGCAGGAATGATGATTGACCCGCCGCGACGCACCAAGCGATTTACAATATCCGCAAGCTGCGCAGCCGGATCGCCTCCGGGATGCTCGCGGTCTCCATAAGTGGATTCGCAAATCAGAACATCAGCGACGCTCGGAGGCGTGTGCGGGTCATTCAGAATGGGCTGGTCATAACGCCCGATATCTCCGGAAAATACCATCACCTTTTTTGTGGCATTCTCGCTGATCGTCAGTTCCACGCTTGACGAACCAAGAATGTGGCCGGCGTCATAGGAAGCAACGCGGTATACAAGATCGATTTCGAATTCCCCCAAGCGGGGCATTGGCTTCATCAGGCGCAGCACCGGATCCACATCTTCGCTTGTATACATGGGCGCGCGCTCTGGGCGTCCGCGCACTTCCTTCTGCGGATGTAACGCGTCTTCTTCCTGAAGGTGAGCCGAATCTTTCAGCAAAAGCGCGGTGAGATCCATCGTGGCGGGATTTGCGAAAATCGGACCCCCGTACCCAGCCTTCACTAGCACCGGCAACCAACCGGTGTGATCGAGATGCGCGTGCGTCAGCAGAACATAATCAAATGTTCTGGGATCAATCGATAATGGCTGGTAATTCCGCTCCGTGAGCTCACGAAGGCCTTGAAAAATTCCGCAATCTACAAGCAGCCGCTTTCCAGCCGCCTCCACCAGATATTTCGAGCCGGTCACGCTCCCGGCGGCGCCCAGAAAAGTCAGCTTGGCCATAAATTATTTTAGTGGATCAGCAAAAACTCCGGGCGGGAGGTTCTATGGAATATAATTTGGCTCGCTTCGATCTTGGTGCTCGGGTGCTGGAAACTCATTCTTTTGGTGGAGCCGATGGGATTGTCTCTCGGCCCTTGAAGAAAACCGAAGAAAAACCGCTAAATTCCAGGTTAAGTGCCACTTACTGACTTTTCCAATGTCCCTTAGAAACCCTTAGAGGTTCTTTGGACACCCGTATAATGCCCCATTCTGGGAACAGTTGGCAACAGGTGACAATGGTCTGTCTGACGTAGCGTAGCAGAACAGCCATTTCCCACAACTCCATTCTGGCAAGTACCGGGCACTTGTACGAGTACTCGACATATCAGGGACTAGGCACCGACATCTAATTGCGGCCGCCGATTCGCTTCAAGTACATTGAATAGCTAGCAACGAATCGCCGGGGAGAACGACGTTAATGTTTTGGGCTCTGCACAAGAATTAGTAGAGACCCGCATTTTAGGCTGCGGCCCCTTCGAAGAAGGGTTCTGATATTGCCGTTGATGGCTTCCACCACTCCGAAGCGTACTTTGGTGCGGCAGTAATTGAGGATGCCGTCGAGGTGATCCAATAGCAGGAAGGCCAGCTTTTGGAAGGGTGCCAACCTTTGCCAGCGCAGTTGATCGATCCAACTTTGCAGATAGCGCAGCATGGCTCCTTCATAGTGGTAGGTCCACAGCCGCTCCAAGCTTTCCTTCAGAAGGTAGGCTTTCATCACTCGCCGATTGAGGGCGAACAGATCGTTTAGCTGCTGACGTTTTTGGCTGTCCAGATTCATCCAGCGCGTCAGCAGCAGCCAGCGCTTACCCTTCACAACACCCCGCATACGTCCGCCCTTGCGGAAAAATTCTGCCCTCCGCACCTCATCGATGGCTTTGTTGGCGTGCTGCAGAACGTGGAATTTGTCGTACACGATGCGGCAGTTCGGAGCCCATTGTTCGATACTGTTGCTGAACGGCCGCCACATATCCACGCAAGCCGCCGCAATGCTCTTCCTCTGGCGTTCCTTCAGTTGGGTTCGAAAAAACTCATCCAGCGTTTCTTGCTTGCGGTCTTGCCCGAACCACAAAGGCGCGCCGGTCCCCAAGTTACTGACCACGGTGATGAACTTCATCTGCTTGCCGAAGTAGATCTCATCCACTCCCATTTGTATTAACGGGTCTTTGCGACGCGTCGCACTTCAGCGCTGCAGATACCGCAGGTCGATCGCTCGCACGGTGCTGGCGGCCAGTCGAAACTGCCGGGCTACTTGTCGTACGGATGC
>DATHGV010000341.1:0-7989 GCA_035490135.1 Candidatus Methylomirabilota bacterium
ATCACGGGCAACTCTGACGTAACGCGATCAGGTAAGGGTTGCCGGCCATACACGAACTGGTTTGGCTTCGCGGACACAAGAGGATTCGAAGTGGTCCGGACAATACCGGGCCGAATCAGTACTGCTAAGCGCCTGCTCCTAGCCCCACAGGGCAGTGTGCTAGGCGGCGAGCTCATTTCTTCAGTTCAGCCGGCCAGTTCGTCAACAAGGTAATGGTTGTTGTCTTGGAACGGTCGCCAGTGAGCACGGCGAAACGCTGGCCATCGGCAACCAGCCGCGACCGGCACTTGTCGATTCCGCTCTCCCTTTGGATGGCCTCCTGCACTTCCAGCCATTTTTTCAAATGGGCTTGCTTCCCGAGAACCGACCGCAGCATCCAGGCCATCTTTTCGTGTTCCTGCATGGCCCCGGTGAGAAAGTCGGTTGTGCCAAAATCGAAACGGAGGCTTGCATTGCCTGCCAGTGCCCCCCGCAAGGAACGAAGCAAGACTTCGTGGTCATCGCACAAATCTTCGACCATCGCCAACTCGGTCGGCATTCCCGGACGCTCCTGGAGGCGGGTGCATCTCGGGAACTCCGTCATCGTGCCGAACGCGTGGGCGCCAAGCGCGCGGATGCGTTCCCCGATCCGGTCAATCAATTGATCGAGCTTGGTGTACTGGTCTCCGAATAGCCCATGCAGGACATGGAAATGCGGCCCGGTGACATTCCAGTGGTAATTCTTCGTCTTCGTCGAGAGGAGATATTCATCCGAGACCAAGTTGTTGAGAACCTGGGTGACCTCCCGCCGATTGCTATCTTCTAGTCCGATGTTGATCATGTGTCTGTTCCTTCCTCACTGTGATATGACTGCAAATGAATTCTCTTCCGCTGGATCGGGGCATGCTCGACGGCGGATCCCAGTCCGACCTCATTTCTTCAATGAGGTTCCGACGTAATTTTGGATAATCCAATTCATTTCCGCAGTGGGAACGGGTTTCCCCAAATAGTTGATCGCTCCGAGTCCGAGTGCTCGCCGGTAACACAGCATGTCCTTACACCGCGCCACCACGACGAAGGGCGTACGTAAGTTGTAACGGACTAGATGTCTTATTACCCGAAGCCCCTCAAAAGCCGGAGAGCCTTGATCCACCAGAGCAAAATCGAACTCCTCTCTTTCGATACAGCGCATCGCTGTTTCGACTGACATACATTTGTAAACCTCGCACCCATGAGCCTCGAAAGGTTCGGCGTGCCGAGCCAAGTCTTCGATGTCTTCATCGAAAATCAGGACTTTGCGCGCGGCGCGGAGCATTTTGGCCTCCTCTATATCCTGTTGCAGTCCTCGTCTCATGATTGAGCTCTCAGGTGGAACCTTCTACGGCCATCGTGAGCCATTCAAACTCTGAACTGCGATCCAGAATCACCGGGATTGTTCCTAAAGCGGCTGTCCCAACTCTCGCCACAAGCAGCGAACCGCCCAAAGGCGCGTCCTAGAACTGGAAACCGCACTCGACATTCCTCTAGTGCTCGCCGCAGCCACGCACGTTGAGGCCTCAGCATGAGGGAGCCGGCAACTATAAGAACGGCTCCCGGGACGAACGGGAGAAACAACCCGACGATGCCTCCAATCATGAGAATCCACCCAAGAGCGACGCCGGCGATGCGTTGGAGTGGTTTCTGCGCCCTGGCGATTCCAATCTCTTGCATAGCGAATCTCCCATCCTTCAACTGCTTACCAGCCTGTGCATCGGTATCGTTTCAACTTTCAGTGGTGAGCATAGAAGGGAAGGTGAGGGGGGGCTATCCCAACGGGAGGGTATTTTGAGGCTCAAATTTAGCTACACGGTGTATGTAAAAAGCGCGGCATCGTCACGTTCTAACTTAGATTTCGCCCTCCGTGTTTCACACCGGCGCGATTGAACAAAAGGAGTAATCGAACGATGAAGCCCGACACCATATTCCGCAAGATCTCCCTAGCGATCCGGCCGGTTAATCAGCAGGTCTTTCGGCGTGCGGGAAGTGGGAAAAACAAGCGACAGACCGATGGACACTGCGAGAATTCCAACGATCACACCGAGGGATATCGAGGTTGGGAAATGTCCCTCCCAAGCCGCGTTGAGCCAGGACATCTTGAGCCCGACGAAAATCAGAATGAGCGCTAAGCCGTAACGCAACAAGTGGAAGCTCGCAAGGGCACCGGCCAGCAGAAAATACATTGCGCGCAGGCCTAGAATGGCGAACACATTCGACGTGTAGACGACCAATGGCTCGCGGGTGATGCCGAAGATGGCGGGAACGGAGTCGAGAGCGAAAAGAACATCGCTCGCCTCGATGAGTGCAAGCGCCAGCAGAATGGGCGTGGCGCACAGTTTTCCGTTCCGCCGCACAAAGAACCGCGACTCTTCAGATTCCGTCGCCACGGGCAGCAGTCTTCGCAATCCCCTAACGATAAGGCTTTGTTCGGGTTGGACCTCGCACTCCGACGAAAAGATCATCCGGATGCCGGTGAGAATCAGGAAAACGCCGAACAGGATCACAACCCAACCGTACTGGAGCAGCGCGGCGCCGAGAACGATGAAGACCCCGCGGAAGATTAGCGCGCCCAGGATGCCGAAAAACAAAATACGGTGCTGCAACAATGCGGGAATTCCGAAATACCGAAACACCAGCACGAAGACGAACATGTTGTCGAGCGAAAGCGACCACTCGACGACATATCCGGTGAGAAACTCCACCCCGATTTGATTCCCAGTTGTCGGGTCGAACTTCCAGACCGCATATTTGTACAGGCAGAGGCAGAACAACAAAGCCAACGCCGCCCAGACCGCAGTCCAGGCCGACGCCTCACGAAATCCAATCACGTGCGGTTTGCGATGAAACAGACCGAGATCGAGTGCCAGGAACACGACGATCAAGCCAGTGAAGGCCGCGTAGAACCACCAGTAGTCAAGGAAGGGAAACAGATGCTCGGTCATTTACCAATTCCCAATCGATCTGTCGACGGGCACTAGCGTGATAGATTTTTGGGTGATCGCTCATTCAGTTCGGAGAGTAGTTCCTCCGCTGCCGACAGCGGAGCGACCTTCCCATCCAGGACAATTTCCTTGGCGGTGATATTGCGGTTGTAGAGCCGCTGGTTAGCGTCGTTATCCGGTCGTAGCGTAGAGCCATCGAGGAAAGCGCCCGCAAACAAACCGCGTGACCCCGAGTAAGTCAGGACTTCTGCCCGCAACGCTACGTCGGTCGCCGCGATGGCCTCGCGGCCCTTTGGCCCGGCTGCCCATTGAATCCTCTTCATGGCGAATTTGTCCATCAAGCGAGAATGCGTGTCTCGCCAAAATACATGGCCGCTGTTTCACGGGTCCCTGGGCCGCTGGCAACTCCCGATAGCTTGGCGGATAACCAGTAGTTGTGATGATCGCGAAGTGGGGGAACCGTGACGACCTTCTCGGAAGGGCGCAGGTCGCTCTCTCCTGGTCCCAGGAAATGGTCGATTCCCCACTCACCTCATCAACAGTTCCTCGGCATCAGTCACCCGCAAGCTCCAACTCGTTTTGCAACTGTTGGAACTTCTGCTGAGCCTTCTCGTATTCGAGAAACTTGTCGACCGTCTGCTTCATGTCCGCCGAGCTGTCCGCAATCGTCGTCAGGTGGTCTCTGTATTCAGAGACGAACAGCCAGCGTTTATTTTCGCTAAGGTAAAGGATGGCCGCCTGGGTGCTTGCCGCCACTTGCGTCGCGTGAGAAGTCACCTCGGTGATGGCTTGCTGCTGCCAAGGAAGTACGGCGTGCTGTATCCGTTGCAGCTCGGCAGTGCGTTCTCCCACCGCGTTGATGTGGCTCTTAACTCTGTCCAGGTAGTCAGCATGGCTTTGCCAGCTATATTGGGGGTTCGAGGCGAAGGTCCCCAAGGTCCCCGCATTGCGCCTGAGCCCCGCGCCTTCCGCTTGGATTTGGGCGAGGAGTGTTGAAGCCCGCCCTGACAAGTAAGCCGGTGATTCATGTGAGGGAGCCGGCGGAGAAGCAAAGACCGATCCGGTCCCAAGAATTGCAATTGCTGCAAGAGCTACAATCGTCCGTTTCAAGTTAATTCGCATTTTCGATTCCTCCAGTTTTGATTTTCTCTAAAGTGCAAGCTGGCCGACAACTTCCTTACGACTGCCGACCAGCCCGCACTTCAGCGTTGTTGCAACTTTCAGCAGCGAGCATAGAAGGCAAGGCGAGTGACGCCTATCGCAACGGGAGGGTAGCTTGAGGTTCAAATTTAGCTATGTCCGCATGGGAAAAGAAGGTGACATCAATCCTATCGTTTGGAACGCGAAGATGGTGGGGCTTTGCGACTTTCTGAGTATCCAATGGGCTCTTGTTCTTCACCCTTACGATCCAAGAAGCTTTTGCATCCTGGCAGACGCGAATCATCAGAAATCTGATTTCTTACTGGGCCCTCATACCTACAGAAACGCCTGTGGAGGAAGAGTTCGAGTCAACTCCTGGAGCATCTTCCATTTGGGGAGACTGGACCGCAGAATCCAGCACTGTGTCGAGTGCTTCAATCAATTCATCCGACCGCAGTAGAGGTGTACCGACACAGCGATTGCCTCGATCGAGCATCTTTAACCATAAAGAGCCACCCTCGACGCGTGCAGAGAAAAACAGGGTCGCGGGAGATCCTACAAGCCGGTCCAACAGCGGAAAGGCTGTTCGGTGCGTCAGCTGGTACTGGCTAAGCACGAGGTCGAACTGCGTGCACGACACGAGATCGCAAGCATCGCGATAGGACTGCGCCAATTCGCAACGGCAGCCTCGGCTGTCCAACCATCGCAATAGTTGAGGGAAGTTCTCCAGGGCCTCGCCCACCAGAAGAACCGATATTAGCCTGGTACTCATGGTCGTTATGCTTTTCTGCAACGAAAGTTAGAGAGCAGTTCCTTCGAGGCGGCGCTGCCGTCCGCACTCCCGAACGGCGTTTTGGATGATCCGCTGAAGTTCCCCAGGAATAGGGGGATAAGCCAAGTAATCAAATGCCCCGGCACCGATGGCTTTCAGATATTCCGGCCACTCGCCGGTCCGAGAGACAACGATTACCAGAACTTTTGTGTCAGACTGGCCCACCAATTTCACGATATCCACGTACTTGCCATCGGGCAGGTAGTCATCGCAGAGCACAATGAAAACTTCGTGTCCGGCCAGAGCCATTCCACTCTCGGTCACAGTAGAAGCAAAAACGGGTGCAAGCCCGCACTGCCCAAGGATTTCGCCAAGCTTTCGACGAACTTGCTCATCTGAACTCACCACCAATCCGTTAGGGAGTTCCAAAATCGCCTCCTTGTTACGCTGACCGAGGGCATACGCAAATTCGACCTTCTCGTCATTCGCTTTCCGAGTTGCAGGGTCATACGGGATGGTTGTTCCATTGAGCTGACTCATTTGTTTTGTACCCTCTTTAGATCTTGCTGCCGTAGCAGAGGCTCGTTACAAGTTTGTTGCGTTGAGATAGAGCACAAAGAGGAGAAGAAATAGAAGCTGGACACGGCCATAAGCACCTCGTGCGGCATGCCCAGATTGGGGGTGGGAGCGGTCACGGTCTATCCCAACGGGAGGGTATTTGGGGGCTGAAATTTAGCTATGCTGTCAGCGAACAAACAGAGGCAGCCTACAACAGCTTTCAACTAATGATTCCTTTGCGTACTGCATAGAGGATGAGCTCGGCGGGGTTGTGCAGATTTAGTTTCTCCAGAATATGTCTGCGATGAGTCTCGACGGTGTAGGGGCTAATGTTGAGAGCTGTTGCTACTTCTTTGTTCGCCTTCCCTTCAGCCACGAGTTGCAGGATCTCTCGCTCACGGTTCGTGAGCAAATCATAGCTATCGACCGCACCTTTTTGCTTAAGAACGCGGACATAGTCCTCAGCCAGGATGCGGCTCACCTTAGGGCTAAAAAACGACTTATTTTGCGAAACCGCATGGATGGCACTGATCAGATCGGCTGCAGCTGAATCCTTAAGCAAATAGCCACGGGCTCCGGCCTTCAAAGCACGCATCACGTACGATTCGTCGGCGTGCATACTGAGGATAACCACGGCCGTAGCCGGACGCTGAGTGACGATCGTTTTGGTAGCCTCGATACCGTTCAGAATGGGCATCCCCACGTCCATCACAACAACATCAGGTCCGAGCGAGGCGGCGAGTTCAACAGTTTCACGTCCGTTCTCACTTTCGCCTACAACCTCCAGGTTGGGCTGGCGCTCAAGCAAAGCGCGCAACCCTGTCCGCACAACAATGTGGTCGTCGGCCAACAGTATCCGCAGCTTCTTCATGTACTCAATTCGCCCGAATCGCTGGATGCGCTTGGGAGCGGCAGATCGACCCGGAGGCATGTGCCTCGCGTTGGATCTGAATCCACTTTCAACGCACCGCCCAACTGACTCACGCGCTCGTTCATGCCGACTAATCCCAAACCTCGCACACGGCTTGGATCAAAACCCTTCCCGTCATCTTCGATGCTAACGCGGAGGTGATTCGGCTCCTGGCGCACCACGACCCGTACGTTCTTGGCATATGCGTGTTTCGAGCAATTATTCAAAGCTTCTTGCACGATTCTGTACACGCACGTCTTATGCTCTTCCGGCAAGTTGTCCGAAACATTCTCTTCCAGCGTATCGACGAGCATACCCGTGCGTTTCGAAACTTCGCGCGCCTGCCATTCAAGCGCCGGGACGAGACCCAGGTCATCTAGCATCGAGGGGCGCAGCAGCAGGGCCATATTGCGCACCTCGTTGACGCAGTTTTCCGCAAGCGTCTTAATTTTCTGAAGGCCTTTCCGAAAGACACCATCGTCAATGGACATCTCTGTGAGATTTTCAACATCCAGAAGTAGGGCGCTCAAAGATTGGCCGACTTCATCATGAAGTTCCCGGGAAATGGCGCGCCGTTCCCGCTCCTCGGTGTCGACGAGACGCTTTGATAGTTCCTTCAACTCACGCTGTGCCTGCAGGCTCTCTTTATACTTCTTTTCAAGACTGTTCTCGAGTCGCCCAACGTACATGATGGAGCTTGCGGCCAGAATCAATCCAGAGCTGAAAGCAATCGTGGCTACCATCAGCAAACGCCGTCGAAACTGGGCAAACACTTCTGTGGTCTTTCGTTCCGCTTCGTTCAGCTCGTCATTATTCACTGCTCGAACTTCTTTGGTAATCGCCAGGATCTTCGCGTGCTGCGAGAGAACGTCGCCACGCAGCACGGAATTGCCTAGTTCCTTCTTCTCCTTCGCACTTAATGCGAAAATGGGCCCAATCGTCGACCAGTAATTTTCCAGTTCTACAGCGAGATGTTGAAATGGTTCCCTTTTGACTGTAGGCAGAGACTGAATACATGCATTCAACGTTGCAGTGGTCTCATTGTGAATAGTTTGAAATTCAGTCCGAAGCATTGCCTGTGCGTCCGCGTCTGATTCGATCAGGATGTAGTCGCGCACAATGTTACCCGACTCGTAGAGGCCGGCTCGAACCTGTTCGAGCGTACGTTCCCGATACAGAAAATCCTGCCGAATCTGAGTATTGGCTGTCTGAAATTCTCCTAGAGTGTGCAGCGAATCGATGCATATGATCGCCATCAGAATTAGCAATGCTCCGAAACCGGCAAACAATGCCGCGCGAGACCCCAATCGCCTTCGGTTTTGTACCTGGGAGGTTACCGTATTGGGCTTTTTCTCAGTCATTTGCTCGCACTCCTGTCCGGTAGTTTACTCAGCGTTGCCGTTGCCGGAAAGCTTCTTCGCTCAGAGTGCTCCTAGCTAGCTGCTCCTTAGAATGCTCCGCAACAAGAGGTAGATAGACTGCCATCCCCAAGTCCTCTAGCACCAAGATCACCAAGATAGACAACACTGCCGGAGTTTCAGGGTTTTCAAGTCGTCGGAGGTCAGCCAACACCTTAGCAATCACACCTGACGAAGAGACGTAAGTCACCCCGCCCAATAGGACCGCTGCTAACGGTTGCCACTGTAGAAGGA
>DATHGV010000342.1:0-9267 GCA_035490135.1 Candidatus Methylomirabilota bacterium
GCTTTTAATACGCCAAAGCAACACCGCGCCGGCCAGGATGGAAGCGAGGCTTGCAGCCTGCGCGTTCGATAGGCCGAAAAACGAACGCGGATTGATGCGGATAAATTCAATCAGAAAACGAGCGACACCGGTCAGGATCAAATAATTGCAGAAAATCTCGCCCCTGGCCTTCGGTTTCTGCAGCGATTTTTTTCCCATGTGCCACAGGAAAGCGGCAATGGCCAGCCAAATGAAAAATTCGTACAGCGGAGTGGGGTGCACGCGGTCGGTGGTGGGCACCACTCCATTTGGAAAGCTCATTCCCCAAGGGAGCGACGTCGGGCCGCCGTAATCGCCGTCGCCGGATAACAAGCACCCGATCCTCCCGATGGCGTAACCTACCGCGGCCGCTGGGGAACAGATGTCCAGGAATTCCAGTAGCGGAATTTTTAAATAGCGCGCCAGAATAATCAGCGCGATCAATCCGCCCAGAAATCCGCCGAACCACGCAAATCCAAAGCGGCTGAACAGCAAAGGCCAGGGATCGGCAAAGAACTCGCTGGGGCTTTCCAACACATGATAGAGCCGCGCTCCCACCAGGCCCGCGAAGCCAGCGATGCCAATGATCAGAAACCCTTCGTCTTTACGCTCGACTTGCTCGCCTTTGGATTTTTTCGTGGCTGGAAGGTAAGTGCGGCGGCGATCGAAATCGGCTTGAAGGACATAGGCAGCCACCAACAATCCCGTGGCGACCATCAGTCCGAAGGTAGGAATGGCCAGCGGCCCCAGATGTAGAAATGGAATCATTAATAATCGGTGAGGTTTCGCAATTAAAAAGTATACACGAGCGCATTGCCGCTTTGGCGTTAGCCGCGGCGCAAGATCAACCCAATCGCCAGCCATATGGCCAGAGCCAGCCACTCGGCCATGGAAAAATGTCCCGGGAAGAACGGCAGCAGTTTCATCAACACCAGTAAGAGCGCAACAGCAATTCCCAGGCTTGTAATGAGCCGATTACCAGAATCCTTTTCAACCAGCCAGAACGACAAACACGCCATGAACCAGCCAGTCGCGGCGGCCATGGAGCCGACTTCCGTCACGGGCACGAGAATCGCGTCACCCAATAATAGACCCACGATCGTGGCCGATGCGATGCCCACGACCGCCACGGAAGGAGTCAAAAACGATTGGTGAACTTTGCCGAAGCGCGCAGGGATTGTGCCCCTGCGGCCAAATGCAAATAATAATCTGCTGGCGGCCACGAAGTTTCCGTTGAATACTTCGAACAATGCGACCATCGCGGAAGCCATCACGATGCGCACCAGCCAAGTCGCGCCGGTACCCTGCTCGAAAGCGACCGCAGTGGCGAATGGTTTGCCCAGTAATCCTTTCCACGGTGCAACATAAGCGACCGCGGCGGTGACCAGCACGTAAAATCCTGCGCCGACAATTACCGCCAGAAAAATGGCGCGAGAAAATCCGCGGGCTCTGAACTCCGGATGCGCTTCTTCCGCAACTTTGGGCACCGACTCGAAGCCGGTCATGAAGTACGGCACGATCTGAAGCGTAAGTAAGATGGAGATGAAAGGCGTGGAACTGAAAGCAGGATGAAAATTCGCAGGCGAGCCGTGCGCCGCACTGGCTCCGACAATTACCAGGAACAGCACCAGGACCGTCCCCGCCGACCAATTTTGAAACGTGGCGCTGGCGCGAACGCCGCGGTAATTGAGTATTGTGATGAAGACTGTCAGTCCCAAACCGAGCAGTAGGCGCGGAAGAAACACGGGATGGCCGGCGATGCGATATAGCTCAAATGAATTGAGAGACGGAAAAAGATAGGCGGCCAGTTTGCCGACGGCCACGGCTTCCCAAGGGCAAACGATAAAATACGCGAGCAACATGATCCATCCGGTGAAGTAACTGACGGATGGTGGAAAAACCTGCGCGGTGTAGGCGGCTTCGCCGGCCGCGTCTGGCAGACGCTGCACCCAATGACCATAAACGTAGCCCACCGGCAACAAAAGAACTCCGCCGATAGCAAACCCTAAAATCGCGCCAAAGGGCCCCCCGCGGCCCAGCCAATCGTCCATGACGACCAGCCAGCCGACACCCACCATGGTTCCAAAGGCGAGCGCGAAATAATCGGTGAAGCGCAGTTTGCGGGCGAGGGTTTCGTTCATGTCAGCGGGCTCGCAGTCGGGCTATAGACCAACAACTGAAATGCACGTGGTTGTGGAGACATTGGCAATTTTGATTTTGCCGGCAACGAATCACGGTATCCGCACTATACTTTCGCAAGCACGCAATCTCCAGCTACACTTATTACTACGTCATGAAAACCAAAAAATTCGTTAAAGAAGCCGCACAGCTCGCGGCGCCATACCGTATCGCGCAAGGTGATAAGTTTCGTTTGAAAGACCACGATCCAGAAGATACCGGCGGCATGAAGGACAAACGTGAAGCTCATGGCCTGCTGCAGCACAGTGTCGAGATGCTGAGACATTTGCAGGAGAAACTTTACGCACAGGACCGCTGGGGAATGCTGGTGATCATTCAGGGCATGGACGCGGCCGGAAAAGACGGGTTGATCAGCCATGTGATGTCCGGAGTGAACCCGCAAGGCTGCGATGTATGGTCGTTCAAAGAGCCCAGCAAGGAAGAGCTCGATCATGATTTTATGTGGAGATGTCACAAGGTAGTGCCGCAGCGCGGCAAGATTGGTATTTTCAACCGTTCTTATTACGAAGAAGTTTTGGTGGTGCGCGTTCATCCGAACTTATTACAAAACGAAAAATTACCGGCGAAGCTTATTACGAAAAACATCTGGGAAGAACGCTACCAAGATATCAACGCATTTGAAGGCTACCTGACGCGCAACGGCATCGTGGTGCTGAAAGTTTTCCTGCATCTTTCAAAAAAAGAGCAGAAAAAACGCTTTCTCTCGCGGCTGGAGGATTCCGAGAAAAACTGGAAGTTCTCCATGGCAGACGTTAAGGAACGCGGCTACTGGAAGCAATACCAGGACGCTTACCAGGAGACCATTCAAAACACTGCGACCAAAAACGCTCCCTGGTACGTGATCCCAGCGGACAATAAATGGTTTACAAGAGTCGTCGCAGCCTTGGCGATCGTAACGGAGCTGAACGGTCTGAATCTGGCATTTCCGGATGTGGAGAAATCCAAACGGAAAGAACTAGAAAAGGTGCGGGAATCGCTGGAACACGAAGATGATTAAGGTGAACAAAATGGGGAGTGATACAGAAGCAAGAGCCAAAAAAGGGCGGGATTTCTCCCGCCCTCTCCTGTCAGCTTGTATGCCGTGGCCTGTTCGCAGCTGCGTACACGGAACTATTCAACTAGTAACTTGGGTTCTTTGCAGCGCGGGCCTGTGAGGGACAGTTGAAGAGTTAATGTTGATCGAGGTCTTCGTTGAACTGATTCCGTTTTTTATAGGCCATCACGGTCAGCCCGATGCAGATACACATCGGCGGAATCATAAGAATCAAGATTCCACTTTTTAGAGCGTGAATCATACGGGAACCAGAACCGGCGGCTTGCGTGTAGCACAGCGCGCAATTTTGCGCGAAGGTCAAGGCGGGGGTCAGCAGCGCCATCAATAACACAGCGGCCCGGCGAATTCCTGACCATCCTGAATATTGCAAAGCGGTGCGATGAACTTTCATGGACTCGACCTTTCAACTTCTTGCTGAGTATCTCTCCGAACCTACGCGCGATCAAGGCAGAACTGCTCAATGAGCGAAGGGCTTCATATGAAGCAACCGGAAACTGTCTGTCCAAATGGCGTTCATCATGAACAAGACAAAAATAGTAGCGGGGATCAGCGACAAGAACAGGCTGGGCCGCTCCTGCGCGAGGTGCATAAAATACATCACCGCCAACGCAGCGCCGCAAACAGCCATGGCCAGCAGGATGACCAGCAGCGTAAGCGCCGAAAAATCGCGATAGGCCAAAAATATCTCCAGCCCTGCAATCGCCAGCAAAACAAAATAGACCGGCAGATATTTTGCGATCACGTTTCTGGACGCCGACGGAGCAGTGACAGAAGCTTTGTCAGTGACAACTTTGTCAGTCATAGTTGGATTTCCTTCAGCGCTGAATACCTAACAGATAAACCATGGGCACCACGAACATCCACACGAGATCAACGAAATGCCAGTACAGTCCGGTAGTTTCCACATGGCCGGCGGTTAGCGTACCGCGAGTATATCCGCGCCAAATTACGATCAGTGCGATGACGCCGCTGACGACGTGCAGCAAATGCAGCCCGGTAATGCTGAAGAAAGTAGCTCCGAAAAGTGGAGAGCCCCAGGGATTATGGAATGGCCGGACACCTTCGCCGATCAGCCCAAACCATTCGCGAATGTGCAGTCCCGCGAATACGGTTCCCAGAAAAATAGTGGACCACATAAAGCGGGCGGTCTTCGCTTTATCCCCCAGCTTCGCCGCGTCGACGGCGCCCAACATGGTCAAACTGCTGGTGATCAGTACGAAGGTCATGATCATGACGTTGAGGATGGTGGGGTAAAACTTAAATGGCCTGGGCCAATCGGTGCTCGCGGTCCGCAAATAACCGTAAGCCATCAAGCAGGCTCCAAACGTCACCGCGTCGGAGATGATAAACAGCCACATGGTCAGCTTGCGCGACGGAATTGCGTAAGGAGACGCTTCCATCATGGCACCGTGCCCGTGGACAGCTACTTGAGACTGGCTCACAGTCGTTTCTCCCGGAAGACCATTAAAGTTTCGTGCGCAAAACAAAAAGCAGGTATAGCCAGAGCACACCCATGAAATGCCAATAAATCGCGGTGTTATGAAAAGCGGCACGCCGGAAGGTGGTATGACTGCCAAACACTTGGCCGATCACATATACCAGCGCCGCTATTCCGCCGAGAAGATGCAGGATGTGCATCCCAGTGAACACATAAAAAAATGAGCTGTTGGGATTGGTGGCGAGGAAAAGGCCTTGAGCCGCCAGTTGAAGCCACGCTTCATATTGGCCGCCAATGAAAAGCAATCCCAGCACAAGGGTCGCCATCAGCCAGCCCATCACGGTCTTCACCGCGTGTGAGTCCAGAAGCGCGTGCGCGTTCACCGTGCGACTGGCCATCCATAAAGTCACGCTGCCTAACAGAAGCACCATGGTGTTGGCATAAAGAATCGGAGGCAGCACCAGGTGGGTCCAATCCACCGAGCCCCCTTCGCGCACAAACAACGCGCTGGTAAAGGCCGCGAAGGACATGGTGATGGCGAAGATCGCCACCCAGACACCGCTGCGAGACGCTCCATCAGCCGCTGAGCGCGCTGTGACGTTCACGCTGGTGCGAACTTGCGCAACAGCGACTGGCGTATAGGTTGTGGACGACATATTTTTCCTGCGTCTTTCTGGTACAACTCTATGACGTTCTCAAATGCGATCCGGTCACAACGTCAGCCGCCGACTGCTTGCTCTGGCGAATCCTGCATAACGTAATCACCTTTCGAGCCCTTCACGCCGTACTGATACGAGTCGTGATAAACCACGGGGTGAACATCGCCGAAATTGTTCCACGGCGGAGGCGACGGAATGCTCCACTCTAGAGAGGTGCCCTCCCACGGATTTTGTGCAGCGGGCTTGCCCCAGAAGCGGCTGTGGAACAGGTTGAAGAGAAAAATGAGCTGCCCCGCACCGGTGATAAGCGCCGCGATGGTAATGAACTTGTGCAAAGGCATCAGCGGGCCCATGAAGTCGTCAACAAAGGTGGAGTAGCGGCGGATGTTGCCGACCAGACCGAGATAGTGAAAAGGCATGAAGATGCAGTAGGTGCCGATGAAAGTAATCCAGAAATGCACTTTGCCCAATGTTTCGTTGAGCATGCGACCGGTCATTTTTCCAAACCAGAAATAGGTTCCGGCGAACACACCAAAGATAGAAGCGACACCCATGACCATGTGGAAATGGCCAACCACAAAGTAGGTGGCGTGCAGATAAATATCGATGGATGGTTGCGCCAGGAAAAATCCACTGACGCCTCCGCTCACGAACATGGAAATGAAGCCGAGAGCGAATAGGGAGGCAGCGGTCATACGAATATTGGCGCCGTAAAGACTACCCAGCCAGATCAAAGTCATGATCGTCGCGGGAATGGTGATGGTGAGAGTTGGGAAAGAAAACACCAGCGATGAAAAGGGGTTCATGCCACTGACGAACATGTGGTGACCCCATACCATCCAGCTCAGGAAGCCGATGGACAACATGGAGTAAATGATGACTTTGGCGCTCAAGAGCGGCTTGCGCATGCTGGCCATGAGCACGTGCGAAACGATACCCATGGAAGGGAGAATGGCAATGTATACCTCGGGATGGCCGAAAAACCAGAACAGGTGCTGCCATAGCAAAGGTGAGCCGCCGGCGTGCGGTTGCAGGCGGTCGCTGACGACCAGGCCGGAGGGAATAAAGAAACTGGTTCCAGCGGTGCGGTCAAGAATCAACAGCAGACAAGCCGGGAGAAGAACGGCAAATGCCAGCAACGCGATACAGGAAGTGATGAACCACGCCCAGGTGCAAATCGGCATGCGCATGAACGTCATGCCCTTCGCGCGCAAATCCAGAGTCGTGGAGATAAAGTTCAATGCACCAAGCAGCGAGCCGGCGCAGAAAAGTGCGATGGAAATGGCCCAAAGTGTTTGACCCCAGCCAAGACCTGGGCCAGCGTCAGAACCAATGGCGCTAAGCGGCGCGTAGGCGGTCCAACCAGAAATGGGCGGCCCATCGGGAATAAAGAACGCCGTGATCAGAACGAGGAAAGCGGCCAACGTGGTCCAGAAGGACATCATGTTGAAGCGCGGGAAAGCCATGTCCTCGGCGCCAATTTGAATGGGCAGAAAATAATTACCAAAGGCAGCGAATGGAGCGTTGGTTAGAACAAAGAAAACCATCAATGTGCCATGCATGGTGAGCAGCGATAAATAATATTCGGGAGTAATGATGCCGCCGGGCGCGCCTACCTTCGAGATCAGACTCAATCCTGGAACGGCCACGGTTGGCCAAACCAAGTGAAAGCGCATCAGCCAAGAAAGCACCATGCCCAGGGTGACTGCGGCGAGCGCCAGACCGTAGTACTGCAGACCAATAACTTTGTGGTCCAAGCTGAAGACATGCTTGCGGAGAAATGAAGTCGGTGGTGTGTGAACGTGAACCTGAGCTGGAGAAGCTTCCTGCATGGCCTCACCTCGTTGTAGAAAAACCGCCAAGCACCTTAGGCGTGTTGCGGGTCGAGAAACACTGCTACTGCTCCGATATCTTGTCTTTCATCCATTTCTCAAAATCTTCCTGAGTCATTACGTCAAGATACGCCTTCATGTTGTAATGCCCAAGACCGCACAACTGGGTGCAGAGAATTTCGTACTTGCCTGGCTTGGTAGCGGTGAAATGGAGAGACAAGTCCAATCCCGGAACGAAATCCTGCTGAAGACGAAGTTCGCGGACATAAAAGGAGTGGCCCACATCCTTGGCATGCATCATTAAATGGACTTCGCGATTTACTGGAACGGCCAGCTCGGCAGCGACAACATCGTCGCGGGCTTCGACGTCGTTGGCGGGATCCAGGCCGAAAAAGTTGGAGTTGCCCTCATCGATCTTGTCGGGGTGCAAAGGACCGAACTTTCCATCCGGGCCGGGGTAGCGGAAATAAAATGCAAATTGGCCAGCTTGCACCTGAACTTGCAGATCGTCGGGCTTGGGAGCGGTAAAATAAACGCTGGCCCAGGCTTTTTGCCCGAACACGCCCAACGCCAGTACTTCGGTGCCCACTAGAATGAAAGCCGCGACCACCATCACTTTGGCGCCGCCGGGCAGGTGACTTACTTTTGTGCCGTCTTTACGCGCGGTAAATTTCCAGACAAAGAAAGCCAGGACAAACTGGGCTCCCAGGAAGGCAAAACCGCTTTCAGCCATGGTGTCCGAAAGTTGTTCGTCAATCGCGTGGCCGTGCGTGGAGATGTCCTCAGGCTGCACATACTTGTGCGCGATGATGGGATATGCAGAGGCGATGGCAATGATAACTAGAATGACCGCGAAGAATTTACCCATGACACCTCACTTCAGAAACGACGGTGATTCCAGTTCACTTCGGACTCAAACTTTGCCTGGGAACTGAAGGGCAAAGTTTTATTGCTAATCTTCGCGCTGAACCTCTTGCCGAACTTCCTGATGAACTTCGTGCTGATCGTCGAGAGACTTGCCAACTTGCAATGGTTCTATACATCACGAGCTGGCAAATCCTAGATGCTTATTCTAAAAGCCAGCGCAACTAAACAGTCTGAAAGCCGTTAGTAAGGCTTGGCTTTGAAAACGAAAATGACGCTCTTCGTTTCGCTGCCCGAGATGGTGACATCCTGAGTTTGCGTTCCGTAAGATTCCTGCCACGCAGTCACGGTGTATTTTCCGGCCGGGAGATTGGGTAACGTGAACGAACCGTCTTCTTTAGATACGGCATAGTGCGAATTCTTCAGCACTGCGAAGTTGCCATGCATCCAGGGGTGAACGTTGCACTTTACGGGAATGAATTCCGGCTGCGCGAATTTTTCGGAGAGTGGCGGGGTCCCCGGCGGCTGAGACTTATTCCATTCGTGATTTACTTTTGCCAGCGGATGGATGTTGTGAGAGGTCTGATCGTCGTTCACGACTTTCAATTCCTGATTGGTCTGGAATGCGAGCACGTGAGGAATGTAGCGGCAACCCTTCTGGTCAAATGTGACTGCTTGGGAAGGAGGAGGTTCGTCAGGCGCGCCTGCAGAAACGTATACGACCACGTCCGCCAGAGAATTGCCCGGTCCGGTAACCACCGTTTCCGTGGTCGGAGGAGTGGTGTACTGCTTGGCACAGCTGGGCTCCTTGGACATATCGATAGGCTTTTGCTTTGCGGGGGTACCCTCGTAGGTGACTTTTCCGCTGACAGAACCACCCGCGGGCTTAGATGGTCCGGCGAACGACATGGCTGCTACACCAGTCAATAAAAACGCTGCAGTGATAATTTGTTTGTGACGCATTTCTGTTCTCCTTGAAACCTCTTGCAACTACAAAGCTACTGCTTGATACCCGAACCGGTTGGGGTGCCGGTAATTCTTTGTGCGCTTACAATCGCGGCACCTTCCTTGGTGCTCATCCACAAAGCCAATTCGGGGCTCTTGTGCGTCACTTGCAGCGTGCGCAGGTAATGCACCAGGTCCCATGCTTCTTCGGGCTTGACCACGTCGCCAAACGATGGCATTGGAGTGCCATCCACGCCA
>DATHGV010000343.1:0-5906 GCA_035490135.1 Candidatus Methylomirabilota bacterium
GCTAAGAAAGCCCAGTTTTGCGTATCCAGAATCCCGCGCCGAATTTCCGTCCAGTGCTCATGCGTATCGATAAATCCAGGCGCGATGGTCTTGCCGCGCACGTCAAAAACTTTGGCGCCCGCTGGAGCACTGCCGCGCGCGCCCACACTCTTGATGCGATTGTTCTCGATGACAATGTCGGCGTTCTTCAAAACCTCATCGCCCTTCATGGTCACCACTGTCGCGCCGCGCAGTACGATGCTGCCCTTCGGCGTTTTTCTTGACACCTCCAGCGTCACCGCGATTTCTTCGACGTCCTTCTCTTCTTCCTTTAGTTTCTTGGGCTCTTTCTTCTCCTCTTTCTTGTCATCCTTTTTATCGTCTTTTTTTGCGGCGTCGGCTTGCTGCCCGTTGCTGTCTTTCTTATCTCCGTCTTTCTTGTCGGTGTCTTTTTTGCCTTCGTCCTTCTTTTCATCTTTCGGCGGCTCAAAGGAAATCGCGCTCAATGGCTCGCGAAACAAACTTGACCCCACCGCCCAGGTAATGGTCCTGCCGTCATCCGCCCATGCGAAATAATCCACGCCAATATCCGTCAAGCGCTTCGCCGGCACCGCCGCCGTACTCACGTTCACCGTCGGCGCTTCGCCTCCCACCACCGGCATGGCGATCAGGTAAAGCTGATTCATCACGTGCGCCAACACCCATTGCCCATCGGGACTGGCCCGCACATCGTCAGCCGGAATCGGCTCTTCAAAAAAATATAGCCCTTGTCCCTTCACCTGCAGGTGCGTGCGCCGATCCGTTCCGTCGTAACGCAACGACACCAACCCCTGCGGGGTGTACACGTAAATGCGATCTTTCTCGTGAGTAAAATGCGGTCCTCCCGCTCCGCGCGCCGGCAAAATTAGATTAGCTTCGCCGCCTTCCGAGGGAATCCACACCAGATCGGCGTTGCCGGTTTGCCCGCCATCAAATTCACTGTTTTCGCGGTCATAGGCATTCCCACGCAGCGCCACAATTTTCGATCCATCTGGCGACCACGCCGGATTGCTGTACACCGCCAGCGATTTTGACAATTGCACCGGCGTGCCACCACCCGACGGCACCTTCCATAATTGCCCGCCTTCGCTCGACCACGTGACGTACGCGATGAATTTTCCATCCGGCGACCACGCCGGTTGAAACTCATGCCCTTTCCCGCTGGTCAAACGCTGCGGTTGCCCGTGCGGCAAATCCATAGTGTAGAGGTGCGTCATCGCCGAAAACACCAGCCTCTTGCTATCCGGCGACTCCACCGGATCCATGATCAAACGCACTTTGACCGGCCCTTGCTCCACTCGCTGCGGAAAATCCAACTTCGGCCCGATGTCCTGCGAAACCTCCGCTGTGAAGGGAATTATTTTTTCATTGCCGCTCGCTAGATCGAGCCGCCGTATTTTCCCATCCTGGTTGTAAACAATTTCTTTTCCGCCCGGCAGAAACGCAAACTCCGGAAACACGTCGCGCGTAAATCGCGCTTCCTGATCGTCGCGCGTAACCGGATACTTCACCCAGTGATCTTCACCCGTTTCCAGATTGCGCAGCCGCAACCCCGTTTCCGTCTCGTAACGCGTCACGTATACCAACTGCTTTCCATCAGGCGACAATGTCGGCCGAAACGCGCTTTCCGGTTGCGAAATAATCTCGTCTTCATCGCCGGTCTTCCGGTCCCGCCGTACGATCTTCCACAACGGCAACTGCGCGTTATAACTGAAGGGCCCTTGCCGCACCGCGTAATACAAATATTTTCCGTCCGGCGAAGCCACTACCCCCACGGCGTTATGCCGTTCCTTCCGCGGCGTCGTTGCGGTCGGCTTGGACTTGGTGATTTGCACTCCCGTCCCGCCATCCACGTGAAACATCCACAACTCGTTCGCCCCAATACCAAATGGCATTTTCGAAGCCACAATGTATTTCCCATCGGGCGTCCATGCCGGTGACGTGAAGTCGTCGGCCGTATTTTTCGAAACCTGCTTCACCCCACTGCCGTCCGGGTGGATGATCCAGATGTTTTCACTGCCTTCGCGATCGGAAATGAACGTGATCCACTGTCCGTCCGGAGAAAATCTCGGCTGGCTGTCGAAAGCCATGCCTCCGGAAATCAACTTTGCCTGCCCGCCGTCAATCGGCAAAGTGTAAAGGTCGCCCATCAACTCAAACACTATGGTTTTCCCATCTGGTGAAACGTCCAGCGATAACCACGTCCCTTCATCGGTGCTAAAGGTGATTTTGTGGTCCGGCTTTAATGGCAAACCCTTCTTTTCGTCTTTCTTGTCATCCTTCTTGTCGTCTTTTTTCTCGTCCTTCTTATCTTTGTCTTGCCCTTGATCCTTCGCGTCCTCAGCAGTTATCTGCTTATAGCCTCCCTCGACAAGCATTCGCGAAGCTTCGGCCGCCGCGCCCGGCGCACAAACTCCAACAACCAGCGCGGCAATGATTAGCGTCGCAATCGCCAGCCACGGCGCAAAGCCACACACACCCGATTGCTTGGCAATCATCCTGGTAATTCCTCCATTGCTGATTTGACGTGTGAAAACTCGAATCGTTCTTTTATGTAACTGCTATTCAGCGCCGCCCCGTTCCCCCGAAATCATAAAGCCCGGCATCATAACTCGCCATGCCGCTCTGCGCATCATCTTCTTTATAGCTTCGCAGTTACCGGCCACACTCAGTACAATAAAAACAGCGTTAAATTAGTTCAACCCAAAGCGCGGGAGAACAAAAATTGCAGATGGGTACCTTGGAAGTGATGGCTCCCGGCCCTCTGACGATTGCTCCACAGGAACGTCCAGATATTTTGGATCTATCGCTGATTCTTCCCACCTATAACGAGAGCGCGCATATCGACGCCATCGTCGAGCAACTCATCACCGTGCTCGACAGCATTCCTACACTCAGATACGAAATTATTATCGTGGACGACGACAGTCCCGATCGTACCTGGGAAAAAGCGCTTCAGTTATCCCAAAAATGTCCGCAAGTGCGCGCGATTCGTCGCCAACACCAGCGCGACTTGTCCACCGCGGTTTTGCAAGGATGGCAGATCGCCCGCGGCGAGATTTTTGCCGTGATGGACGCGGACCTGCAACATCCCCCGGAAACCATCGCCAATTTGTGGCGTGCCATGAAACGCGGCGCAGACCTCGCCGTCGCAAGCAGGAACGTCGAAGGCGGTGGCGTTAGCGACTGGACTCTTCCGCGGCGCATCGTTTCGCGCAGTGCCCAATTGCTCGGACTTGTCGTGTTGCCTGAGGTAGCGGGAAAAGTGAGCGACCCCCTGAGTGGCTATTTCATGGTGCGACGTTCCGCATTAGAAGGCCGCGAACTAAAGCCGCTGGGATACAAAATCCTGATGGAAGTGTTGGCACGCGGGGAAGTAGAAAAAATCTCTGAAGTGCCTTATGTCTTCCGCGAAACCCCCGAGCGCCCCAGCAAGCATTCACCAGCGGTTTTCGCGCAGTACCTGAAGCACCTCAGCCGTCTGCGCATCCACTTGCTGAAAACTTCGCCCTTCGTGCGCTTTTGCATTGTGGGCGCCAGCGGTACGTTGATTGACACCACCTTGCTCTTTCTTTTAAGCGATCCACGCACGCTGAACTGGAGCCTGACCGGAAGCAAAATTATCGCCGCCGAAGTGGCGCTCGCAAATAATTTTATCTGGAATGATCTATGGACCTTCGGCAAATTCTCCAGACGCCAGAACAGCCTTCGTCAGCGCGCCCGCCGCTTCCTCAAATTCAACCTGCTGTGTTCGGTTGGGATTATTTTAAATCTCATTATCTTGAATATCGGCTTCAAGGTATTCCATATGAACCGCTACATCGCCAATTTGTCAGCCATTTTTGTAGTCACCTTTTGGAACTATAATACCAACCGCAAACTTAGCTGGCGCACCACCGCAAAAGAATAGAAAATAATTCCATGACAAATTTGTTGAAAACAATTTGCAAGACCACGGTTCTCGTGTGTGTGGCGATGATCGCTGATGGCGCAATCGACATGTACGCCAATTCTCCATCGCAGGATGGCGGAGCCACGCCGCCAGCGGTAAATCAACTCGCGCATGACATTTTTAAGCAACTGGTGGAGATCAATACCACCGATTCCGTGGGTAATGTGAGCACCGCGGCAGAAGCCATGGCCAGCCAGCTGCGCGATGCCGGATTCGCCGACAAAGACGTCATCGTCGCCGGCGCCAACGAGAAAAAGAAAAATGTGGTCGTGCGCTTTCACGGCAGCGGCAAGCGTAAGCCCATTTTATTTATTGGCCACCTCGATGTCGTGGAAGCTCGTCGCGAAGACTGGACCACCGACCCATTTCAATTCGTCGAAAAAGAGGGGTTTTTCTACGGCCGCGGCACCAATGATATGAAAGCCGGCGACGCCCTGCTGCTCACCACTTTCATTCGCCTTAAAAACGAAGGCTACGTCCCTGATCGCGATTTAATTCTCGCCCTGACCGCCGACGAGGAAGGCGGCAACTTCAATGGCATGGAATGGCTCCTCAAGGAACATCGCGACTGGGTGAACGCCGAATATTGCATCAATCTCGACGGCGGAGAATTCGAAAAGCAGAACGGCAAACGTTTACTGGCCGCCATGCAGGGCAGTGAAAAAGTATATGCCGACTTCCAATTCGAATCTATAAATCCAGGTGGCCACAGTTCCGAACCGGTGCGCGATAACGCGATCTACCACCTCGCCGGGGCGCTGACCCGCTTGCGCGATTACGATTTCCCGGTGCAGGTCAACGAAATCACTCAAAATTATTTTGCGCGTACCGCCGAAAGTTCTCCCGGCGATTCCGCCGCGGATTTAAAAGCCGTTGCTAAAGATCCGCCCGATCAAGCCGCCGCCGCCCGCTTGTCGCGAGAGCCTTATTACAACACCCTGCTGCGCACCACGTGCGTGGCCACCATGCTGAGCGGCGGACATGCCCCCAACGCTTTGCCGCAGACGGCGCGAGCCAATGTGAATTGCAGGATTTTCCCGGGCGAAGATCCCCAAGAGGTGCGCAAAACCCTCGAGCGCGTGGCCGCCGATTCGAAAGTAAGCGTCACCCTGGTGCCGCAGCTGGGCGCCGACGGCAAACCCGTTCCCACCGTCACCGTGCCGCCTTCCGCGCTGCTCCCCGAAGTGATCAGGGCCATGGAGAAAACCCTGAATGAAACTTACCCGGGCGTGCCCCTGGTAGCCACCATGTCCGCCGGAGCCAGCGACGGCAAATTCACGCGCACCGCCGGAATCCCCACCTTCGGCATCGCTTGCATGTTCTTTGAACTGGGCGACAACCGCGCCCACGGAAAAGATGAACGTATCGGCGCCCAGGATTTTTACGACGGAGTCAACTTCACCTACAAATTGATCCGCGCCCTAAGCGCCACAAATTAACCTCTAGAGTAGTTTATTATAGTGTTATTATAATCACAAAGTAATCATGGACATTCTCTACGGCCGCAAAGCCCACAACCAGTTACAACCACTACAAGTCATAGGGTGCCCCACCCTCGATTTTTAGGGTGGGTCCTTCCATTGACGTTGTTTTTGAAGTTGACGTAAAGCAGTTGCCAAATTTTAACCAGCGATTTGTGTGCGCCCCAGTAAACCTCAATAAACTTCGCGTCCTTAGTTGAATGTTCAACTAAGTTTTTAAGTCATCCAGTTGAATATTCAAATAAGTGAAAGTCCTAAGTACCGTTTCAAGCCGAGGGGGACCCACGCCCCCAGATCTGCGCGGCATGGGGTTACGCGAATAGCGGCCCCGCCAAACGAATCCATCAATGAGTTGTAAAACTTCCCGGCAGGCTAAGCGATTTCGCTGATCTTTTTATCCAGGTGGGCGAGGGCGGCTTCCAGGGATTTGCGGTGTTGCGGGTGGGTAGCGGATT
>DATHGV010000344.1:0-3349 GCA_035490135.1 Candidatus Methylomirabilota bacterium
CCCATAGGGTTAAACCTTTGGTTTTCCTCCGCACACTCGGCGTCTTGGCGGTGTAGATCCCGCTGTTGTTAGCAAGTTAAAACGTCCGCTTTTCGTAGCAAGTGAAATGTCCGGTTTTTATTAATCTCCCGCAGCCGCCGAGGCGGTGGGAAAGTGGGAATCCCGCGCACTTTGCGGGATTTCCAAGCGGGGTGGGAAAGTCGGCTTTTTGACTTTTCCACCCCGCGTCTTTTCCACGGCCTTGCCGGTCGCAATTTTCGGATTGACGATCGGAACGCCGCGCTCGTCGTACCGACCGAAGGCGTGCGGCCCATAGCTGAGACTCAAAGTTCCATCCAGATGTTGGTGCACCATCACGGTGCAGCCCGCCAGCGTGCCTCGCCAGCGCACCGGCTCGATCTGCAGAGTCAGATTTTCAAAGCTCACCGTGTTATCGCGGTTCACCGTGCGCTCGAACTGCAGCGAAAAGATACGCTCCAGGTCTTTCCCCCGATACGGCACAAACGCGCTGCCCGTCTGCGAGGCTTTGACTTGGAAATGGCGATTGAACTCGGCGATGTAGTGCTCCCGCAAAAAAACATTCGCCGCCTCCACGGTCCGGATCTCACGCAACCGCAGTTCTTGCGGCAACCGGCCCTGCCAGGTGCCAAAGCTGCGTTCGCTCCGTCCCCGCGCCTGGGGCGAGTAGGCCGGAATCATACGTACTCCCAACTCTCGCATTGCCCGTCCCACCTGCGTGAGCCGATGGTGGTCCACCGCTTCTCCCGCCTTCGGCGTCAGCCAGAAATGGCTGCCGCGATCGCTGTACAAGGCGCAGAACACACCCTTGTGCTCGACCACTTCCTTCAGCCCCGCCATCACCGTTGCCGTCGCTTCTTCGTCCACCAACTGTGCGTAATAAATCTCGCTGTTGGCATCATCTAGGATGACCAGCAAGTCATACCAGCGCTCATCCTGAAACCAGCGATGCTCGCTGCCATCAATGTGCAGCAGCATCCCGGGCAGCGGACGTCGCGGACGTAACTTGCGATGCACTCCGCGCTTGCGCCCCTTGGCCACCATCCCCGCCCCTTGCAAGATCCCTTTCACCCAGCTGTAGCTGATCTCCACCTGGTGCTCTTCTTGCAGCTTCTCGTGAAAGTGCCTCACATTCAGGTCAAAATACTTCTCTCTATAAAGCCCCAGGACCTTTTCCACCACCTCTACCCTCACCCTTTTGGGCGACGGCTTCCCCCGGCGCCGGTCAAACAACCCTCGAAACCCAAATTCTTCATAACGTTCCCGCCAGCGCCGCATCTGCCGGTCGCTGATCCCGATGATCTCGGCCGCTTGCCACCACGTGATCTTCTTTGCCATCGCCCGCAAAATCACTTCCTGTACCTTCATTGCCCGCTCCACTGCGGCCTGCGTGTAAGACACCATGCCTTCCATGGTCTCCTACCCTCGCCGCCTGCAAAGCGGACACTTCACTTGCTATCTCAACCGGACATATCATCTGCTAACGACACACGCAACTTTTTCCTCTTGACAACGATCACGCGGCTGGTGCATAGTGCATCCGCAGATGTGGAAGCGGTTCCATACACTGCCACATCGGCAAAATAAGTCAAGCGTGAATGCGAGTTGGGAACTTCGTGGGGCGACGGGAGCAACCATCGTGACTTCAAACACTTTCGGGCTACAAGGACCGACTGAAAAGTATGAAGGCCTTGCTGGACGATATCTGGCCTTTTTGCTGTGCACGGCATTGGTGATAATGGCCTGCGATTCAGGGGTCTCTGCGCAGACCGGGGGAGCCGCAAGTCTTAGGGTGTCTGTTTTTGATCCCAGTCATGCTAGTCTGCCCAACGCAGAGACTACCTTGATCAACGACCGCACTGGAGAAGAACGCACCGCCGCGACGAACGATACGGGTACAGTCGTCTTCACCGCGGTGGTTCCTGACTCCTATACCATTCGTGTCGCTAAGACTGGCTTCAGGACGTACGAGGAAAGGAATTTCATCCTCAATCCGAGCGCTACGCGGGGTCTCGATGTAAATCTGCCGCTATCTACCGCCTCTGAAAAAGTCACGGTGACAGCCGAGGCGCCCTTGGTGATGACTGAGACGGGCGCCAGGGAAAATACGATCACCGCACGTCAGATTGAGAATCTCTCAATCATCAGCCGTAGCGCGAACGAATTGTTGCGGATTCTGCCGGGAGTTGTAGCTCCTGACGGACCAGATTTGCAGGTAGTGGGCTTCGAGACAGGTTCGAAC
This sequence comes from Candidatus Methylomirabilota bacterium, assembly GCA_035490135.1. GTDB lineage: Bacteria > Acidobacteriota > Terriglobia > Acidiferrales > UBA7541 > Acidiferrum. The sequence goes on from DATHGV010000344.1 coordinate 2,261, forward strand.
AATAGCTCGTTGTACTCAGTCAACGGCACTCGCGGCGTAAGTAACAACACGAGTTTGGATGGCTCCCGCGTTACGGACACCGGTACGAACTCGGGCACCGCCGGTACGACCATCACACTAAATCCGGATATGGTGCAAGAAGTTACTATTCAGACCAGCAACTATGCGGCAGAATTTGGATCTAGCGGCGTTCAGATCACTGCGATTACTAAGAGCGGCAGCAAGACTTTTCACGGTGAGGTGTACGATTACCTCCGAAATTATGGACTCAACGCGAACGACAGGTCTCGCAGCATCTTGCATGTTCCACGTGCGAAGGACAAGTATAACTATCCCGGAGGCAACCTTGGGGGTCCGGTGTTCATCCCGGGCACTGACTTTAACAAGAATCATGACAAGCTATTTTTCTTCTTCGGAGCCGAGGTTCAGCGGCAGACGTATGACTCCGGAGCAATACAGTCCCGCGTGCCCACCGCGGACCAGAGAAAGGGAATTGGGTTCCAGAACATAAATACCGGTGCGCCTTTTGACCTGACCGCTAGCCAAATTGATCCAATAGGAACGGCATTAGTCAACCTCTATCCGATGCCGAATGCAACCGCGCCAGGTTACTACGGTGAGAATTACGTTTTTGCCGGTTTGGCCCCCATTAACCGTAATCAAGAGATCCTCCGGGTGGACTATAAGGTCAACGAAAAGACTTCGACGTTTATTCGGTTGGCGCGGGAATATGAGAATCATGACTATCCTCTCGGCCTATGGTGGAATACCTCGTCTTACGAACTGCCCACGCACATAGCCGGAAGCAACTTGAGCCGATCGGGGGCCTTGGATATCACCAGCGTGCTCAACCCTACCTTCACCAATGAGCTGGTTATCAGTGCCAGCAAGTTGAAACTGGACAGTGATTACGCGGACCCCAAAAAGGTTTCGCTCCAAGCGCTTGGTCTGCAAAGCCTGATCGGACCATTCGGTGCGCAAAGTCCGTATGCTCCGGTTGCGCTGCTGACGGGTGGTGATGGCTCCGTCGGCAACCTGTGGGCAAATGGGGGGCTGCCAATTTTCTCGCGGCCGGCCACTTTTTCAACC
>DATHGV010000345.1:0-15770 GCA_035490135.1 Candidatus Methylomirabilota bacterium
ATCGTCGCCATCAACAAAATCGACAAGCCTGAAGCGCAGCTCGAGCGCGTCAAGCGGCAGCTCACCGAAAATGGCCTGATGCCCGCTGAATGGGGCGGCGATACCGAATTCGTGGAAGTGAGCGCCAAGCAAAAAATCGGACTCGACAAATTGCTCGAAACCATTTTGCTGGTTGCCGATCTTCGCGAGCTCAAAGCCAATCCCGACGCACCCGCCAGCGGTACTGTTTTGGAATCGCGCGTCGACAAAGGCCGCGGCCCGGTTGCCACCATCCTGGTGCAAAATGGCACCTTAAAACCGGGCGACTTTTTCATCTGCGGCTCGGTCTTCGGCAAAGTCCGCGCCATGTTCGATGATCGCGGCCGTCCCGTAATTGACGCGCCGCCTTCCACGCCTGTTGAAGTTCTGGGCTTGCAGGGCGTTCCGGATGCAGGCGACCACTTCCAGGTCACTGACGAAGCCAAGGCTCGTCACATCGTGGAATATCGCCAGGGCAAGCAGCGTGACGCGCAAATGGCTCGCAGCAGCGGCGCGCGCATCACCCTCGATCAATTGCATGAGCAGCTGAAAGCTGGCGACGTCAAGGAACTCGGCATCGTGATCAAGGCCGACGTGCAGGGCTCCGTCGAAGTGCTCAGCGAAATGTTGCCAAAGCTCTCCACCGATCAGGTGAAGCTCAAAATCATCGGCTCAGGCGTCGGCGCCGTAACCGAAAACGACGTTTTGCTCGCTTCCGCATCCGGGGCCATTGTCATCGCTTTCGGAATTCGCCCCGATCGCAAGGCCGCCGATCTCGCGCAACAAGAGCATGTCGACATTCGCACGCACACCATCATTTACGAAGTTTCCGACGAAATTAAAAAGGCCATGGAAGGCTTGCTCGAGCCCGTCGTCACCGAAACTTATCTCGGTCGCGCCGAAGTTCGCAACACCTTCCGCGTCAAAGGCACCGGCACCGTCGCCGGCTGCTATGTCGTGGACGGCGTCCTCAAACGCGACGGCCAAATTCGCGTGTTGCGTGACGGCGCCGTGATTTACACCTCCAAGCTCAGTTCCTTGAAGCGCTTTAAGGACGACGTCAGCGAAGTTCGCACCGGATTTGAGTGCGGCGCGGGCATCGCCAATTTCAATGACGTGAAAGTCGGCGATGTTCTCGAATGCTTCCAGGTTACCAAGGTTTCTGCCGCGGAAGCCGCCGCCGAACGCAACATCAATACCGCTGCGACCTCGCGCAGTAGGTAGCCGTACCTTTCGTCTCCGGAGCCGCGCATGCCCGTCGGCTTGCTTACTCTCGAGCTGCACATCCAGCATGCGCAATCGCTCAAGGATAAGCGCCAGGTACTCCGCAGCCTGAAAGACCGCCTGCGCGCAAAATTCAATGTCGCCGTAGCGGAACTCGAGCATGAGGATACCTGGCAGCGTTCTGTAGTCGGCGTTGTTACCCTCTCAAACGAAGAACACCAGGTGCAGGAATCTTTGCAGCATGTCCTCGCCGAAGCGGACAATATTCTAGGGCCGCTTTTAGTCAGCCATAACGTTGAGGTGATTTGAAATCGTTTCGCCTTTGTTTAGAAGACATTTGTTCGCGAAATAGTGCTTCACGAAATACTGGGTTGCAAGCAAAGTTTGCTATCGAACGCGCATCCGATTAAAGTGCTTTAAACTGCTTCAAACTTGTAAGCGTCTTACAGGATCAACATGAGTCCAGCGAATCATCGTCACCTCCGCGTGGGCGAAGAAATCGCTCACGAAATCAACGCCATGCTCGTCGGAGAGCTGAAAGACCCGCGCCTTGAAGGCATGGTCGTCGCCAACGAAGTCCGCGTGCAGCAGGACATGAAGCACGCCCGCGTTTTTGTCAGCGTGGACGGCACCGATGAGGAACAAGCCGGCGCCATCAAAGCTCTGGAGCACGCTGCGGGCTATATCCGCCGCGAACTAATCGAACGCTTGCAGCTGCGCCGCGTTCCAGAACTGCATTTCACGCTGGATCTTTCCCAGGAAAAAGTTCAGCGCATCGAACAGCTCCTGAAAGAAGTAAAGAAACCGAATCCCCCTCCGCAAAGCTGATTCACCGCCAATTACTGCTTCCAGTGATTTAGCGATAGCCGACATTTGATTGCGGTCGCAAACAGGTTACCGTTTATGACCTGCAGTTCATCGTCATTTACCGAGATACGTTGAACAATTCTAAAATGCTGAAGAATGAAAATCGTTGGCCAGGCAACCGTTCGGCTTGCCATAACGCTTGCGCTTGCCGCCTTCATTGCCTTTCTCGTTCCGCCTTTCATCGCTAGGCGAGAATACGCCGCGGCAGTGAGCACCTATGTCAATAATCCAACACCCGAAAACGGAGCGGTGTTAGCGCACGAGTATGACAAGAACAGTCGATTGGTTTTACTGACGCGCTTGGGAGTAGGAAGTTTTTTGTTCGTGATTACGAATATCGGCTGGCGATACGGATCTAAGCATCGGAAAATCGGCGTGCAAGAACCGAAATGAAGGATTCTCGGCTCATTGGTACATGGAGGTCTGACGGACGTAAAACGGCCAAGGAGATTGCGGCCCGACGTGACCTTCCCGCGACTAAGACTATTAAACTACGACGCCTCTTCGGAAAACTCGAACTCCGCTATACAGCGACCCATTGTTACGCGCGTTTAGGAGACTACGTTTCGGTAAATCGCTACACTGTTGTTGCGAAGGATGAACGGAGTGCCGCACTAATTGTGTTTAACCATCTTGAGGGAAAGCACATTGTTCAGATTCACTTTGAAGGCGACCACTATTGGATTATTTTAGGCTCCGGCCGCATCCGAGAATTCTTTCGGCGCGTGAGTCCCAGGTCGACGAGAACTCCGAAAAAGAAGGGTTAACTCGTGATTAGTCCTAGATGCGGTATTTGATGGGGATTTTGTCAGGGAACGCGCAGCAACTTCACAATGAGCAGTTTTAAGAATTCCAAGCACCGAATAGGAAAGCTAATCTTGCGTCAGCAGCCACAACCACCACCGTTTGACGGCGCCCTCGTCATAGACAAACCGCAAGGGAAAACATCTCACGATATAGTCGACGCCGTCCGTCATCTCGTAGGCTTCCGCCAGATCGGCCATCTCGGCACACTCGATCCGCTAGCCACCGGCGTTCTCGTTTTACTGCTAGGCAAAGCCACACGCCTCGTGCAGTTCTACAATGGCCGCCGCAAGCGCTATAACGCCGGCTTCCGTTTCGGTTTTGCCACCGACACCTACGACTCCGACGGCGAAGCCCAAGGCCCCGATTCCGCGCCCGCTTTGGACGCCGTCACTCTTGAACGTTTCGCTGCCGAACGTGTCGGCCGTTTCGCGCAGATGCCTCCGTCCTTTTCCGCCAAAAAAATCCACGGCCGCCCCGCCTACGAACTCGCCAGGAAAAAGCAGCCCGTGGAGCTGAAACCAGTAGAAGTGGAATTGTTCGAATACCGCCTGACGGAAATCTCCGGACCCATCGCGCGTTTCACCATCGAGTGCTCCTCGGGAACCTACATTCGCGCGCTAGCCCATGAGATGGGCGAAAAACTCGGCTGCGGCGCGCATCTCGCGGAGATTACGCGTACTGCCGTGGGAGAATTTTCGCTGGAACAAGCCGTTCAACTTGAAGAACTGGCAGCCGCCGCGCGTCAGGGCAAAATCGAATCGTGCCTGATCCGCCTGGAAAACTTGCTCCCCAATTTTCCGCGCATGAACGTCTTGCCGGTCATCGAACGTCGCGTCCGCCACGGCTCAAAATTTAATATTTCCGTCGCGCAAATCCAACCCGGCCGCGTCCAGCCCCCTCCCGGCGCCACCGCTCAACTCGATGGCGGCGAGCCGCGCCCGCCGCGTCTCCGCGTCTTCAGTCAGCAAGACAAGCTAATCGCCATCGCCGAAGCGGTCGTGCCCCGCACCTACCAGCCTGTCGTAGTCTTCGACCCTTTGCCGTAACTGCTTGTGAAGTTCTTGGGGAAGATATTCTGCCTTACTGATCGCGGTTATCCAGTCATGCGATAAAAATTTCCGCCACTACCCGCCGCTCTGCTCCATCCGCATCATGGCGGCTGCACCCGCTCCGAAGGCAGCGTGCTCGGCGTAACTCCACGCTCCCCATGCCCCGCAAAAATCGTTCCAGTCTCATGCTGCGGCGATCGCAACCTGTGCGGCGTGATCAAAATCATCAGTTCTGTATCGGACAAACTGTTGTTTCGCCCGCCAAACGCATACCCAATTCCTGGAAGCTCTGCAAATCCCGGCAGTCCGGTAATCGCGCGCGTCTCTTCGCGATCCGTCAATCCGCCCAGCAAAGTTGGCTGATCATCCCTCACCCGCACCGTTTGCGTCAGCGTGCGATTCGAAATGATGGGAATGCCATTTATATTTCCCCCCGCCAACGCCCGAATTTCAAATTCCAGCTGCAGCGTAACTTCGCCATTTGGATGCAACGACGGCGTGGCCTTCACCTTCAAACCGATATCCATGTATTCCGCGCCTGGATATGGAGTTTGCCCCGAACCGCTCCCCGCTGCCGCCAGCGCGGACGAATCTTGAATAATGCTCACCACTCCTTGACCGGTCGTCGTGCCTTGCGCCACCAGCGCCACATCCGGCAGTCCGCTGCTGGTAAGCTGCGAAACGATCAGCGCCCCAGGACTCGTAGGCGTATTCAGTTCCACTCCCGTCTGAAATGTTCCTCCGCCAAGCCCCAAAAAAACGCTCAACGTGCTTTGTCCTTGATTGGTCACCGCAATATCGGGTGAAGCGCCATTGGCGAAATCTGCGATCTGTACGCCCGCGGGGGTCGTAGCGGTCGGCAACGGAGAACCTGGCGCGGGCGTAAACGTTCCGTCGATCGTTGTACTCCCCAGCAATACCGTCAGCGTGTTGTCGCCTTGATTCACCACCGCAAGGTCGCCTACCCCGTCTGCGTTTAAATCTCCCGTGGCAATGGCTACCGGCGAAGTTCCCACGGCAATCGGTGAATTCTGCGCTTCCGTGAAAGTTATGTTGGAATTCTGGTCAATGTTATCCAGTAGGATCGATAGATTCCCGGAAGTCTGGTTTACTACCGCCAAATCCGTAGCGTCTCCTTGCCGGAAAGTTCCCGTCACCATGGCCACTGCACCCGTTTCCGCCACCCCGCCTTTGTTCAGCAAAAATGGCGACGCCGGAAATTGCGTGAATGTTCCATCGCCCACGCCGCGAAAAACAGAAATGGAATTGTCCGCCTTGTTAGTGACCGCAAAATCCTGAATCCCGTCTCCGTTAAAGTCCGCCACGATAATCGAACTGGGATTTTTTCCCACTGCAATCGGTGAACCCGGCGCCTCGCTAAAGGTTCCGTTGGGCACGCCGTTGGCGTCCACATTGCCCAGCAAAACCGAAACGTTATCTGACGTGGAGTTCACCAGAATCACGTCATGCGGTTGTGCGGTCGTGAATTTAGTACTGTCGGTGCGAAAAACTCCCGTGCCGATCGCTACTTGCCCGGTTTCATTGGTGCCCAGAGTGATGGGCGGCGTGGCCACCTGCACGAAGTTCCCATTATCCTGATTTTGTAGCACCGTAAACGTATTGGTCCCCACATTACTAAAAACCACCGCCAAGTCCGGCAGTGTCGCACCGGTAAAAGGCGCGGCCACCAGCGCTGTAGGATTGCTCCCTACCGCGAAATTCGTTTCTGGAAAAGTTACCCCCGAAGGCGTTCCCGTGAATGTTCCTCCGGTCCCTAAACTGTTCGACAGCAGCGATAACGTAACCGGGAAGCGGTCTCCCACGAACAACGTCGCCGGTTTATTGTCCTGTGCGCGCAGCAAGACTTCTCGCCCGCTGCGCACCAGCGAGAGCGAATCCGAAAAGTCCACCGTTGCTCCCGGAGTCGTCAGCAAAAACGTCGACAATCCGCCGCCCACCAGCACAAATGGCGGGATGCTCGAGAATCCTTGCCCTTGGAATATTTGCTGCGCGTTGGTAAGTAAATTCGCCAGGTCCGTGGAACTCGCCAGCGTCCGCACCGCGTTAGGTGTCAAGTAAGTCAGCGACACGGAGGATGGCGGCGTGATCCCCAGTTTTTGCATCGTGGTGCGGTCCACTTCCAGCAATTCGATATCCAGTAAAACTTCTCCGCGCGCCTTCTCCACTTCTTGAATCAACTGCCCCGCCATTGCCAATCTTTCGGGCGTGTCGCGCATCGTAATCGAGCGGCTTCGCGTATCCAGTTCAAGATGCGTCGCCCCGGTAATATCTCGCAGCACGCGCAACAGTTCCGTCATCTCGTCTGGCGCCACCGAAGCCGGCAACGGGAAGATTTGTTGCCCTTCTGGGGCATACGCTTTGCGTTTCTCGGGATTATCTGGGGCCACGAAAATCAGCGTCGGGTTCAGCGCGCGCCAGAAAGTTCCCGTCTGCGTCCCCAGCAACATAAGTGCGGTGTAAAAATCGACGTTCTCCACCCGCAGCCGCACCTGCCGCCCCGCGACATCCGGGTCAAACGACGCTTTTATTCCAAATCGCGCGCCTAATTCCTCGTAAACGGATTTGGTTTCTCCCCGCAGATCCAGATCTTGCTTACCGCTTTTTGGCTGCAACTTTGGCAGCCCGGTCATCTCCAGTTGCTCTTTTGTGGGAGGCTCATCCTCCATGGAATTCATCTGTGTAAGCCGTTCGGCCACCATGGTATTTCCCGGATCGATGTGCAGTGCCTTCCGAAGCTCTTCGGTGGCCTTTTCCATACGGCCTTCCAGCGCCGCGCGTTCGGCCACGTCCACATGCATGCGAATCAGTTTTGAACGCAGCGCCGCTTCTTTTCCTATGTATCGCGCATCTTTCGGCGCGTAATGTGCCGCCTCTTGGTAATACAGCAGCGCTTCCTCGATGTGCCCGGCCGCTTCCGCCTGGTCGCCGTGCTCGGCAGCCTTCTGCGCGCGTTTCAAATCCACATGCAGCGGCACGTCGCCCTTGGACGGCCGCGCCTCTTCCTGTTCGCCTGAAAGAGCGCCGCCCCACGCAGCCCTCCCCGCGTCAGATTGCGCAGCGAATAGCAGCGCAGACACCAACATGAAGCCCAGCAAACGTTGTGTGATACGAATCATCGTTAAGGTCGGTCCATCCATTCTACCGTGACGTATCTGTAGGAACGCGTGCGGCTTGACCCGAATTGCACGCCAGCGTACACTAGATCTCAGTTGCAAATGATTCACAACTGGAGATTGGAGTCCCGTTGCTCTCGGCCTTTCTTATCGCCCTCCGTGAAGGTGTCGAAGCCTCTCTTGTAGTAGGCATTATCCTCGTTTATTTGTCGCGCACCGGCCGCGCCCATCTCGCGCGTTTCGTTTGGTTTGGCGTCGCCGCCGCTTCCGCTCTCAGCCTGGCCGTCGCCATCGCCCTCGAAAATTGGCATATCAACCAGGACGGCTTCGAAGGCCTTTTGATGCTGGTCGCTGCCTTCTTCGTCATTACGATGATCGTATGGATGAACCGCGTTGCGCGCCACTTGAAAAATGAAATAGAAAAAAAAATCGAGGCTTATGCGGCACGCGTCGGCACTGCGGCCGGATGGGGCATATTTCTCTTCGTTTTTCTGATGGTTTTGCGTGAAGGCGCGGAACTTGCGCTCATTCTTCGCGCCGTCGAGCTTTCCAGCGCAGGCTTGCAAACCTGGATCGGCACGCTGGTAGGCATTGCTGCCGCCGTCGCCGTCGGATTATTTTTCTTTAAAGGCACTTTGCGCGTGCCCCTGCATCGCTTCTTCGCCGTCACCAGCGCCATTCTCATGCTGGTGGCTTTTCAGCTTGCCATTACCGGCCTGCACGAACTCAGCGAAGCCCAATGGATTCCGTCCAGCAAAACGGAAATGGCCATCATCGGGCCGGTGGTGCGCAACGAATTATTTTTCTTCGTCTTGATCTTCGGCGCTGCCGCGCTGATGGTTATCCGCGAATGGCAGAGTGCCTCTCAGAAAAATCGATCGCAGCAAACGGGCGGAGAAGCAGAAAAGCGCTTACAGGAATCGCAGAATCGCCGCCAGCGCAATTGGATGATGGCCGCTGCCACGGCCTGCCTCGTGGTCATACTTGTGCTTACCGCCGATTTTATTTATGCGCGCGCCAATTCTGCCCCACCCTCTTCCACGCCGGTCTCCGCCAATGGTCAAGAAGTTCGCGTTCCGCTTTCGCAAGTGGATGACGGAAAATTACACCTGTTCACCGTGAACGTCGCCAATCAAACTCTGCGCTTCATGATCATCAAGAAACCCAATGGCTACGGCACAGCTCTCGATGCTTGCCGTATCTGTGGCGCGGAAGGCTATCGCCAGGACGGCCAAAACGTCGTCTGCCGTCATTGCGGCTCCGCCATCTATGTTCCTTCTATCGGCGACCAGGGTGGTTGCAATCCCATTGGCGTTGCCTCGCGCATCGACGGCAGCGACATCGTGATGGGCCTTTCCAGCCTCGGTCACGCCGCTCAAGAGGTCCCGCGTTAGGCCGCGCATCTCTTCCAACATTTATGTTCCTCCGCCTCGTTGCCGATTCCTTTGGACGCCGTCCCCGCCGCAAGCTGCTCACTGGCGCGGCTCTCGCTCTTGGTATGGCCGTAGTCACCGCGGCCTTCAGCGTTTCGCTCGACGTCGGCGATCGCCTCGCCCATGAATTTCGCGCCCTGGGAGCCAATCTCCTCATTACCCCTCAAGCCGACTCGCTTCCCCTCGAAATCGGCGGCGTCGATTATCGTCCCGTAAATTCCGGCTCATATCTTCCCGAGCAGGACTTGGGCAAAATCAAAACAATTTTCTGGCACAACAATATCGTCGGCTTCGCGCCAGTAATGGAAGTCCCCGCAGAAGTCTCGACCGCATCATCGTCCGCGGCTCCCGTCAAAACCACGATGGTGGGAACTTGGGCTCATCACTCCGTTGTTCTTCCGGACAACCGCACCTACGCGACCGGCATGGATCAAACCAATTCCTGGTGGCACGTTGACGGCCGGTGGTTCCATGACGATGCTCCTGAAGCAATAGTCGGCAAATCCTTCGCAGCACGTAACAACGTCAAGCCCGGCGACACTCTCCATATCCATTCTGCAGATCGCAGCATTTCGTTAACGGTCACAGGAATTCTCTCCGCAGCCGGCCCCGAAGATGACGCCATCGTCGCGCCCCTGCAAATCGCGCAGCAACTCGCAAACAAGCCCGGCCAGTACCGCCGTCTTTACGTCAGCGCGCTGACAAAACCGGAAGATGATTTCGCTCGCCGCAATCCCACCACCATGAACGCCGCCGACCTGGAGCGCTGGTCCTGCAGCCCCTACGCGTCTTCCATCGCCTATGAAATCAAACAAGTCTTGCCCGGCGTTGACGCCCACGTGATTCGCCGCGTCGCCGAAGGCGAAGGCAGCATCCTTACGCGTGTCCGTACGCTCCTCTGGCTTGCCTCTTTCGCGGCCTTACTGGCCGCTGTGCTCGCGGTCGGCGCATCGTCGGCCGCCGCAGTCATCGAGCGCCGCTCCGAAATCGGTCTCATGAAAGCCATCGGCGCAGGCTCCGGCACCATCGGTTTTCTTCTCGCCGCCGAGCAACTCTTGCTCGCGTTCGTTGGCGGCGGAGTCGGTTACGCTCTCGGCATTGTTCTCGCCCGCTTCCTCGGCGAAAAAATCTTCGGCGTGGCTCCCGAGCCTTCCATCCTCGTCTTCATCGTCATCCTGGTTCTCGCTGCATGCGTAACTCTTCTCGGCAGCGCCATTCCACTTCATCGTGCTTCGCGCTATGAACCAGCGCCCATTTTGCGAGGCGAATAAATGCCCGATCGCAAAATGTTTTGGCGCATCGTTCGCCGTCTCTTCGCGGCCCAGCGCGGCCGCCTGCTGGTAATTCTCTTGGCTCTCGGCGCCAGCGCCGCACTCACCGCCGCGCTCCTGAATCTGCAAGTGGACGCCCGCGACCGTCTCACCAAAGAATTTCGCGTCTTCGGTGCCAATATTATCGTCGCCCCGCGAAACACCAAATCTTCTGCCGTCGGCGCTGTCACCCTCGATGAATCTATCGTCGAAAAGGTGCGTCAATCGCTTCCCCCGCACGCCTCCGCCGATTCCTACCTCTATTTGGTAGCCAGTGTCTCGTCCGCGAATTCCAGCGAACCCTTGAACGCCGTAATCGCAGGGAAACGCACCGAACGTATCGATCAGTCGCCCTGGAAATCCGCCATCGTTACTCCGCGTGACGACACAAATCTCTGCCTCGTAGGCGCAAAGGCCGCACAGCAATTACATCTGCAACCCGCCGACCGCCTCACATTGAAAAACGACAAAGCGGAGGAAACCTGCATCTCAGAAATCGCCGAGGCCCGCGGCGACGCCCAAGACAGCCAGGTCATCGTCAACCTCGACGCCGCGCAACGTCTCGCCTCACTCCCCGGCAGAGTCAGCCTCATCCAATTAAGCGTGCCTGGAACGCCTCGCCAAATTCGCGAGTACATCGCGGCGCTTGCCCAAAATACTCCCGCCGCGGATGTGCACGGCTTGCGCCAATTTACCGATGCCGAAGCCAAAATTTATACCCGCGTCAGCGGATTGCTCACCGCCACAACCGCGCTAGTGCTTGCGCTTACCGGACTCTGCGTCATGGCCGCCATGACCAACGTGGCTATGGAGCGCAAAAATGATGTGGGCTTGATGAAGGCGATCGGCGGCGCCACCCGTCGCGTTCTCCGCCTCTTTCTTGCGGAAGCCGCGCTATTGGGGCTCGTCGGCGGCATCGTCGGCGCAGCCGCCGGCCTTTTACTTTCCATCTGGCTTGGCAAAACCGTTTTCGGCGTCGCAGCGCGTCCGCGCCTCATTGTGTATCCTGTTTCTGTGGCCCTCACCATTCTTGTAGCCATCGTCAGTTCCTATCCGCTACGGCGTCTCGCCAATATTTCTCCCGCCTCGGTATTTCGGGGGGAAGCGTGAGCCCGCTCGATTCACAATCGCCGCAAAGAATGACGCCGGCCGCGCCACAAGTTGTGGTCGAATCGCTCGTCAAACAATACGGCCCGTTACGCGCTCTCGATGGTGTTACCTTCACCGTTGCTCCCGGCGAATGGGTCGCGCTCATGGGACCATCCGGCTCCGGCAAAACCACCTTGATCAATATTCTCGGCGGGCTGGACACCCTCACTTCCGGCCGCGTCATCGTCGATGATGTCGATCTTTCCAAGCGCACCGAAAGTCAGCTGGTTCGCTATCGTTCCGAAAAAGTAGGTTTCGTCTTCCAGCAATTTCATCTCATCCCATACCTTTCCGCGCTGGAAAATGTCATGCTTGCGCAATACTTCCACAGCATCACCGATGAGAAGCAAGCCCAGGACGCCTTGCGTCGCGTCGGCCTCGGTGATCGCCTCACGCATCTTCCCGCGCAATTATCCGGCGGCGAACAACAACGTGTGGCCATCGCCCGCGCGCTCATCAACCAGCCGAAATTAATTCTCGCCGATGAGCCCACCGGCAATCTCGACGAAGCCAACGAAGCCTTGGTCATAGATATTTTTCGCGCCTTGCACAACGCTGGTCACACCATTCTGATGGTTACCCACGATCCCGACATCGCCCGTCAGGCCGGCCGCCGCATCGAACTTGCCCACGGCCATCTCAGTCTCGACACCACGCAGTCCGACGCCGCTATTTCCATTGACGACGAAATTCGTTTCGATCATTTGCTTGAGCGCATCTGGATGTGTGGCGAAGAGGGCACTAAAGCGCAACTCGACAGCATTCGTGCGCCCGGAACGATTGACTCCGCTCGCACCCTCGGTCGCATGGCCGATCTAAAACTCGTCGAGATGCGCGACACTGCCGTCTATCTCACCGAGACTGGTAATCGCCGCGCTCGCGATGTGGTGCGCCGTCATCGCCTGGCAGAGCGTCTTTTCAAAGACACCTTCGCCATCGATGATTCCGAAGCCCACACCCAGGCCTGCAAATTCGAACACATCATCAGCCCCGAACTCGATCAGCGTATCTGCACTTTTCTCGGCCACCCGAAAACTTGTCCGCACGGTAATCCCATACCCCCCGGAGATTGCTGCGACGGAAAAGCCAAACCCAGCCGTTCCTGAATTCATTCCATGCCCATCCCTGTTGATCAGCGCAAAAAACCTCTGAACATAAAAATCCACGTCTCCAGCGGCACAGGCGTAGATATCACCTGGGCCGACGATCACACCAGCCATTACGATTTTGCTTATCTTCGCGAAGAATGCCCCTGCGCTACCTGCAACGAAAAACGCGGCCAGGAGCAGCAACACTCCGCTCCCAAATCCGCCGCGCCGATCTCCTCACCGGTCTTGCCTATGTTCAAACCCAAAATTCGCGCTCAGTCCGCAACCCAAGTCGGCAACTACGCAGTGCAGATCAATTTCAATGACGGCCACAACACCGGCATCTTCAGCTACGAACACCTCCGCACTATCTGCCCGTGCTCCAATTGTGCCGCGACCTTTCGTAATCTCGCTAAATAATCGATTTTTTAGTTGCCCGGGCCGCTAGACTTCACCTGCAAAAAGTGCGACGATTTTGGTCTCGGGTAAATCGATCCATTCATGAGTACGATTTCTAATCCCCCTGCTGCTGCAAGCAGCCGGGGTGCCGGGGTCCCGCGTGTCATTGTTGCGACCACGGCCCTCCTGACATTCATTTCTTTCTGGCGCGCCGCCGCCATCGTTCTCAACGACCTGGCATCTTCCGCCTATTACGCGGGCGGTGAAGCCGAAGCCTACATCGGCAAAACCGCTCCGTGGTTCATCCTCGCAATCATGCTTTTCTCGTACGCCGTTCGCGCGGTGTACGTCGAAAGCTGCAGCATGTTCGTCCGCGGCGGCGTTTATCGCGCCGTCAAAAGCGCTCTCGGTGGCACGCTTGCTAAATTCAGCGTATCCGCTTTAATGTTCGATTACGTTCTCACCGGCCCCATCAGCGGCGTGGCTGCGGGCCAATATCTTGCCGGGCTTATCAGTGATTTGCTGGTGCACATGCACATCAGCGGTCCGCTGGCACCTGCGAGCATCAGTATTATCTCCGCCGGTTTTGCCGTCGTGGTCACCGCCTATTTCTGGTGGGAAAACACTAAGGGTGTTTCGGAATCCAGCGAAAAAGCTCTGCATATCATGAAGCTGGTCACCGTCATGGTGGTCATGTTGATCGCCTGGTGCACCTACACCGTCATCGTGCGCCATTCGTCGCTGCCCCCGTGGCCGCATCCCCGCAATCTCCGGCTCGGCCCCAGCGCCTTGGGCTGGTTGGCGCACAGCAGTCTTCCTCACATGTTTGGCATCATCGCCATTTTTATCGCCCTCGGCCATTCCGTTCTCGCCATGAGCGGCGAAGAATCGCTCGCGCAGGTGTACCGCGAAATCGAAAGCCCCAAGCTGAAAAATCTACGCAAAGCCGGCCTGGTAATTTTCATCTACAGCCTGGTTTTCACCTCGCTGGTCTCGTTCTTCGCAGTGATGATTATTCCGGACGATGTCCGCCAGCACTTCCTCGAGAATTTAATCGGCGGCTTGGCCATGAGCCTGGAAGGCCCCATTTTAGTTCGCCTTCTTTTTCATGCCTTCGTGGTAGTTGTTGGCACGTTAATTCTCGCTGGCGCCGTGAACACCGCCATCGTAGGTTCGAATGGCGTTCTGAATCGCGTATCCGAAGACGGTGTACTCAGTGACTGGTTCCGCCAGCCCCACCCCCGTTTCGGCACCAGCTACCGCATCATCAACATCGTCGTATTTCTCCAGATCGTAACCATCATCATCAGCCGCGGTGATGTGACTTTCCTCGCCAACCTCTATGCCTTCGGTGTCATCTGGAGTTTTGCGATGAACGGCCTCTCTGTGCTCGTTCTGCGCTACACCCGCCCCGGCCAGCGCGATTTTCAGGTGCCGCTCAATTTCACGATCAGGGGTGTGCAAGTTCCTGTCGGCCTCGGTCTCATCACTCTTACTTTATTCCTGATCGCGTTCGTCAACTTGTTCACCAAGCCTGTCGCCACCGTCGCTGGCGGCGCATTTTCAATCCTGCTTTATATCGTGTTCACCATCTCAGAGCGTCGTGGCCACCACACCAACGCCGCCCGCGTCGAAATGGATCAGTTCAACCTTGCACTTGAAGGCGAGTTGACCCCCGAAGGCGTCGGCGCGCGCCCCGGAAACATCCTCGTCCCAGTCAGCAACCATTACGCGCTCTATCATCTGGGCAACGTTCTTGATCGCATCAAGCCCGGCCGTCGCGACATTGTCGTCCTGCACATTCGCCTTCTGCGCCGCTCCGCTTCCGGTGAAAACGAATTGGATGTCGACCAGCTTTTCGGCAGCATCGAGCAGCATCTTTTCTCGCAAGCCTTGTCCATGGCCGAAAAAAGAGGCAAGTCCATTCGCCTCGCGGTCGTCGCCGCCAATGATTTGTGGGATGGCATCCTGCGCGCCGCCACCGCGCTGAAATCCAGCACCATCGTCCTGGGTCATTCCGCGAAGGAAACCACTGAAGAGCAAGCTCGTCAGATTGGCGACCGCTGGGAACAACTGGGTGACCAGAAACCACAATTCAATCTGGAAATCCATCTTGCCAACGGCGACAAAGTTTACAAAGTACTGGGCCCGCACGCGCCCAACCTCACCGGCAATGAAGTCAATCTCCTCCATCGCCTCTGGCTACGCTTCAGCGAAATGCTCGCGCCACAGGAGCTCCATCATCACGACGTCGTCCACTTTGCTTTGGAAGAAGTTCAGAAAGAATTGGACGATGGCCACGAAGACGAAGTGGTCAAGCGCCTGCGCGCCCACTTGGACGCCAATCAAAGCAAGCGCAAGCCCACGCCCCAGGACAAATTAAATTAATTACGTATAGGTTTTTAGGGCTGTAATCGGAGCTATGCCAGCTGCGTGGTGCAGTGCGGGCAACGCTTGGCCGCCAACGGAATCGGCATCGCGCATTGCGGACAGTCGCGAGTGCTCGGCGCCGCGGCCGGCGCAGGTTTCTTCCCCCAGCGGTTCACTTGCTGCACCAGCAAAAACACCGCGAACGCCACGATCAAAAAATTAATGATCGTATTCAAAAATAATCCGTAATTGATCGTCGGCGCCGCCGCTGCTTTCGCCGCCACGAGCGTAGGGTAATGTGTCCCGTTCAGACTTATAAATAGATCGGAAAAATTTACGTGACGCAGCGCCAGCCCGATCGGCGGCATGATGATGTCATCCACCAGCGACGACACAACTTTTCCGAAAGCCAAGCCGATAATCACGCCCACCGCCAGATCAATCACATTCCCGCGCATCGCAAAAGTTTTGAATTCTTTGAGCATATTACTTCCCCTCGCGCGCCATCCCGGCCTAACACCGTTGAGTGGCGGCATCACCTGGAGCGTTGGCGCTGAGCCCCAGCGGCCCGTAACAATAGCACGGTTCCGACAATCCCTCGCGCCGACAGCACCACCCCCGCACACGCCAACAGCGGCCCAACCCAGGCAAACGGCACCCGCGAAATTGCCAGCAGCACTATACCCAAGACCGTCAGCGAAACCGCACGCGTATAATCTTCCGGCTGCGGCGGCTTGCTCCCAGGTTTTCTGTAAATCCCGCGAATCCCCCACAGGATCATCGCCACACTCAGGATCAACCACGGCAATCTATGGCGGTCAAAAAAAATGTGCCCCGTAAGCCCCAGCCACACCACCAGCAGCCCCAGCAGCACAAAAATAATTTCGATCACCAGTCGAAGTAGCCGCTCGGGAGTGAACAT
>DATHGV010000346.1:0-7308 GCA_035490135.1 Candidatus Methylomirabilota bacterium
GCGATTCTTACTTCCCTGGAAACGAAGGAAGTATTTTTTCTCGACGAGATTCATCGCTTGCAACCGGCCGTGGAAGAAGTGTTGTACCCGGCGATGGAAGATTTTCGCGTCGACTTGATTATCGGGCAGGGGCCGGGCGCGCGGATTCATCCTTTTCAGTTGGGGCACTTCACTTTGATCGGGGCTACCACCCGCGCGGGATTGATTACTGCGCCCTTGCGGTCGCGATTTGGAATTGTTCATCGCCTGGATTTTTACGAGCCGGCGGATCTGCTGATTATTATTCGGCGCTCGGCGAAAATTTTGAATATTGAGATGGATGAGGCGGGCGCGGAGGAAAGCGCGCGGCGCTGCCGCGGAACCCCGCGCATCGCCAACCGATTGTTACGGCGCGCGCGCGACTTCGCGGAGGTACGCGCGGCGGGGCGAATTACCCAGGCGGTAGCGCAGGAAGCGCTCGCGATGCTCGGTGTGGATGAGCAAGGGCTTGATGAAGTGGATCGCAACCTGATGCTGGCGTTGCTCGATAAATATGGCGGCGGCCCGGTGGGTGTGGGTACGCTGGCGGCCGCGCTGAGCGAAGAAGAAGACGCTATCGAAGAAATTTACGAGCCGTATTTGATGCAGATTGGCATGATCGATCGCACACCCCGCGGCAGGATGGCGACTCCACGAGCCTATGAATACTTTGGCAGGAATCTGCCCAGGCGCCAGCCGCGGCTATTTTAATTTTTCTGCGCGATGATAAATGGCGCGCGGGTCGACTCGTTGTCCCCATGAATCTAATCTCCCCAAACAGAATTCAACGCAACTTGGCGGCGCAGAGATATAAGTGCAAGAAATAAAATCCGAAATCGTTTTCTTGTCACTGGGATCGAATGTGGGAGACCGCGAGAAAAATCTTCGTGACGCAATTGCGGCCTTACCCGAACTGGGAGTGCAAATAAAAAAAGTTTCGTCGATTTATGAAACGGAGCCGCTGGACTTGTTGGAGCAGCCGTGGTTTTTAAACTGTGTGGTGGAGGGAGAGACCACCGTGCCGCCGGCGGCGCTGCTTAAAGAGCTGCGAGAGCTCGAGAAGCGCATGGGCAGCAAAAAACCGGTGGCGCGTGGTCCAAGGTTGATCGATCTGGATATTTTAGTTTACGGCCTGCAGACCATTAACTCGCCGGAGTTGCAGGTGCCGCACCCGCGCATGCATGTGCGGCGATTCGTTCTGGCTCCGTTGGCGGAGATTGCGCCGGACTTGAAGCATCCGTCGTGGCGCGGAAACGCGGCGCAGTTGCTCGACGCACTTAAAGATAAAAGCGCCGTAAAAAAGATTAACGGTGATTTGCGAGCTCCCAACCAATAAATGAGGAAGTAAGGGCGAAATGATTCTTATTCCGCCCTTTGGCGTTCGCTCGAGAAATAATTAACTGGTGCGGTGCAGCAGCAGACGGTGCAGCGTCATCGGTTTCGGCTCCAAGGCCTCCAGCTCGATTTGCGCCAGCCGGCCTTCTGTGATTTCGGACCAGCGGTAAACGCCGGGCTCGCTTTCCACCTGCTCGCGGCCACGCAAGCGGCGTAGAAATTCGTCGGCGTCGGCGCGCGAAGCAACTTCGCGAACGGTGGGCCGGGCCGAGGCTTCGACAGCATAACTACGAAGAAGTTTGGGCCAGTAGTGATGGAACAGATCACTGGAAGCAAAGATGTCGCTCCAGGCCACTTCTCCTCCATAGGCCACGACGACCCCGACAATATGTTCGCCCTTGACGCCCGAAGTCGCGCGGGCGAAGCGCCGTTGCACTTCATCGACGAAGCCGTCGACAGAAACGCCAACCCTGCTGTGCTGATAAATTTTTGAGTAAGACTGCGTTGGAGCGCTGGCCACGACGTCAGCGAGTTCTCTTGTTTCGATGCGCGGCGCTGCACTGGGTGCGGCGGTAACGTTTGAGGTAGTTCCTTTTCGTACCGACTCCCACACCTCGGTCTGGCTCTGGTTCACCGCGGCTTGTTCCCGAACGCTGGGATGAACCATGGTATTGGCGGCGCTGAATTGCAATCCGGAGGACCAGCGACCATGCTCCACGCAGAAAACATCCAACGGCAACGGATCGGCCCCGGGAGCGACTATGCGATCCTTGGCGATGATGCGATCCTGTTTACCCCCGCTGACAAGTTCTCCCGCTAGAAGAAGAACGGGCCGCTTTCCGCGGTTTATCAAAACGAGTTGGTTCACCGACGCACCGCTGCTCGATTGCGGTAATGCAACACCGCGGCTTCGCGCCATGCCGTCGCTGCCTTGCTCGCGGACAACGACATCGCCGCTGGAAAGACCCTCGTCGAGTGTTACGAATGCGCTGGTATCGCGCGCTACAGAGCTGATCACCGGAAAGATGGAAATATTCTCGTACGTGATGGGATCGAGAAGGCGCCAATCGCCTTCCGGCTTGGGTTGCGCACCGGGCGAACCTGGTCCAGCCCATACGAAAGCGGCAGTTCCTAATGCGCTGATTCCGAGAAGAGTGCCTGCGAGGGCACTCAGTAGCGAGCGTTCCATGTGAAACCTCCTGTGCGTGAGCGCACGGGATTAGAACGAGCCACTAGCGAAATCTTGCAGCGCCAAGTTGAAAGAGGGAATTTGCCCGACAAGAAGAACCAATTGTGGTGCGAGACAGCCTACCCGTTGGGATCTCCGAGATTGATGCGCGGTTTGTGGCGCCTACTGGAACTAGCTTCCTGCCGCTCGTATTCCGCCACTTCTTCCTCGGAGTAGGAGTAGGACTCGCGTGAAGCGAACATACTGTTATTACCGCGGCTGGCTTCCTGTTTCTTTTTGCGCTCCACGCCGAATTCACGACTGACCTGGCGGAGTGGAGCAGCGATGGCGTGAACTTCGAAGAGCAGGTCGCTGACTTTTTGAATGAAATCGTGGAAATTAAAGGGCCTGGCTACGTAAGGAAGGCGCGTTTGCTCCAGCGATTGCACATATTTGATGTCGGCCATTTGGGGAACGATGTAAAGCACGCGAATGCGCCCACCGTCTTCTGCGGGGACGGAGGCCAGTTCCTGCAAGGTGATGAAGGCCGCGCTGTCTGTGCCGGTGACGGCCACGTTGGCAACTACCAGGGCCCATTCGCCGTTGCGAAGTTCGTTTAAAAGAAGAGTCGTGTCGGTGACGATGTGGACTCGCCAGCCTTCGGAATCGAGAAGCTGGCGAACGGCCTTGGCGTTTTCCGCGTCCTCTTCGAGAACGAGGATCGCTACCTGGCGAGGTTTTTCAGGCGTGGTTGGAGTGCCGCTTTCCATCGTTCGATTATAACTGCTCGATAGGCGCGCCAGTTTTTCAAGAATACCGGTGCCGCGTATCGGCCAATGAACAGAGGACCCTTTCGTCGTTAAGGTTTCAGTGACGAATCGAGGACTGCGGCTAGCGATTTGAATGCCGAGAAACCAGCCTAGGGATGGGCGGGCGGAGGTGCCGGGGACGCAGTGCCGGCACTTTGCAGATGGCAGCCGGCAGCCAGGGATTTGTTGCCACCGGATTTGGAGGAACGCTCGAGGCTCCCGACTTCATCCTTGATGCGCCAGACGACGGCACCGTCGGCATATTTCTCACCATCGGATTCGTCGGCCTGCTGCAGGTTGTAGGTGTGACCTTTGAAGACCACTTGAGCCTGTTTTGCGTGTAAGTTGACGACCACTTTCGCGTCGCCGTTGCACGTGTACGTGAGGCGCCGCCAGGTGCGCATCATGTGCGCTGACGGAGAAGCACCTCCGGGAGGATTGGCCGGAGCCACAGGAGTGGTGGGGGCGCTTGGAGAATTGGGAGCCGGTTGTGATGGCGGAGGTATGGGGCCGGGATCGGGCGTAGGTCGTTGCGCCCGCAAAGGCGGTGCGATCAACAGAATAAGCGCGAACGCGCCGTAAACGATCGACGTTCTCGTGACTGATGCTCGCGTTACTGGAGCTGCCCAAATATTGCTGGCCATAATTTGTTCTCCCGACTTTTTACTGGTGTTCTCCCGACTTTTTACTGGCCGACTACGAAATCGCTCCCATCTACATAACGACGGGCCCCGCTGCCGTCCCAGAAAATTCGATAGGTTACCGAGGAAGTAGCTGACATGCGACGAGTATAAAAGATTTGGATACCGTCGCGAGACCATTCGCCGTGGCTGGACCACTGCTCCGAAGGGGTTAGCACGACACGCCGCTTGGCGCGAATTTCATACAGGAAAATTCCGGCCGCATCAGCGGGGGCGCCGGCCGGAGCGGTGAAATACTTTGCCGAAACCAACAGTAAGTCGGGGTTCACCGGATTGATGCGAATGTCGTCGGAATCCGATACCCGAAAAGTGTCGCCGTAAATTTCTTTCAGCGGCACAGATTGTTGCGGCCGGTCGTCGCCAATCCAGTAAAGGCTCTGCGCGTCATTTGCAAGCACCGTGTGTACATCGGCCCAGCCTTGCAGGGAATCCACGCTCCCGTTGTACAGCGGTGTAGGAGCTTCTGGCGTGGTGATCGGCGAAGACACTACGCGCCATTTTTGATCCTGCGATTGCAGATAGGCGAAGCGCGAATCGTCCGGAGGCCAGAAGGCCTCGCGCACCGTGCCATGAACCAAATCTTTGGAACGGGCAGTATCGAAATCGTAGAGCACAATGGTGCGCTCGGATCCCATCTTGGAATCATTTCGCGTGTAGAGGAGTTTTTTGCCGTCGTGAGAAAGCGAGAGCTCAGTGCCCGCGGCGGGAATTACTTTTTTTGCCGCGCCACGGCTGACAATAATTTTGCCAGTTGCGGTTACGTAGGCTACCGCTGTGGGTGCTTTAAAATTGGTGATCGCGTTAACCGGCGGCTTTTTCTTGTCGGCGTCGTCGTCATCCGCGCCCTGATTTACGATTTTTGGGAAAAGCTCCGCAGCAACGCGAGCGCAGCCGCGAAATGTACCGATTTGCCCGTGCTCAAGCACGATGCGAAACGCATTCTTCGCAATTGTTGAAGCAGGCGTGGCGGATGTTGTGGGTTTTCCTGGGGGAGTCTGGGTGGTCTTCTGCGGGACCTCCGGAACAGGGGCCGCTGCGACATCAATACAAACTTCCCTTGTGAGATGGACCGTTACGTCCGCACCTGTGGCGATATCTTTGGCGCGATAGACCCACGCTTCGGGAGATCCTTCCGGGCTGACATTGGCCGGCTCAAGCGCGATCGGCGGGTAATTGGCGCGGTCAAAGTGTTCCGGGCCTTTCTGGCCGATGAGCACACTCCAAACGGGATCGCTGCCGTGCCCGAGAAGAAGGATAGGGTAGTGCGTCGATTGCGGGCTCGCGGGAGCCTGCGCGGGTTTGGGTACTTGGGCGGGCTGCTGGGGCGGTCCCCCGGCTTGCTGGGTGAAGGACTGGCTAGCGTGGAAGTTGGCGCAGAAGAGCATCGAGCATGTCAGGCAGAGTAAGCGCGAAAACATACTCGGTGTATTCCTCCGGAATGGCGTACGCGGATCAACGACCTTTAAGGCTACGGCAGAATACTCCGCGAAGGCGAGGGAGGCAATTCAAGGGAGGTGAATTACTGAGGGATCGTTCGGATGTTGACCAAGGAAGCAGTCTAGGCGAATTAAAAGCGAAAATAGTTGTTGACTAGGCGAATAAAAAGCGAAATACTAGCGCGGTGCTTCGAGGTGGGCTATGTCCCCAATGTCGTTCCCCTCGCCGGCGAGAGCTTTCGCTCGACGGCGCATCGCACCATCAACCACCGCATCACTCTTTCCCGATGGTCCTGACACGCAAAGCCCAAAGAATGGGATCGCAGACCTTGCCCCGGTCGCTAGCGGTCCACACAACAGCAACCCGGGTACGAACGTGGCGGATTGCCCCCCGCCACCAGCGGTTTCGGCGGGTCCCCAAAACCTGTCAGAGACCGGTGCCCGTGCTGCTGTTGTGGCACCTGCCAATGGCGTAAATGCGCCGTTGATAGGTATAGCCCGCCTCGCAGCAAAATCTCCTCCGGCAGAAACCCGCCGGACTTCAACGGAACGGCCCGAGTACTTTTTGTTGCCGGTTAAATCCATTCTCAACCGCTGCGATTCGCGGCGTGTGCCATTCGAATGGACCATTAATCCTTATCGTGGCTGCGAATTCGGCTGTCATTACTGCTACGCGCGCTACACCCATGAATACATGGAGCTGGACGGCGGCGAATTCGAGAAAAAGATATACGTGAAGAAGGATGCCGCGGCACTGCTGGCCTGGGATGTGGCGCGCAAATATTCCTATCAGTCGCAGGCCTCCGGCGGCGAGCACCCGGACCACATAGCCATCGGGACGGCCACTGATCCGTACCAGCCGGCAGAAAAAGAATACGGCGTGACCCGGGCGTGCCTGGAGGAATTGGCGAAACGCGAGGGCCTGAGTATTTCGGTTATTACCAAGTCCAATCAAATCGTGCGCGACATTGACGTATTCAAGCGCATCGCGGAACGTTCGTCGCTTTCTCTAAACGTAACGATCACAACTATGCGGCCAAGATTGGCGCGGCTTCTCGAGCCGCGAGCGCCGCGACCGGATTTGCGTGTCGCGGCGGTGAAGCAATTGAGCGATGCGGGGTTAGCGGTAGGAGTTTCAGCGTCGCCGCTGATTCCTGGAATAACCGATCGTGAGGGGGATTTGGAGGCGGTGGCTGCGGCGGTGCGTGCCGCCGGCGCACAATGGTTTTTCTCGAACGCGCTGTTTCTTATGCCGTCCTCAGCAAAGCAGTTCTTCCCATTTGTCCGGCAGAAATTCCCGCGGCTGGCCAGGCAATATGAAAAGTGGTACGCGAAAAACGGGTATGCGCCAGAAGAATACCGCCGCAAGGTAGCGGAGCGCGTGGCGAAAATTCGCAAGGAACATGGATTTTCGACTCGTCCCTGGGAGGAGAGGACCAGAACAGGCGGTTGTCCGCAAATGTCGCTGTCGTGGAATGGTGGCGCAGGGAATAGCGGGATGGAGCAAATTCAAAGCTGTTCGCTAAGTAAGGCGAGCTAGGTCTCGCAATAAAAGCGGCCAGGTCGTCATGAAAAAACCGCTAGGCCATGATGACTTTGTTCTGGAAACGGCGCGCCGCGACGATCAGCAACAATGTGCCCATGGCGAAAAGTGCCAGGCCGTCCATCCATAGATGTTGAATTCCAGCTCCTCGAAGAATAATTCCGCGAGTGATGTTGATGAAATAGCTGGCGGGAACGAAATAGCTGATGACGCGAAAAAAGATGGGCATGGTTTCGCGCGGGAAGATATAGCCGGAAAAGAAAATGCTGGGCAGGATAGTAACGAACGCGAGCTGCAT
>DATHGV010000347.1:0-2460 GCA_035490135.1 Candidatus Methylomirabilota bacterium
TGGTCGAAGCGAACGTCAACGGTGTGGTTACGAAATCGCACGACGTTGAAGATTTGGCCCGGGCCATCCGCGATTTAGTGAACGACAAGCACAAGCGCGATCAGATGTCACAGCAGGCGCGCCAGGCCGTGGTCGATCGTAGTTGGCCGGGCGCGTTTCGAAAATTCTGGGCCGCGACCGAAATCTAACGATTCATGGATAAATCGATCGTTCGCGCAACGTTGTTGCTGGCCGCTGGTATTTTTATTGGCTTGGTAATTGGCGTCACCATCTCGCCGGCGCATCGCTCTGATTCAACTGGCGCACAATCTGGTAGTGGTAGTTCTGCCGGCACCACCAACCCGAAGGCGAAATCAGGTTTACGCCTGGAATCGGAGATGGAGCATCCCAACATCTTGCTTGGGGATATTGTGACGGTTCCGTTTCAGGAATTATACGGCGTTCTTTCCGCGCTTTCGCCGCAGCAGCTGAATGAATTGGCCGTGCAGTTGAAAAATTTACCCGCTGGCAAAGAGACGAACGCCAAGGTTGCCGCTTTTTTTAAAGCCTGGGCGCATCTTGATCCGATCGCGGCATTGCGAGCAGCAGCGGGATTTAAAATTTCCGAGGCCAAGACGACTGCCGTGCAATCGGTAATTACCAGCGCCGATGCCGCTCAGGCAAAGGCTTTGGCCAAACAAATCCAGGAGTGGCCGGCAGATGTCCTTACGCGTGAGCAACGGAACGGCTTCCTAAATTCTCTGCTCATGAAATGGTCCGACCTCGATCCAGTCGGCGCCGCGAAATTCTTCGATACCATGCAAGTAGACGCCATGCATTTTCATCCAGCGGCATCTGTTATCGCGCAAAATTGGGCGGCGATTGATCCATCGGCTGCAATTGAATGGGCGCGCTCCCATAGCGATACTCAAGGATTCCAAGGCGCGATGAATGGCGCGATCAATGGATGGTGGTCAAAGGACCGTGGGGCCGCCGAACAATACGTGGCGACGCGAGCGACTGATTCAGCGGGGCGGCAAATGGCTTCCACCTTGGCGAGTTACATTTTTTCCAAAGATCCGGAGCGTGCCAAAGAATGGGTAGGTAAATTGCCGGACTTGGAAACGCGCCGGCAGGCGGAGCACGTCTTGGTTATTCAGATGGCGGCCAATGATCCACGGGACGCGAGCGAATACGCAGCTACTCTTCCACCCGATGTGCGCGAAGCAACATTGGGTGGCGCAATCAACTACTGGGCCGCCAGTGATCTCGCGGCCGCCGGCGAATGGATCAAGGGACTCAGCGGCCCGGCACGTGACGAAGCGCTCGGCACCTATACTTATAGTTTGCTGCGAAAAGATCCCAACGCTGCAGCGGTATGGGCCGTGACTATCTCTGATCCGAAAATTCGTGATAAATCTCTCAATGGGATCGCAGCATTTTGGCTGAACAAGGATCCGGCCGCAGCAAGTGCGTGGATTCAAAACAGCAGTTTGTCCGCCGCGGACAAGAAGCGTTTGTTGGGCTTAGCGCCGGGCGGCTAGGGGGGCGGAACACAGGCCTGAGGCCTGTGTTCCAGCGGATGAATCCGCGTCCTCACCAACAAGGAACGGCGGTTTCTCGTCCGAGGCCGATTCGGGATCGCCTATCCTTGGATCAGCGCACAAAAAGCGCGTAAAGTGGTCCGTGCGGATTAAGTAACTCGTGCCTGTGTTGCGAGACGGCGAGATAAGCTTGCAGCGTCCAAAGTAACAATAAGCCCAGTCCAAATACCATTAGCCGCCGCCGCGTCATCGACAAGACCACGTTCAATTTCCAAATCACACGTCGTTTTGCGATCTCGATGGCAAATAGAGCAAGCAAAAAAATGATCGCTCCGAGAAAGGGAAAGGCGAGCCAGTTGAAATAAATTGCCCCGATAAAATCGCCGTTGAGGAGTAAATGCAAAGCGCGCGTCATCCCGCAAAAAATGCAGGGTAACCCGGTGATTGCGCCACATGATGGATGAAACGGCAACCAACTGCCCGCGACCACGGGATCAATGCATCGCAGAAGCAGAAGTGCAGCCGAGGCAGACACGATGAATGCGAAACGTGGTCCCAGGCGACAGGGGTAGCTGTCTGAGCCTTGCCCTAGCGTCGCATTATTCCTGGAATACGCGTCCGCACAGTTCTCGTTAGCCAACAGGTTCATGGCTGCGGCGGTGCCTCCGGTGGCTCATAGCGCGAGCGTTCTGGCGGATTCGGCTCTTCCGGCGGAACTTCTGACGCCGGCGGAGTGGTTTCTTGCATTGGCGCGGCTGGTGCCGGCGGAGGAGCCGGAACGATCGTTTGCACGGGTGGAGTAGTCGTCTCCGGAACCGGGATCTTGCTCCACACATCCCAGTCCGCCCCAAATTGGCGCAAGAAAAGAAGCGAAAAGGAGCGGAAGAAAACTGGAACAGGCAACACCATGACAGTGCCAATATAAGGCAACGAGGCC
>DATHGV010000348.1:0-13206 GCA_035490135.1 Candidatus Methylomirabilota bacterium
CTCACTGACGTAGATCTGCATTCGATCAAAAATTATTGGTTCACCCACGGCTCCGTTTGCAGATTGAAAAATATATTGATCGCTCGTACGGGATACACCGGCGAGGACGGATTTGAGATTTATGTACCCTCGGATGTCGGCACCAGCGAAGAGGTTTGGGCTAAGGTCATGGAAGCTGGCCGCGAATTTGGGATTATTCCGTGCGGTCTTGGGTCCCGCAATACCTTGCGCCTGGAAGCGAAAATGGCGCTTTATGGCCACGAGATCAGCGAGAACATCAACGTTTGGGAAGCAGGTCTTGACCGCTACTGCAAAATGGAAAAAGGAGATTTCATTGGCCGTTCCAATCTTCAACGCGCCAAAGACGCGGGCCTGACTCGCACGTTGGTCGGCCTTGAAATGCTTGAACGAGGCATCGCGCGCGATGAATATCGTTGTGTGGATGACCAGGGCGAACCCGTCGGGGTCATTACCAGCGGTTCTCCATCGCCCACGCTATGCAAAAATATTGCTTTGGCGTATCTGCCGCCTTCCATGTCAGCGATTGGAACCGCCGTTTACGTAGAAATTCGCAATCAGAAGGCTAAGGCCCAAGTTGTTCCGACGCCTTTTTACCAACGCGCAAGAAAATCAACGAGCCAGCAATTCGCAAGTACCGTTTAAGTGACGGAAAGGAACCGATGACTTATCCACCGTCGTACCGCTACACCACACAACACGAATGGATCGATGCCAAAGACGGCGTTGGCACCATTGGAATCACCGATTACGCTCAGCACGAACTTGGCGACGTCGTTTTTGTGGAACTTCCAAAACCCGGCGCCAAAGTCCAAGCCGGAAAATCATTTGGTACCGTGGAATCCGTGAAAGCCGTAAGCGAAATCTACGCCCCCGTCTCTGGCGAAGTAGTCGAAGCCAACGCCGACCTCGAAACCACTCCGGAGAAGCTCAACTCAGACCCGCACAAATCTGCCTGGCTCATTCGCATAAAGCTGGCTGATCAAGCAGAGCTCGCCAAACTGATGGATGCGAAAGCCTACGACGCCTTCATCTCTGAAAAAAACAAGGAAGCCTCCGCCTGATGCGCTATCTCCCCAAAAGTCCCGACGAACGCAAACAAATGCTTGCCGTTGTCGGTGGCAAATCAATTGACGAGTTGTTTTCCAGCGTTCCGGAACAATACCGGCTGAAGAAGGCTTTGGATCTTCCCGGGCCGCTTTCTGAAGCGGAGATCATTCAATATTTCAAGGCACGCGCCGGTGAAAATTCTCTTGGCTATACAAGTTTCCTCGGAGCCGGCGTATACAACCATTTGCGCTCCGTAATCACCGACACCATTATTCAGCGCGGCGAATTTCTAACTTCCTACACTCCCTATCAAGCCGAAATCACCCAAGGTACTCTGCAATCCATTTTTGAATTCCAAACGCTGATGTGCCAGTTGACGGGACAGGAAGTCGCCAACGCCTCCATGTATGACGGCTCCACCGCCGCGACCGAAGCGGTGCTGATGGCCGAGAGATTGACTTCACGGGGACGCGTCCTTGTGGCGCGTTCCGTGCACCCCGAATATCGCGCGGTACTGAAGACTTACGCCAAAAATTCCGGCTTGACCGTGGAAGAAGTCCCCATCAGTGTTGACGGCACCGTAGATACCAAAGTTTTGCAATCCAGCTTGAAAGAAGATGTCGCCGCAGTCCTGGTGCAATCGCCCAATTTTCTCGGTGTCATCGAGCCCATCGCGGATCTCGCCAATATCGCCCACAAAGTTGGAGCATTACTCGTCGCTACCGTCACGGAAGCCGTTTCGCTCGGTCTCGTAAATCCGCCGGCTGAGGCCGACATTGTAGCCCTGGAGGGACAAAGTTTCGGACTGGCGCCCAGCTACGGTGGCCCGTACGTCGGCGTTATTGCCTCGCGAGAAAAATTCGTAAGGCAAATGCCCGGCCGTCTCGTAGGGCAAACGACCGATTCGAATGGCCGTCGTGGTTTCGTCTTGACCCTCGCCACTCGTGAACAACACATCCGGCGCGAGAAAGCCACCTCCAATATCTGCACCAATCAAGCTCTATGCGCTCTCGCCGTGACCGTACATCTTTGCTTGCTTGGTAAAGAGGGCCTCCGCGAAATGGCCCACCAGAACTTGTCCAAAGCGCGCTTTGCCCTCACGGAACTCGAGAAAATCCCGGGCGTGCGACGGGCCTTCGATGCTCCGTTTTTCAACGAATTCACGATAGAGTTGCCTCGATCGGTGAAACTTGTAAATGCACAACTTCTGCGCGAGAAAATAGTAGGTCCTTTTGTACTCGGCACGGCTTATCCGGAATTAACTAAGCACGCGTTGGTCTGCGTTACGGAGACCATCACGCGCGTGGAAATTGAAAAGTTTGCAAGTGCCTTGCGCTCTGCACTGCAACAGCCCGTTTAAGTCCAGTACCGGTTTTACGACTACGCTTCAACTACGCGATAGGAATAGCAAATTGACCGAGCGTTTCAAAAAAGCATCCCAGCACGTAAGTCAGAACGAACGTCTCATCTTTGAGACTTCCTCGCGCGGAAAACGTGCCTTTGAATTACCCCCGCTGGACGTTCCGCCTGCCGACGCCGCCAAAGTGTTGGGCCATTATCATCGCGATGAGGGCGTTTCCGATTTTCCCGAAGTAAGCGAGATCGAGGTCGTACGTCACTTCACGCGTCTTTCCACCTGGAATTACGCCATCGATCTGGGAATGTACCCGCTCGGCTCCTGCACCATGAAATATAATCCGCGCGTAAACGAATTCGTCGCCCGCCTTGATGGCATCGCCACTGAGCATCCTTACCAGCCCCAGGAACTGTCGCAAGGCTGCCTGAAAATCATAAAGCTACTCGAAGATTGTCTCCTCGAGATAACCGGGATGGACTCCATCACCTTGCAACCCGCCGCCGGCGCGCAAGGCGAACTCACCGGTCTGCTTTTAATTCGTGCCTATCTGCAAAAGCAGGGTAATCCACGCAAAAAAGTTTTAATCCCCGATTCCGCCCACGGCACAAATCCAGCTACCGCCGTCATTGCCGGCTATCAGGTCGAAAATATTAAGTCTGAGTCCCACGGTCAGATCGACGTCGAAAAACTTCGCGACCTGGTTACCGAGGATGTTGCCGCGCTGATGATCACCAATCCTTCCACGCTCGGCATCTTCGAGCCCCGCATCGCGGAAATCGCCGACATTCTTCACCGCCAGGGCGCCCTTTTGTACATGGACGGCGCCAACATGAACGCCCTGACTGGCATTACCCGGCCCGGCGACATGGGCGTCGACGTAATGCACCTCAATTTACACAAAACATTTTCCACTCCGCACGGCGGTGGCGGGCCCGGTGCCGGCCCGGTAGCCATGAAAAAGATTCTTGAACCGTTTCGGCCGACACCAGTGCTTATCGAAAAAGACGGCGGTCGGCTCTTACTCGACGCCAACCGCCCTGAATCGATTGGCCGCGTAAAAGCCTTCGCTGGAAATTTTGGTGTGCTCGTCCGAGCGCTGGCTTACATCCTGGCCTACGGACCGGGAATCCGCCAGGCCACCGAGGACGCCGTCCTCAACGCCACTTACATCCGCAAAAAACTCGAAGGCGTTTTCGAATTACCTTATTCCCTGCCATCCATGCATGAAGTGGTCTTCAGCGACGCGCGTCAAAAACAGAATGGCGTAAACACCATGGACATCGCGAAGCGCCTGATCGATTACGGCTTCCATCCCTACACCACGGCATTTCCGCTTATTGTGGCCGGCGCAATGATGATCGAGCCTACAGAATCCGAATCCAAGGAAGAGTGTGACCTGTTCATCGGCGCGATGAAGTCCATTGCCCATGAGGCGGCCACCAATCCCCAACTCGTCAAGACCGCCCCTCACACAACGCGAGTCGGCCGTTTGGATGAAGTCGGCGCCGCACGCAAACCAATTCTCCGCTGGAAGCAAGCCCCCGCACGATCCGAAGCCGCCGACTAACTTGGATTGCACCCAACCGCCTAATCATAAAATGAAAAAGCCCGCAGTAGACATCGCCGCGGGCCAAATAAGTTTTTACTTGATTAGTGCTATCGAGCCATCCGTGGCATTCCTTCCGGTCCAAACGCCACCGGCGGAGCTTCAACGGACCTGCCATTGCGTACCGGCAGTTGACGCGCAGCAACGGCAGGTTCCGGCCTTCGCGCCGGCATAGCCAGGTTTTCGCCCTCGCGTACAAACGTCAAACGATTCTGTTCGCTGTTCCAATCGATGCACACCAGGTCGCCCAGTTGCACCTGATCGGTGGCCAGCAAATTCGCCAGAGGGTACACCAGGTGGCGTTCAATGGAGCGCTTCAAGTGCCGAGCGCCATAGCGTTGGTCCGTTCCTTCTTGCAGCAGGAATTCGCGGCCGGCTCCGGTAACTCGGAATAGAAACTGGCCTTTCGCCGTCTGCAACACTCGTTTTTGTACCTGCTCAAGCTCAATTTCAAGCACTTCTTCAAGTTGTTCCTTCTTCAGCGGATGAAACACCACCACTTTGTCGAGCCGGTTCATGAATTCCGGGGAAAATTTGCGCCTCGCGGCTTCCACAGCGGTGCGTGCGATTTTTTCGTTTAGACCAGTTGCCGGTTTATCGCTCGGCTGCACAAATCCCATTCCGCCGTTCATCAAATCGGTAATTTCTCCACCGCCCAGGTTCGAGGTTAAGAAAATCACCGTTTGCGAGAGATCCACGCGGCGGTTGTCGCCCAGCGTCAGCGTCGCCTTATCCAATATTCCCAGGAGCAGCTGCCAAAGCGCGTCGGAGGCTTTCTCAATTTCATCGAATAGCAGGAACGACAATTTCAGTTTGTCCGTGTGGCTGGCGGACAACGCTTCCTGGGTGATCAGCGGGTGAGTCTCGCGATGGCCCAAATACCCCGGAGGCGAACCAATCAATTTCGCAATTTCGTGGGAATGCTGGAATTCCGCACAGTCCACTTTAATGATCGCGCGCGGATCGCCAAACAATATCTCCGCCGCCGCTTCCACGATGCGCGTTTTTCCCGAACCCGTGGGACCAAGAAATAGCAGGTTGCCGACAGGGCGCCCAGGAGAGTTCAAACCAGCGCAAAATACCTGGTACATGTCTACCAGGGATTGCACCCCTTCGGCCTGGCCAACAATCTTGGAACGCAATGAACTTTCGAAGTCGCGAGTATCCGTGCTGCGAATGGACGGATCAAGTTGGTGTCGAACTGCAGCTCTCATTTTCCCCAGTCCTTCTTCGCCTAGGTGTGGAAGACGATCGAAGTCTCACTACCTTGCTTCTTTGAGATACAGCATGAGGAATGCCAACAGCTATGGGGACTTATGAGGAAGGAAAGGCCTTGCACTTTCAACAAGATACGTTTGATTGCCTTATGGGAACTGTCTCATCGGTTGAGACACTGTTTCATCTGAGAGCAAATTGAGAGCGATGAAACATATTTGTGTCGTTGATTGTGCGACAATTTTCGGCACACATTGCACACATTACCGACATTTGATGTGCACATCGGCACTCGCGGAAAGATCAGCGCGCTATAGGTTGAGGGAGTTACCGTTCCGTCTTTTTGCGGCCCTGCGGCGCAGCCGCGGGTGTCGCCGCAGGCAAAGCAGCCCGCGATTTCTTCGCTTCTACCACCACTTCCGCCGGCGCATCCACGGATCTGCCGTCACGGACCTCTTCCGCCGCGGCACCGCGTGCTAGCTGAGGAGTGGCGGTATTAACCAGCGCACCTTCGCCCTCCCGCACAAAAGTCAGCAAGTTGTGCTCGCCATCCCAATCGATGCGCACCAGATCTCCCAGCTGCACCTGCTCGGTAGCCAGCAAATTCGCCAGGGGATAAACAACGTGGCGCTCGATGGCGCGTTTCAAATGACGCGCTCCGTAACGCTGGTCGGTGCCTTCCTTTAGAAGGAAGTCGCGTCCCGCGCCAGTCACGCGGAATAAAAATTGGCCCTTGGCCGTTTCCAGCACGCGCCTCTGCACGTTGCCAAGCTCAATCTGCAGAACTTCTTCAAGCTGTTCGCGCTGTAAGGGATGAAATACCACTACCTTGTCCAGCCGATTCATGAACTCGGGTGAGAATTTGCGCCGAGCCGCTTCCATCGCGGTGCGCTCGACCTTTTTCTCCAAACCGGCTATCGGTTTGTCTTGGGGCTGCACAAAACCCAAGCCCCCATGCATCATTTCCGTGATTTCGCCGCCACCCAGATTGGAAGTCAGGAAAATTACCGTTTGCGACAAATCCACTTTGCGGTTGTCACCAAGCGTCAAAGTGGCTTTGTCCAGCATCCCCAGCAGCAGTTGCCACAACGAATCAGAAGCCTTTTCGATCTCGTCAAATAAAAGGAACGAAAGCTTCAGTTTCTCTGTGTGGCTTTTTGCCAGCTCTTCCTGGGTGATCAGCGGGTGCGTTTCGCGGTGACCCAAATAACCCGGAGGCGAGCCGATCAATTTCGCGATCTCGTGTGAATGCTGGAATTCGGCACAGTCCACCTTGATCATCGCGCGAGCATCGCCGAACAGAATTTCAGCGGCAGCTTCCACGATGCGCGTTTTCCCAGAGCCCGTGGGACCCAGCAGCAGCAGGTTGCCCACCGGCCGGCCCGGAGAGTTCAATCCGGCGCAGAAAACCTGGTATAGCTCAACCAGCGCCTGAACGCCCTCTTCCTGACCAACGATTCTCGAGCGCAGCGACGTTTCGAAATCCAACGTCCCGGTGCTTCGTTTACTCGGATCGAGCGGAAGAATGCTTGTACCTGTACTCATGACCGCCTCCCTGCACCACGCAACCGCAATGGCGCATTACCGAATCGCACGCCGCTCCGGTCAAATTGATCCAATTTGACCTGAAGCGTCGACTGCAGCAGTCGCAACTGTAGGAGCAATTCCCGTGCCACTACAGGCGATTCAGAAATTCGCAACACCGGCGGAAAGAGATCCGCCAAATCCAGATTTAGCGATCGCAGATTTGATACCAGGTTTTGTACCACCGGGGAGTCGGGATTCACGAGATCCAGCTGACCATTCAACTGCTCGCGCAGAGAGCGCCAGTTCAGATCTATGAAGGGATGTTTCTTGGATACTTCGCGAACTATCTGATCCGTAATACGCGCGCGCTTTCCTAAACGAGCAAGATGCAATTGCCGCACTTTTCCGCCGTGGCGCACATTGTGCACCAAATAAAAGGTGTTTCCTTTGCGGCGGACAAAAGCCATGACGTTACCTCACACGCCCCATTTCCCTGTAGTGTATTGGACTTCCACTACAGGGTCAATCACTTGGTGTCCAATTCGTAAACCAAATACATTCATACAATTTATTTGACTTTAAGTTAGATGCTTTTATTCCGAATTGCATATGTAATTTTTTCGTTTCGTTTCATCAGCTTTTCAGCAACATCTATTACCGCGGAAGCTTTTCGTCTCTCTGCTTCCACTTTGTTTAACCCCGTTCGCGAATTTTTGTCTTGTTCTCCTTCAAGCCGCGACTTAGCATAATCGCGTCTTTTTTGGAGAGTGTAAGTGTCCTGGGACAAGGTCTACCGACTGGTGCAACGAATTCCTCGCGGAAGGGTTCTAACTTATGGGGCCCTGGCTAAAGCCCTGCGTCTGCCTGGGGGGGCCCGCACTGCCGGACGCGCCCTGGCCAGCACGCCCTCGGGACAAGGCATTCCATGGCATCGCGTTGTTGGCGAACGCGGAAAAATCCTCATTCGTGGCCCCTACGCCATGCTGCAGAAAAAACTCCTCGAAAGCGAAGGCGTGAAATTAATCGAATCTCGCGTACAGCTCAATCTGCATGCCTGGAAACCACCGGCCACAACTCGTGCATCAGGAAAGCAGACCCCGTCAAAAGCGCGCAAAGCTCCCGCACGCCGCGGTCCCAATTCCTAGACTCTTCAAATCGGTTAGCTCAATTGCGTCATCGCACTCTTGCGATCTCTCGCTTCTGTTACCCGCAACCTGGCGTGTTCGACACCTGTGCTATAACTCTTTGCGATGAATAATTCGATCTTGCAGGTTGAGAACCTGGTAAAACACTACGGTGATGTTGAGGCCGTACGGGGCGTTAGTTTCAACGTTGAGGAAGGCGAAGTTTTTGGTTTGTTAGGGCCCAATGGCGCGGGGAAAACTTCCACTGTGGAGATTATGGAGGGCTTGCGCACCCTCGACTCCGGGCGGGTGACAGTTTGCGGACTAGATCCGCAAAAAAATTCGCAAGAACTCAAACACCAGATCGGCGCCGCTCTCCAGTCGACTTCTCTCCCCGACAAACTGCGGGTAATCGAGGCTCTCCGGCTTTTTGCCAGCTTCTACCGCCGCCACCGAAATCCTGAAGAACTCCTCAAGCGCTTCGGACTCGAAGAAAAGCGCAATACTTTTTACAACCAGCTATCCGGGGGCCAAAAACAGCGTCTCGCTCTGGCAATGGCCCTGATCAACGACCCCAAAGTGCTTTTCTTCGACGAGCCCACCGCCGGTCTCGACCCTCAGGTACGCCGGGAAATTTATGACATCATCGAAGAACTTCGCCGCGAAAAGAAAACCATTGTGATGACTACTCATTACATCGAGGAAGCCGAGCGCCTTTGCGATCGCGTAGCCATCGTTGACCACGGCACAGTCATAGCCCTTGGTACGCCACGCGAATTGAAAGACCGCTCTGGCGACAAAACTCGCCTGGAAGTTCGTTTAGCCCGCCCTGAACCTCAGGAAAGGCTAAAAAATCTGGAAGGCGTCTCCGACTGCCGCATCCTGGGCGACAGCTATATTCTGCAATGCCAACGCCCGCCCCAGGCCATTGTTTCCCTAGTGAAATACCTCGAATCGCAGGGCAATGAGTTGATCTCTCTCGAAATCGCCACTCCCTCGCTCGAAGACGTATTCATCGAACTCACTGGCAGGAGGTTACGCGATTGAGCAATTTTGCCGCACTAACCCGCATGCGAATTCAACTGACCATTCGCAACAAAATGTTTTTGTTCTTCAGCGTGATCATGCCCTTCGGTTTCTTTTTTCTTTATGCCGGAGTTTTCGCCAAGGGCGTTCCTGAAGGCGTGCGATACCTTCTCGGTCCCGTCGTTGCCCTCACGGTCATGGGTAGCTTCTGGGGCCTGAGTGCCGCGCTGGTCACCTTCCGGGAACAGGGAATTTTGCGGCGTTTCCATGTCACCCCAGTTACGCCCAGCGACATGCTGGCTTCCAGCGTCGTTGCCAATTACTTCTTGACCATGCCCACCGTTCTTTTACAGCTGCTTTTCGCCCGCGTATTTTTCCACGTGCACAATTTCGGCGACATACTGGCCGTTTTTATTCTCGTTACCGTCGGCACGGTTTCTTTCGCCTCACTTGGCCTGGTGGTGGCCAGCGTCACCAACACCATGCAGGAAACGCAGATCATCAATCAGCTTCTCTGGTTTCCGCTGATTTTTCTCTCTGGTGCGACCATACCGCTTCCGTCCCTTCCTGCCGTTGTACAGCGTGTCGGAGTGTTCCTTCCCGCGACTTACTTGGTCAACGGCTTGCAACGAGCCATCGTTTTCTCTATATCCATTACACATTTGTTGCTCGGCGTTGTCATCCTCTGCTTCTGGGCCGCCACCACCTTCTTTGTGTCCGCCCAACTTTTCCGTTGGGAGCCCGAATCAAAAATTCCCCGTCGCGCAAAGTTATGGGCAGCCGCTACCGCCATCCCCTTTTTATTACTCGGCGTGTATGAAAATCGCACCGGCCGCCTTGTCGCTGAATCACAAGCCGCCATGCATGCGGTCGAAAATTCAAGCCATCACGCTGACACCCCGAAATAAAATCCGATGTATCCGCGGCAATCAGCTTTTAATAGCCAATTCCGTAACGCATAAAAATAGCCGCCATATTGGTTCTTGCTCCTGGGGCCACCTCGGGTACCTTGGATTGACGCTCCGCGCGCTCTACCGTATTCTGTTTTTCTAGCGCGATTTTCCTGATCTAAGGGGTACAGTCATGCCGGTTCAGAAGACAGAAAAAATTTGGCACAACGGAAAATGGATAAATTGGGACGACGCCAAATTACATGTACTCTCCCATGTCGTAAGTTACGGCTCCGCGGTCTTCGAAGGCATTCGTTGCTACGAAACCAAGCAGGGTCCCGCCATCTTTCGTCTTCGCGAACATATAGATCGCCTCTTCAACTCCGCCAAAATCTATCGCATGGATTTGCCGTATTCCGCTGAAGAATTTGGCAATGCCGCCACCGAGTTGGTCCGCCTGAATAAACTGAATTCTTGTTATGTAAAACCGATTGTGCTGCGCGGCTATGGCGAAGTTGGCGTCAATCCTCTCAATTCCCCCATCGAGGTTTACATGGCCTGCTGGACTTGGGGTGCCTACCTCGGTCCAGATGCACTGACCAAAGGTGTCGACGTCGGCGTCAGCTCCTGGACCCGCATTGCACCCAACACACTTCCCGCCATGTCCAAAGCCGCCGCAAACTATATGAATTCGCAGTTGATTCGCATGGAAGCCACTTTCAACGGATACGCCGAAGGAATCGCCCTTGATTCTGGCGGCCACGTCAGCGAAGGCTCGGGAATGAACGTGTTCCTCGTTCATGATGGCACGCTTTACACCCCGCCTCTCGCTACCAGCATTCTTCCCGGAATCACTCGCGACACGGTAGTCAAAATCGCCGAAGATCTTGGCATCCCCGTGAAGGAATCAGTCATCCCTAGGGAAATGCTTTACATCGTTGACGAAGTTTTCTTCGTGGGCACCGCCGTGGAAATTACTCCCATCCGCTCGGTAGATCACATCACCGTCGGCAAAGGCGTAGCCGGCCCCATCACCCGCAAGCTACAAGACGAATTTTTTGCCCTGACCAGCGGCACCAAACCCGACCGCCATAATTGGCTCACGCCAGTAAGCAGTCCCGTCGCCGCCACATCCCGCTGACCGCCGGCGATATCTTCATAAAACCCGGGCGGGCACTTCGGTTTGAGTGTGCGGAGGGTTTTGCGTCTCAAGCCTTATATATATTTTAATATATTTTGTGCCGAGCATTTCACACCGATCCGCGAGACCGAGTCACGAAACATGTCTCTACGCTTCTTATGGTTCGCATCCCCCGCTTCAAGTTAAAATCTCTCCCGTACACCGCCGCGTGTAGCTTCCGGCCGGAGGATTTCGCATGTACACCAGCACGCAAAAACTCGCCGCCGAATTCCTGGGCACCTTTGCCCTGGTTTTCTTCGGAGCAGGCGCCATTTGCGCAGATCAATTCCTGCACGGTGCCGGCGGCCTCGGACTTATCGGTGTCGCGCTCGCGCACGGATTAGCGCTCGCCATCATGATTTCCGCTTTCGGCCATATTTCCGGCGGTCATTTTAATCCCGCCGTGACCATCGGCTACTGGGTCACCAGACGCCTGAATACCGTCGACGTTATTCTTTACTGGATTGCCCAACTGGCAGGCGCAATTGCCGCGGCCTTTGTACTGAGAGCCATCATTCCTGAGGACACGTGGCGGACGGTGGCCCTCGGCACTCCTCAATTCGCGCGTGATTTTCCGCGCTGGGCCGGTATGGTCCTCGAAGCCACCGCCACCTTTTTTCTCGTGCTTACTGTCATCGCCACCACGCTCGATGATCGCGGAACTTTCCGTTCTATTGCCGGATTTGGTGCCGGCCTCATGTACGCTCTCGGCGTAATTGTCGCCGGCCCATTTACAGGCGGCGCTCTCAATCCGGCGCGCGCCTTTGGCCCCGCCCTGGCCGCCACTCATTGGGCGAATCACGGTGTTTTCTGGGTCGGGCCGTTGGCGGGAGGATTTGCGGCCGCCTTGCTCTACGATTTTTTGTACCTCAAACGAGCGCAGATTTAACCGTGCCATCAGCAGCCTTGGGACTGAACCCCGACAAGAGACAACTCCGCGCCAACTGAGGTAACTAGCTCGCAACCTCTCCCTGTTGTTTTCTTGCTGCTCCACCACGCGAATGCTAACGTCCGTTATTAGCTCCAATCTTGCGGGGATAAATTTTTATGGCTCTCAGTATCGACGACCTCTTACGTCGCGCGGTGGACATCAAAGCCTCCGACTTGCACCTGAAAGTCGGCAATCATCCCTATCTGCGCATCGAAGGCGTGTTGGCCCCGCTCTCTGACATCCCCCGTGTGACGCCCGAAGAAATGCTGTCTATGGCGTTCAGCATGATGACCAATCGTCAGAAGCAAAAGTTTAAAGAGACCGCCGAGCTCGATATGGCTTATGGCGTATCGGGTCTCGGCCGCTTCCGCGTCAACGTTTTCCAACAACGCGGCAACGTAGGCATGGTCTTGCGCGTAATTCCCACTAAAATTCGCACCTCGGAAGAATTAAATCTGCCCGCCGTGATTGGGCGCATCTGCGAGGAGCAACGCGGTCTGGTGCTGGTCACCGGCACCACCGGTTCCGGTAAGTCCACCACCCTCGCGGCCATGATCGATCGCATCAACGCCGATCGCGCCGACCACCTCATCACCATCGAAGACCCCATCGAGTTTCTGCACCGCGACAAGAAAAGCTTTATTAATCAGCGTGAAGTGGAAGTGGACACTGCAAATTTTTCTACCGCCCTCCGCGCCGCCCTTCGTCAGGACCCCGACGTTATTCTCGTCGGCGAAATGCGCGACCTGGAAACCATATCGACTGCCTTGCTCGCCGCGGAAACTGGCCACTTGGTGCTTTCCACATTGCACACCCTCGATGCTACAGAAACGATCCAGCGCATCATTGCCGTCTTCCCTCCCCCGGAACAAAAACAGATTCGCCTGCAATTGGCTGCCACCTTAAAAGCCGTCGTCTCCCAGCGCCTGGTGCGTCGCGCCGACGACAAAGGCCGCGTCCCGGCCGTCGAAGTGATGATCGCCACGAACTACATTCGTGATTGCATTATCAATGCCGACAAAACGCGTTTAATCCGCGACGCCATTGCCGCGGGTACCAGCCAATACGGCATGCAGACCTTCGACCAGTCTCTTTTCGATCTCTACAC
Source organism: Candidatus Methylomirabilota bacterium (assembly GCA_035490135.1). GTDB lineage: Bacteria > Acidobacteriota > Terriglobia > Acidiferrales > UBA7541 > Acidiferrum. Next base: position 13,033 of record DATHGV010000348.1, read on the forward strand.
CAAGAACCTCATCACCCTTGACGAAGCTTTGCTCCGCGCCTCCAACGCCGACGAATTCAAACTCCGCATTCAAGGCGTGCGCTCCGCCTCCGATTCTGCCCGCGAGGAAATGGAACGCCAGATGGTCGATTTCGAGCGCTACGCGCGTAAGTAGTCACCGTCAAAAAACCCGAA
>DATHGV010000349.1:0-18476 GCA_035490135.1 Candidatus Methylomirabilota bacterium
CGCAAGACTTCAAGCAGGCCGTCAATTTTATCCACGGTGCCGGAAACTTCCAGGATAAGGGATTCCGGAGCAACGTCCACCACGCGGGCCCGGAACACCTTGATCAATTCCATAAGATGCGGACGATTTTTCTGGTCCGCCAAAACTTTAATCAGCGCCAGGTCGCGTTCGAGAATGGAGCGGTTGGAAATATTTTCAGCCAGCAGCACGTCCACCAGTTTTTCGAGGCTGGCCTCGAGCCGATGCGCGCCCTTTTCGTCGGTGTGCGCGACGATAGTCATGCGCGCGACTTCTTCGTTCTCCGTGGGGCCCACGGTAAGCGAATCGATATTGATTGCCAGCCGCCGAGCCAGAGAAGAGACGCGGTTGAGGACACCTGGTTTGTTCTCCACGTAAGCGACAAGTGTTTGCATGGTTTCCTCTATTTTTTTCATGGCTCCGTGGCGGTCTCCACCAGCGGACTATCGGGCCGCCGAATCATGTCGTGAAGCGATGCGCCGGCCGCCACCATGGGGTAAACGGAGTCTTCCTGCTCCACGCGAAAATCGATGAGTACCGTTTCCTTGGATTCGCGAGCGGCCCGAATACACGGGATTACTTCGGCTCGAGTAGCGATGCGTTCGCCACGTATGCCAAAGGCATTGGCCAACGCTGCAAAATCGGGAGCGACGAGCGGAGTCGCGACATAGCGTTTATCGTAGAAAAACTCCTGCCATTGACGGACCATGCCCAGGAAGCCGTTGTTGATGATGGCGATCTTGATGTTGATTTTTTCTTGCACGATGGTGGCTAACTCGCTCATGGTCATTTGGAATCCGCCGTCACCGACTACAACCCACACTTCGGCGTCAGGTTTGGCGAATTTGGCGCCTATGGCCGCTGGCAGCGCGAAACCCATGGTTCCGAGTCCGCCGGAAGTGATCAGCGTGCGGGGCAAATTGTGATGGTAATACTGGGCCTCCCACATTTGGTGCTGACCAACATCCGTTACCACGATGGCTTCCCCACGCGTTTCTTTCCAGATGTCGTTGATCACATGAGCGGCATAGAGATGACCGTTGTCAGGCAGGCTTTGAATATCGCGGACGGCGGAATCGCCCTTTGATTCCTGGATGTGGCGGAGCCACACGCCGTGGTCACGCGTTTCAATGTGCGGAGTGAGTTTTTCTAGAACTTCACGCGCGTCGCCAACGAGAGCCGCGTCCACCGGCACATTTTTGTTAATCTCCGCGCGATCAATCTCGATATGAATCTTGCGGGCGTTTTTCGCGTAGGTGCGCAAATCCCCGGTCACGCGGTCATCGAACCGCATGCCCACGGCGATGAGCAGATCGGATTCCTGAATGGCATTGTTGACCCAGGCTTCGCCATGCATGCCCATCATGCCCAGGTTCAGAGGATCTTTGGCAGGGAAGCAGCCGATGCCGAGCAGGGTCATGGCCACGGGGTACTTTCCGGCGCGGACGAATTGCTCGAATGCTTTCATCGCACCCGAAACGATGATGCCGTGTCCAGCGAGGATCAGCGGACGCTTTGCAGAGTTCAGCAGTTCCACCGCGCGATCGAATTCCGCCTGGTCGTAATTGATTCGCTGGCGTTTTGGCGGAAGTTTTGGAGCGGCAGCATTCCAATCAAACTCGCAGGAAGCCTGCTGAGCATCCTTGGTGATGTCCACTAAAACGGGTCCGGGGCGCCCGGAAGCGGCGATGAGGAATGCTTCACGAACAGTGCGAGCAATATCCTCGGCGCGGGTAACCACCACGTTGTGCTTGGTAATCGGCATGGTTATGCCGGTGATATCTATTTCCTGAAACGCGTCGGAACCCAAGACTTTGCTGCTAACTTGACCGGTGATACAAACGACGGGGGAAGAATCAAGCATGGCTGTAGCAATGCCGGTGACCATATTTGTGGCGCCAGGACCGGAAGTAGCCATCGCACAGCCTACTTCGCCACTGGCTCGCGCGTAACCGTCGGCCATATGCGTAGCGCCTTGCTCGTGGCGCACCAGTACGTGGTGCAACCTAGATTTCCCAAGTGCGTCGTAAACGGGCAAAATCGCGCCGCCGGGATAGCCAAAGATGTGCTTCACGCCGAGCCTGGTCAGCGATTCACAAAGAATTTCCGCGCCGGTCAGCTTCATAAGGTCCTCGCATTCGTCCCAGGTTGCATTGCGGACGGCAGTATTTGCGGAACAACGGTGATAGCTCCCAAAGCCGATGACGAAACCAGCAGCGCATACTTGGCCATTACGCCTGAAGTGTAGCGCGGCGCTGGGGCACACCAGGAGGCCAGCCTTCTTTGCATTTCCGCATTAGTAATTTCCAAATTCAAGGTGCGCGATGGCAGATCGAACACAATGGTATCGCCTTCGGCGACGGCGGCGATAGGGCCACCGTTAGCTGCCTCAGGAGCAACGTGACCAGCCATGAGGCCGTGGGTGGCGCCAGAAAAACGGCCGTCGGTTAGGAGAGCAACGGTGTCGCCAAGGCCGGCGCCGACCAACGCCGCCGTAACAGCGAGCATCTCGCGCATTCCCGGGCCGCCTTTGGGCCCCTCGTAACGAATTACCATGACGTCACCGGCTTTAACGATGCGATTCTCAACAGCTTGGAATGCCGCTTCTTCGCTATCAAAAACGCGAGCAGTACCACGGAAGTTTTGAATGTTGTGACCTGCGACTTTCACCACGCACCCTTCGGGAGCTAGATTGCCTTTCAAGATAACCAGGCCGCCGGTGGGCTTGAGCGGCGCGTTCAACTTGCGGACGACTTCCTGTCCGGGCGCCTCTTTTGCCGCGTTTGCTTCTTCGGCGATAGTGCGGCCAGTAACGGTGATGGACTCCCCCCGTAAAAGTCCAGCTTCAATGAGGCGCTTTGCGACGAGCGCAGTGCCGCCTGCTGCGTAAAGGTCGGTAGCGACAAATCGTCCCCCAGGTTTTAGATCGGCGAGGATCGGAACACGCGAACTGATGCGGTCAAAATCGTCTATGGACAAAGGCAGCTTCGCTTCGTTGGCGATAGCCAACAAATGCAAGACGGCGTTGGTCGAGCCGCCCGTAGCCGCTACACCGGCGATGGCGTTTTCAATGGAGGCCTTGTTTATGATTTGCGATGGCAAAACATTCCTGCGAAGAAGATCAACGACGAGCTCGCCAGCACGACGCCCGGTTTCGGCTTTTGCCTCGTTGGTGGCAGGGGTACTGGAAAGACCTATTGGCGCCACTCCAAGAAATTCGCAAACCAGCGCCATGGTATTGGCGGTGAATTGCCCGCCGCAAGCGCCGGCGCCTGGACAGGCAACGTTTTCCAGCGCGGTCAAACGTTTTTCGCTCATTTCCCCGCGGCCATACGTGCCCACAGCCTCGAAGACATCCTGAATCGTCACGGAATGACCTTCAAACTGGCCCGGCGCTATGGAGCCGCCATATAGAATGAGTCCAGGAATATTCAGGCGAGCCAGCGCCATAATGCCGGCCGGAATGGTCTTGTCGCAGCCCACCAGCACGATGAGAGCGTCGAAGAGATTGCCTCTGGTGACCAGCTCGATGGAATCTGCAATCACTTCACGGCTGATTAGCGACGCGCGCATGCCTTCCGTGCCCATGGTGATGCCGTCGGAAATCGACACGGTATTGAACTCCAGTGGGACAGCACCAGCCGCGCGAATTCCGTCTTTTACATGTTTGGCCAACTCGCGCAGATGATAGTTACACGGACCGATTTCAATCCACGTGTTGGCCACACCGATAAGCGGCTTCTTGAAGTCTCCGTCACTGAGGCCGGAAGCTCGAAGCATTGCCCGGGCGGGAGAACGACTGGCACCATCGACAAGCGTGTGACTACGAGGTCTGGGGAGCGAGTCGCTCAATTAAATTTTCTCCATTTGCACTGTTGATGTTCTTATGAGCACAATTAATTTAGTGGACTTGTGAACCAGCGATGTTCATGTCCCGACTCATCCAGACCGGCCGGGTAACAAGCCGAACCGTGAAATCAGAATGAGCCCAAAGCACATATAGATCAAATTAATACTTTTCGATTGTCAGATAAATTGATTTTATACATATGTTACAACCCGTTTACGATAGGCACGGCATCTTGTGCCCAGCTCCATGCATCTTTAACAATAACCCTCCAAGTGGAATATGAAACTCGAGGAAAGCGGACGATTTATGGTCAATGGCGCGGACGTGTTGGTGATCGGAGGCGGCCCTGCGGGCTTAGCTGCAGCAATAGCGGCGCGACGTCGAGGTTTCCAAGTGGTCGTCGCAGATGGAAACAGACCGCCGATTGATAAGCCGTGCGGCGAAGGCTTGATGCCGGATTCGATTGCCGCTCTACAACAGCTTGGCGTGGAGATGGAGGCTGGTGAAGGATATCCACTCCGGGGATTAAAATTCCTGGAAAAAGAAAAGTCTGCAACGGCATGTTTTCCAAGTGGAAGGGGCGTGGGATTACGCCGCCCAATACTGCACCAAAAAATGTTGAATCGAGCAGCCGCTTTGGGAGTCCAATTTCTGTGGGAAACGCCGGTGATCGGCATTCGGGGCGATGGTGTAAACCTGGCCGGCGGAAATTTCATTCAGGCGAAATGGATTATCGGCGCGGACGGCGGCCAATCGCGGGTGAGGCGGTGGGCCGGACTAGAATCTTCCAACAAGAGAGACTCCCGACTGGCATGGCGCGCACACTTCGCTCTTGCGCCTTGGTCGGAATATGTGGAAATTCATTGGGCTGAGAACGCGCAAGCCTATGTCACGCCGGTATCCGCGAAGGAAGTGTGCGTAGTGATGGTGTCGCGAAGCGAAAACCGCGACATCCGTATTGCTCTTAAGGAATTTCCGGAACTGGCAAGCCGGTTGAGCGGGGAACGGCTCTCGAGGCCAGCACGTGGCACGATTACAACGATGCACCGGCTGAAGCGCGTTTGTCGTGACAATGTTGCCCTCATTGGGGATGCCTCGGGTAGCGTCGATGCTATCACCGCCGAAGGATTGAGCCTGAGCTTTCATCAAGCGGTGGCCTTGGCCGAGGCTATGGAGAAAAACTGCCTGGACTTGTATCAAAAGGCTCACCGCCAATTTGCACGACGTCCAACGTTTATGGCGCGGCTCCTGCTGCTGCTCGATGGACGCGCGCGTCTGCGTCGAAGAACATTAACGGTTTTCAGAAATAATCCCGAGGTTTTCGCGCGATTGATATCCATTCACGTGGGCGAAACTTCGCCGACACACTTTGCCACCACGGGCGCTTTACTCGGCTGGCGATTTCTGGCGGCATGAGTCAAGGATATCCAAACAAGATGCACGGACTGAGGAACTGTATTTCTGTGGTTGTGCTCCTCGGCGCAGCAATGCCGGGCCGCCAAGCTGCTACTTCGCAGCAAAGTTCACACGCGACACGATCAGCGGAGCAAATTGTTTTGTCTGTTGACCCAGCGCGAAGTACCGTGCATTGGAAAGTGGAATCCAGTTTACATACCGTGCATGGAACGTTTCACGTGAAGCGCGGCACCGTGTCTGCCGATCCCGCAACGGGAAAAGTCAGCGGTGAAATTGTGGTGGATGCTACTTCGGGCGAGAGCGGTAACAATGCGCGAGACCGCCGGATGCATAAGGAAATTCTCGAAAGCAACCAATACTCGGAGGTCGTGTTTCGTCCGGACCGCGCCGACGGAACAATAGTCGCCCAAGGAGATTCAAGTTTGAAGCTTCATGGAATATTTTCTTTGCACGGGGCCGATCATGAACTTAACGTGCCCACGCAAGCAACGCTAAGAGAAGGCCAGTGGAAAGGGACGGCAGCTTTCGAAGTTCCTTATATCGAGTGGGGCTTGAAAAACCCCAGTAATTTTTTGTTAAAGGTTAAGCCGGTCGTCGCTGTTCAACTTGATCTGGCCGGATCGGTAAGTGGTGAAACGCGGTAAAACACGCGTGGTGTGCTGAAATCTCACCGGTAACGGGTCTCAGGCTCGCCTGTGAGTGTCTATCTTGCCCGCGACGGAGGTAAGCGCCCGGGTCTGCATAGGCGACATAGGAGCGCGCAGCCAGAGCAAGGACTTCGTCAGCAATCTAGAAGTGTCGGTCCGGAGCTTGTGACGTGCTCGCAGTAGTATTGAAACTCCTGCGGTCAGATAAAGGCCGCACAACAGAATTCCCACGCAGCCGATGATTATCCGGCCTGGATGCTGCGGCGCGTGAGTCGGATTCATCCTCAGAAGAATTCCAACTAACAGGCAACAGGCCAAAAAGGTGGCGATTAAGGTTTTTCCGTAAGTCTCTTCGTTGAAATTACGTCCCCACCAACGCCTTAGGGAATCTACGAACGGAGTCGCACGATTTCGAGCAGTGTGAATGCCGGTCCTGATTCCAGCTCCAAAGCTAGCCAGACGCGGTCCAGTAACGTTCCGGACAGTTTGCAGATGTTTTTTCAATTTGCTGTCTGAGCCCAAGCTTTCAAGCGACCGGATTGCCGGTTTGATTCCGTGGACGTGAACGCGTTTCGCGCCTCGTTTCATTCTCGTTTCCAACTTGAGATTTCTGATCGAGCGAAGCGTCGGTTCGACTCCGTGGATCCGGACGAGATGGCTGTACAGCCTTAATTTTCCTTCGAGATTGTATCTCCTAAGGGAGCCAATGGCTGGTTCGAGAGAGGCGCGGAGATTATTGAAGGCGCGCAATGCACGTGCCGAAGCCGGGTTCGCGTGTCCCGCAGGATCACGCTTCCAAACCCGCACTCGTGCGGTGGCGTATTCGGGGCTTGGTGATCGGGAAGTGGAGGGGACATTGACCCTGGTCCTGGTGTCGCTTGCTTCGGAGTCCGAGGCGCTGAATGCATCACCCTGATGATTGATAACAGCTTTTTGCGCGCTCACCAGATAAGGCGTAGCTCTGGGCTTTTCCTGCCACGCGTCGGCATCCGCTTTAATCTTGGCCAGAATGGAATGCAAATCTGCCGCGACATCCGCCGGTGCACTTATGGTGCGCAATCGTGGCGGCGCCATCGGCCGGAAAGTGTCGAACTGCAATTCACGCGCGGCTTCCTCAACCAATGGCGCAGAAATCACCTTGGTGTGCTCTACATAGGCATTAATTAGCGCGTTCTCACACAGCAAATTTATAACCCTGGGGATCCCGCCAGAATAGCTGTACACCGCCTCAACTGCGTCAGCCTCGAAGACCAAATTGCTGCCCGAGCCCGCTGTATGTAACCGATTTTCGATGTACCCGGCGACTTCCTCCAACGTAAGCGGTGCCGTCCTGCAGCGTAGTCCAATGCGCTGCTGGAGTTGGCGCAGATCCGGACGCCTTAGTTTCGCGTCCAGCTCAGGCTGGCCGACCAGAATAATTTGCAGCAACTTTTCGTTGGGAAGCTCCATATTCGACAATAGGCGAATCTCTTCGAGAACATGGATAGGCAGCCCCTGCCCTTCGTCAACGATCAGAACGACCAAATCACGCGCCCTGTAGCGAGCCAACAACCAATCGTTAAAGGCTAATAACGGGTTGTCTTTTGCTTGAGGAGTGACTGGAATTTCAAATTCGGAAAAAATGAAGTCGAACAACTGTTTCGAGTCGAGATGGGAATTGAAGATAAATGCGGTGCGAGCGCGCTGATGCTCCAGCCAGAGGAGCAAATGATTGACGAGCGTAGTTTTTCCGGTCCCGGCTTCCCCGGTTAGCAGCATCAATCCCTTGCGGCTCTCGATGCCATAGGTCAATTCATCAAGAGTGCGCCTGGTTTGAGGTGTCAGGTAAAGATAAGAAGGGTCAGGGTTTACGTTGAAAGGATTTTTCTTAAGCCCGAAAAAACTCTTGTACACGAGCGGATCCCCCACAATCGATTAACTGTCGGGCCAGGGGGACGTCTCGGGCGAGTCAACCGGGATCATACTGTCCCACAATCGGCAGCGCGTGGGAAGTAGGAATTTCCTGTAGTACCGAATTACTATCGCACTTATAAGTCTGCAGTGAGACAGTTATCGTGACCGAGAAGGCTCTTGGCGGCCGGCACATCGCGCTGCGAGAAGGTTTGAGCGTTTTCAGAGGGTTTGGCGGCATCCGTGCCGGCTTGTTAACCATGAGGATAACGCCTGATTGTTCCGGCCTAACTGATGTGCTCCTCTGGAGTGGAAACGACGTTCTAAGCGGTTGCTTCTAAGGGAGTTTGGGGCTAAACCTTGCCTTCGCAATCCAAACTAGAAAACGCGACGCAGATTGCGTCCAGGCCGTCGAGTATTGAAGAGGCCAGACGGCCAGCGGTACGGATTATTTTTGCTCACGGCGACCAATCACTGGTCGAGCGGAGCGTGCAGGAATTAAAGCGCGTCGGGTTTGCGGTTGAATCCCACGTCGTCACGGATGCGAACCAATTGGTGAATCACCCGCAACGGCAATCCTTCGATATTGCCGTTTGCCAGTATAGTTCCGACTCGGCACACGACCACGTGTGTACCTTAGCCACTGAACTCCCGAAAGACCTGCCGCTCATCCTGCTGGTGGACAATATAATATCGAAAGAGGACTCAGCAAATCTTATGCTCAGAGGGGCATTTGACTGCGTGCATACCGACGCCATCGGGCATCTGCCAGTAGCTGTTCGCAGAGCCCTGAACGAGCGATCACTGCGTCATGAACGGGACCGTGCGGAGAGGGAGCTACGGCGGTTGCGGGCCCAGTACCGCGCGTTGGCCGGAAACCTAAGCTACGGGATATGCCGCTGTGACCTTGAAGGTGCGTTTCTCGACGTAAATCAAGCGCTTCTGACGATGCTGAGATACCCCTCCAAAGAAGAACTACTGGAGGTTAATCTCGCCGGCAATATTTTCGCCGATCCGGTGAAGCGGGCGCAGCTTCTCGGAAAATCACAAGATGGGGCGGTGGATCCCGTTGAGGCGGAGTGGACTCGCCAAGACGGATCCACCATTAAGGTTAGACTGAGCGCGCAGGAAGTGCTAAGTGAACAGGGGCAAATGTATGCGTATGAAGTGATCGTCGAGGATGTGACCAAGCAGCGTGAGTTGGAGGATCACCTGCGACGCCTAGCGGCGAGTGACCCGCTAACCGGGCTTGCCAATTACCGGCACCTGATCGATGCGCTGGACATGGAAATCAGACGTTCGAATCGTACCGGCAGGGAGTTTTCTTTGCTGCTGTTCGACATGGACGGCTTAAAGCAGCTTAACGACAGCTTTGGGCACATGGCCGGGAGCCAGGCCCTTTGCCGGACCGCCGACGCTTTAACGCTGTTTTGCCGCGATATAGACACTGCCGCGAGGTTTGGAGGGGATGAATTCGCGCTGCTACTTCCAGAAACTGGGAGAGAAGCTGCCCATTCTGTAGCGCGCCGCATCAGCAGCAGTATCGCGGAAGATAGCAATGGGCCGCGAATTTCCGTCAGCGTCGGGGTCGGCGTATATCCGCTGGACGGAGACAACGTGGAATCATTGGTTTCCGCGGCGGATACGGCAATGTACGCGATGAAACGTCGCAAGGCCGCGGAAGCTTTGCGTTAAATCGGCGCTGGAACTGAGGGCTTGGCGGCGCTTGCTGCTTGCTGGCGTTGAATGACGCCAGAGTCGACGACCTTTCCTGTCCTTGAAACCGTCTCAAAATACATTTGATCGTCTGCTACTTCAACTAGCATGAAAGCGCGATCGGTGTCGAAACCGGCCGCAGTGATGTTCGAACGGTCTAGTCCACCGGCGCGTAGCTGGCCGGAGGAGCCTTCCGTAAAGTAGTAAATACCTTTTTGCGGCAGAATGCGTTCGTATATGTGTTCATGGCCTGCGAACACGACGTTAACGCCGTATTTCACAAATATCGGCTCCAATAAAAGCCTCAGGTCGGTTGCCGGGCCATGTTTGCGCGCTGATGAAAACAGCGGGTGATGAAAGAAACAGATCTTCCATTCATTGCTATCTGCGCTTTGCAATTGCTTCTGCAACCAGTCCAGTTGCTTGGGATCCATGTAGTTGCTATCCAAAGCGAAAAAGTGGGCGTTACCTTTTTTGAAGGAATAGTAATTTGCCCCGTTCATGTTGAAGGGCTTATAAAAACGCTCGCTGCTGTCGTCGTGATTGCCGAGAGCGGCGTAGAATTTGACTCCGCCGTCTAGCAAAGACTTGTACGGATTGGCGAATTTTTTTTCAAAGTCGGCCGGGGAGTGACCGCCATAGAGATTGTCACCGAGGGCGATTACAAACTCGAAAGGAAAAGTTTTGCGCTGCTCATTCATCTGGTCGGCGGTTTGAAATTCAGGCTTATTGCCGGTGCCCATGTCTCCGATCGCGGCGAAGCGCACTGAATTAGACTTAAGAGGAAATTTGAATTCGTCGGCACGCGGGGCCGTGGCTAGTACAAGAAAAAGTCCAATGAGGAAAAATCGTCGCCGCAGAATCATTGTCCGTTGGTAGCCTCCACCGGAATAACACCCGGGAGGTAATCCACGACGAGATTTGCTTTGACGTCCAGGAGCACGAGATCGCTGCTTACCGCTCGGTAGGCTACCTCTTCGGGCAATTTGGGAAGTTTTTGCAGCATGGTGGGTGGAACAGAAGTGTATGGAATGGACTCGGGATAAATTTCATTCACATGCAGATGAACTTTTTTAAGAGGTGCGCCTTGGTTGATGGTTGCTTTCGCGTGAGGACCTTGAGGCCCATTAAATTCACTGGAGATGGCTTTCACGAAGTCCTCTTTGGCGGCGGGAGTAAAAATGTCGCCTCGCTTGGCAAGCGCACGAGCCGCCTTGATCTTTCGCGCCAGGATTTTCTGGTGGGCAGCGATCAACTCCGGTTCATTGGTTGTTTTGAGCTTCGGTACAGTGGCCTCAACAGACTTGTGTAGCTGAACATATTTCTGGACGCGTTCGGCAAATTCCTGAAAGCCGGGTGATTTTAGGTCTGGCGCCGCGTTCGGCACGGGCTGATTTTGTGCTTGTGGGTTTGGTGTCTGTGGATTCTGTGCCGGTTGATTTTGCGCTTGTGAACCCTGAGCCGTAGATGCATAAATCGGTACGCTTCCAAAAACGGCAAGTGCGATCAACATTGCCGATCGAATCTGGCTTAAATTTCGCGGCCATGTTTTCAATAGGCCTCCTCGGGCTGGTTAAGTATCTTTCGTACCATTTGCTACTTCTTTTACCGCCTGTTTGATGGCCTTTTTGACCATTTTTTTGACGGTGGTCTTGACACGCTTATCGCCAAGTACGTCCTCGCCGGCTTCGGCGACAAGCTTCTTCACCGCTTTCTTAACCGTTGCTTCCAAAGGATGCAACTCTTTGGCGAGCACCTTGGTTGCTTGTACCACGTGTTTCTTGGGGACCTCCGGCTCGTCCTTCTTCAGGGCGCTGTCAGTGGTGGCATCCGCGGAGCGCCAATCCGATTCGAAACACTGGATCAATTGTTTGACGATCTTGCTTTCCCGAAAAATCAAGCCTACTTCGCGGCGAGAGTCCAGTTCCGCCTCCCGCAAGCTTTGACTTCCGATAAAGGCTTGCGAAGCGTCTTTCAGGATGGTGCGAGTATGCAGACGGATTTTCGTGAGTTTCGCCACTTTTAACCCGAGCTGCTTGGAGGCTTTACCAATGACTCTGACTTCAACGCCCGACTTGGCTCGTTCCTGCAGAATTCTCACAACCTCGGGGTCGGAGATTTCCGGGTCGTAGATCAGTAATTGTTTTTTGGCGCGCTTAAGGAAAGTGGTCAGTACCTTGCGGGAGTTCACGGGACTTACGACAAATGTTTCGAGTCCGGCGCTGTAGGATGTGCGAGTACAATCTGCCTCAAACAGCTTTATAGCTTCCTGGACGATTTTAGAGTTGCCGGTGATGATTCCAAAGCCGCGGCTATGGTCAATATCCAGATGCGTAAAATTAAAGGACAACATGAACAGCGTCTTGCGATCGAAAATAATAAGTTTGTCGTGATAACGGATAAGATCATCCGCGGTGCGCGCAACGGTTATCCCCGCATCCAGGAAGCGCATCTCCAGTGCTCGAAGATGTTTCTCGCCGCCGCGATTCACGTACGCGATAAGCGCGGTTACCTTGACACCTCTGGCTGTCGCGGCTTTGAGCTCCGCCTCAATGTCGGTGCGGTCGAATCGAAAAATCGCGATATCGATCGATTTTTTGGCTTTCTTGATGGCCGTGAGCAGAGGAGTCGCGCCATCGTGAGGTTGATAAATCAGCTTCACAGGCAGGCAGTCCAGAGCGATGAGACGCGCACGTTTAGACTCATACCACGATTTGTAGGCATAAATTAAATGTGACGCTTTCGAACTGCGCTTGAAAGAGACCGGGTGCTCTCACAACGCATTCAACGCCGCAATTCTATTTTGAATTACCGCCGAGTAGCCATCGACTTCTTCCTGAGTATATCCACCCGCCCGGAAGCAATCGCGAATTTGTTGTTCGGTAAGTTGAGAGAGTCCTACGCCCAACCATTTCGCGTCAGCGCGAGGGATATGTTTGGTTACGTCCTGCATGTGGGTACGTTTTTCATAATTCGCTATGTTGATAGCGGCTAGTAATGGCGGGCGGCTATGCAAGACGAAGTCCACGAAATCGCCGGTGACCTTGTCGATGAACTTAGAATCTTCATAATCTTTTAAGACGCTCTTGGAGCGGTGAAGCGGGTCCCCAGTTTTGCCGAACGTCGCGCCCACGTCACTAACCACGTATTCGGCTTGCTCGTCGACTTCGTAAATCGAATCATTGATCGTTTTTAAGTCCCAGTTGTTGACGAGGGCCATCATAATGCGAAGGCCGTTGAATTCTTTAGTGCCCACAAATGGATTCTTGAACCAATCCCATGTCCCCAGTTTCTTAACCTCTTTCATGCGCCGCTCCAAGCGAGCGCCGTGCACGACTCCGTCGTTGGTAACAAACGATTGGCCACGCTTCAACGGTGGCAATCCCTCTACATGCAATTCGTCGACGTAATAATCTTCGTCCACGAAGTAGCCGGCGGCAAATAGCAACCTGCTGGCAGCGGTTTCGGCTCGCGGTTCCTGTCCCAGTTTGACTCGCCACTTGATACCTTTGTCGTCTTCCACGTCAAACTTCGGGCTTGTTCCATTCATCTCTTCTTTTTTGAATTTATATTTGGCGTCCGGGGACGGCGCGTCTTCCTTGCCTCCGACACCGTAAAACAGATTCAGCTGATTAACATCGATGGTGGGGTGCCAAATCACCGCCCTGAGCCGGGGGATTGCTTGTCCCTTTTTCCGCTTGTCTTCTCTTTTTTCTGATTTTGTTTCCTCGTTTTTTCCTTGCTCTTTATCTTTCTTGGGTTCGGTTTCTTGCTGGGGCTCGTCTTGTTTTGGTTCATTCTGCGCCGGCAGCGAGGTAGCTGTTGCGAACAGTAGGATTGCCAAACGAACCAACGAATTGGGAGATATCATTCGGCCACTCGGACTGTTCGGAGTGAAAAGGCCAAACGACTTAGGCGACAGGTTTTTCAGCGGCGTGCTCCACAGCGGCTTGCTCGCCGCCCTGTGACGTCTGAATCTTATATAGTTCGGCATAAGTTCCTCCTGCTGCAAGAAGTTCCTCATGAGTGCCTTGTTCCACCAGCTCGGAATCATTGACCACAAAAATGCAGTCTGCGTGTCGGATGGTTCCCAGATGATGAGCGATTAGTAAGGTAGTCCGGCCTTTCATCAAGCGGTCTAGTGCTTCGATCACGGTTTGCTCAGAAGCGGCGTCGAGCCCGGAAGTCGGTTCGTCAAGGATCAGCATGGGAGTGTCGCGAATAATCGCGCGGGCGATAGCAATACGCTGTCGCTGTCCTCCGGAAAGCGTAATTCCTCGTTCACCGACCATGGTGTCATAGCCTTCGGGCATTTTTGCGATGAACTCATGAGCGTTTGCTAATCGTGCAGCCTCCTCGATTTTCTTGCGGGGGGAGTCGGGCCGTCCATACGCGATGTTTTCCCAGATTGTGGCATGGAACAGCAGCGTATCCTGCAACACGAAACTGATTTGCTGGCGAAGGGATTTGAGAGTGTACTCACGGACGTCGCGGTCGTCGATTTTCACCTTGCCGCTAGTCGGGTCATAAAAGCGCGGGATCAAACTAATTATCGTGGTCTTCCCTGTGCCGGAAGGCCCGACCAATGCCGCGATTTGCCCGGGCTGAATCGTAAAATTGATGTCTTTCAACACCAAGTTGCCGCCGTCATAGCGGAAGCTGACATGTTCGAATTCGATTTTGCCCTTGAACTTGGGAGCCTTTTTTGCCCTCGGCAAATCCCGAACTTTGCTTTCGATTTCGAGGACTTCTTGAATTCGCTCGAAGCCCACTACCGCTTTTGAGACCGTGTCGGTCATCTTGGACAAATCGCGCATGGGCTTATACATCTTGCCGAGGTAAAGCAAGAAAACGATCAGCACGCCGGCGCTCAGACTTCCGCGCAACACGAGGCGAGCTCCGTAGCCCAGCACTAAGCAGGTACCGATGGCTACGATAACCTCCACCATAGGTGCCAGTTTCGCCTTCAGGCTGCGAGCCTTCAGCGCGGTTTCCACATTTTCCAAGCTTTTTTCTTCGAAACGTTCCTGTTCATAGTCTTCGCGGGCGAAGGCTTTGACCACCCGAATAGAGGTAAACACCTCCTGAACTACGGATGTAAGGTCGCTTTCTTTCTTTCGAACGTCGCGCGAGAACTTCTTGATTCGGCGAGTAAAGATGTACACAAATACAAAAAGTATTGGTGAGACCGACAGGGCTATCAGCGTGAATCGCCAGTTTATGTAGAACATCACCCCGATCATGCCTACCAGCGTAAGAACATTGACGACCATGCCCAACAACGCAGTGTTAACAAAATCCTGGACGGCATTGATGTCGCTAGTTACGCGGGAAATCAAATCGCCCGTGCGCGTTTCGTCATACTCCGCGAGGGAGAGCCTTTGAATGTGGCCATACAACATCCGGCGCAAATCGTGTGTTACCCACTGGCTGACGCTGGTTGTAAGATACTTTTCGGCGTAGGAACTGAGAGCCCCGACTATGGCAATGGCCGCAACTGCGGCGACCGCAAAGTTCAGGATGGCGATCTGGTTGTCCCCGAATAGACCGCTAACCGGCCGACCAATCCAGTTAGGCAAGCGCTTATGCTGCAGCAAGTTGTCGACTACGATCTTGACTGGCCAAGGTTCCAGCACATCGGTCAGGGTCTCCCCTAGAACAGCCAAGAACGCTAACGTCAGGGCCGTCCAATGGGGACGAAGAAGATCGACGATCTTCAACTTAGTTGATAAGTTGAATTTCCGTTTGGGTTCGGGCGTATTCGCGGATTGACCAGTTTTCTCAGGCATCTATTCGCTGTGCGCCAATGGAACGTCTCCGAGGAGTGAGACGGGTCAGGCTAATGACCATGATACTTTGAGCATGCAATAGTTTGAAAGATGTTACCTCTTATTGTTGCTAAATTAAGACCTTAGAAACGGCCGGGTGGTAGCCAACGGGCGGGCGCTTCGAAGAAGGTAAGGTCATTCAAAGTCTGTAACTCCATGAAAATACGCACACAAGTCGGAATTGTAGGGGCTGGTCCCGCTGGGTTGATGCTTTCTCACTTGCTGCATCTTCATGGCATCGAGTCAGTAGTTTTGGAAGCCTCCACGCGCAAACGCATAGAAGAGCGCATCCGCGCTGGCGTTCTCGAGCAGGGAACCGTTGACCTGCTGGTGGAGACGGGGGTCGGTGAACGGCTGCAACGCCAAGGGCTATTCCATGGGGGAATCGAGCTTAGATTTAGCGGCGCCGGGCACCGCATCGACTTTCGTGAACTTACCGGTGGCAAAGGCGTCGTCATCTATGCCCAGCACGAGGTCGTAAAGGATCTGGTGGCGGCACGCTTATCGGCGGGAGGTCAAATTATCTTCGACGCGAGCGATGTGCGTACCCGGGCGCTCGATGGGAACACGCCTTCGATTCATTTTGAAAACGAAGGGTCAACTCATGAATTAATCTGCGACTTTATCGCCGGCTGCGATGGTTTTCACGGCGTTTGCCGGCCGTCCATTCCCGAGGGGGTGATCACCGCGTTTGAACAAATTTACCCTTTCGGTTGGCTGGGAATTCTCGCGCAAGCTCCTCCGTCTTCCGAGGAATTGATCTATACCTACCACGAACGAGGATTCGCGCTACACAGCATGCGTTCGCCAGAAATCAGCCGGCTTTACTTGCAGTGCTCCCCAAATGAGGATTTGAGCGAGTGGCCGGATGAGCGAATCTGGACCGAGCTTCAACGCCGCTTCGAATTAACGAAACACTGGAAGCTGACAGAAGGACCCATTCTGCAAAAAAGCGTGACGGGAATGCGCAGTTTCGTGGCTGAACCCATGCAGTACGGCAGGTTATTTCTTGCGGGGGATTCGGCGCATATCGTTCCGCCCACTGGAGCCAAGGGTCTGAATTTGGCGATTGCGGATGTTCGAGTGCTCGTAAGGGGTTTGAGGGAATTTTATGATTCCGGCAAGATGGATCTGCTCACGCGATATTCAGAAATCTGTTTGCACCGGGTTTGGAAAGTGCAGCGCTTTTCCTGGTGGATGACTTCGATGCTGCATCGGCATGCGTCAACAAATCCATTCAACGAACGGCGGCAACTTGCGGAACTGGACTACGTCACGAGTTCGCGGGCTGCCGCGCAAACACTCGCGGAAAACTACGTTGGTCTCCCCATGGAAGGGGTATAACAGCATGCAAATCCCATCGGAGTATGATGCATCACCTATGAGACGTTTTTCCCAGGCCTATGGACACTGATAATTTATTAAGAAAACATTTAATAAAGATGTTCGACGGCGGCGACGCCCATACAACATTCGACGACGCTGTGGCCAACCTGCCTGAGGCGCTGCAAGGCAAAATTCCCAAAGGCGCCGAGCATTCTCCGTGGCAACTGCTCGAGCACCTGCGCATCGCTCAGTGGGACATCCTCGAATTTGCGATCAGTCCAAAACATGAATCGCCTAAATGGCCTGAAGGCTATTGGCCGAAGGCCGCGCCGCCTGACGAGAAGGCATGGGACAAAAGTGTTCAGGCATTTCGCAGCGACATGAAACGATTCATTAAACTTCTAGCGGATGATTCAACGGACTTGTTTGCCAAAGTCCCCCATGGCGATGGGCAAACTATTTTGCGGCAAGCCTTACTGGCAGCCGACCATAACGCGTACCACCTCGGGCAACTCGTGCTCGTTCGAAGACTACTTGGCGCGTGGAAGTAACATCGCTGCTGTTAATTCTTCTTCGATATTTATTAAGTGCCCGCAAGGGAGTGCACCGCCTGAGCTTTCCGCTCTACGATTTGAATACATATGAAGGTGCGTGCATGAGACGTGCGATGTGCTGCGGTATGGAGTGATCGATTTGACGCGAGAAAATGGGGTAGAAGAAGATATTGCGGGAAAGACAATCCTGCTGACGGGCGCGGGCGGTTTCATCGGCTCGGCGTTAGCCGAAGGCATCGTGCGGCTGAAACCTCAACATGTGATTCTTCTGGACCACTCTGAGCGAAATCTGAATGAAATCGATCTGAAGTTGGCGGGCACCACCAGTGGGGATTTGTACACGTCGGTGCTCGGGTCTTGTTCCATCGAGTAAGGCAACGATGGACTCAGCAACAGGGGGAAAAATGTCGCCAGAAACTTCGGCCGTGCACTACACGATCGATCCCGCGAGCAGCCGTTTTACAGTGCGCGCGTTTGCCGCAGGACTGTTGTCGGGATTTGGGCACAATCCGGTGATCGCGATTCGAGAGTTTTCTGGCGAAGTTAACTTTGCGCCCGATAACCTGGCGGGCAGTTCTGTTGGCATGACCATTCAGGCTGGTTCGTTTGAAGTGCAGAACGATGTTAGCGAAACAGACCTCCGCGAAATTACGCGCACTATGAATGACCAGGCATTGGAAGTGAAACGATTCCCGGAGATCGCCTTTGAAAGCAGGCAAGTTTCGGGAATGCAACTCGGCGAATCGCTATATGTCCTGAAGATTGAGGGCGATTTGTTTCTCCACGGTGTTACCCGTCCGCAGACTTTATCGGCGAACGTGGCTGCTGGGGACGATAAGCTTCGCGCTTACGGCGAATTCTTGATTAAACAGTCGGATTTCAAGATCAGGCTTGTTTCTGTTGCGGGCGGAGCACTCAAAGTGAAGGACGAACTGAAACTTGCATTCGACATCATTACGAAAAGAGATTCTTGAGATGAGTGGGCAAAGCATGGATCATCGGGACTAAAAATTGGAAGCGACGGAAGGATGCAGAATGTGCCTGGCTATACCGGGAAAGATTATTGAAATCACTTCCGACGCTACGCACTCCGCGCTGGTTGATGTGATGGGCGTGCGACGAAAGGTGGATTTGGGATTGCTGCAGGAGGATAAATCCAAGACGGGCGATTGGGTGTTAATTCATGTGGGATTTGCCATGAGCAAAATCAGCGAAGAAGAGGCTCTCGACC